>JBMOLK010000208.1:0-7972 GCA_049325575.1 Bacillota bacterium | reverse complement strand
AACTGTTTACGATGGAAGCAGTATAATCAAATATTGCCTCCGGCACCTCCATTGCAAAAAGAGCACTTGTATAGCCCATTTTAGAAGTATTAAGAAGTGCACCTATTCTGCGTATATATCCTTCTTTCTTTAACTTTTCAAGTCTTGTAATTACTTCGTCAGGGCCTATACCTAAATCTTCTGCCAGCTTATGAAAAGGAAATTCTACAATTGGCAGTCCTTTTTGAATTAAATTCAGTAGTTTGCAATCAAGTTCATCCATAATCAACACCCCAAAAACTTGTAGCACCAGGGTTCTTCTGCCATATAATTTCCATCGTTGTAGTAGTATGCCCTGGCCCTGCATCCTCCGCATATGTTTACATCACTGCATTTTCCGCAGCGGCCCTCATAATCCTTATAACTGCGTAGTTGGTTAAATATACTGCTGTCTTTCCAGATAACATCGAAGGGGTTTTCTCTTATATTGCCTGCTTTTACAGGCAAGTAGGGACAGATATTTACATCACCGTTTGGAAGTATGCAGCAGTATGACACCCCTGCCAGACATCCGCGTGTAAATCTCATTGGAATTCCCATTTCCCTGGCCAGAGGCAAAAACTGAGGAGCGCATGTAGGCTTTAGCTCTATAGGAAGTGATTTTTGTTTTTCCAGTATTGTTCTTAGGGTATTAAAATACTTTTCCTGTTTTAAGGACTCTTCTTCAATGTTCTTACCTCTTCCTGTGGGTATCAGAAAGAAGGGGTGCAAAGCTTTCACGCCCAGACTCATCACGAAATCTGCCATCTTCTCAAACTGATCAAAGTTTTCCTCGGTAAGGGTTATATTTATTTGAACCCTCAAATCAGCTTCGACACAGCATTTTATCCCGTTTACAGCCTTGTCCCAGGAGCCGGTCAAATTACGGAACTCATCGTGATACTCTGATGTAACGCTGTCAAGACTTATAGCAAGTCCATCAATACCTGATGCCTTTATTCTCTGTGCTACCTTATCAGTAATCATAGTTCCGTTAGTTCCGAGGACAGGACGCAAACCAATTTCTTTAGCATAAGATGCCAGCACAAAGATATCATCTCTATATAGTGGTTCTCCGCCGCTAAAGATCATTAATTTAAAGCCTGCAGACTTTATTTCATTTAATAGTTTTATTCCTTCTTCCGTACTTAACTCGCTTTCCGTATCAGCATCCGGCCCGGAATCCCGATAACAGTGCTTGCAATAAAGATTGCACTTTTTGGTTGTGTTCCAGGATATTAACATTTGGTCCTCCAATACAAGTTTATTTAATCCCTATTTCTTTATCAGTAAGGTAACATGCGGGATCAGATGCCCAAAAATCGCCGGTTGATAAAGCTCTGGCCCTAAAATTGCCATTGCAGACTTCAAGCCACTTGCACTGGCTGCAGCGGCCTTTTAACAACGGTTTTCTATTTCTCAAGCCGGCTAATACCGGATTGGTTGGGTCGGCCCAGATCTCGCTAAACTTTCTTTCTCTGATATTGCCTAGATTTATATCATGTAAGAACTGGTCAGGATGGACATTACCCAGCCAGTCAATATTTGCAAATGCAATTCCCGAACGGTTTCCGCCATTTCTTTTTAATAGCTCCAAAATCTTTTCTGCCCTGTCATGATCATGATCAACAGCCCAAAGATAGAGATAGATACCGTCTGCATGATTGTCTACAGTAAGTATTTCAGTGTTTATTCCCCTTAAACGGAAATCCAGTGTTTTTTTAATAATCATATCAAGAGCCATTCTTGACTCTTCATGACTTAAATCCGATTCTACAAGCTTTGATCCTCGTCCTTTGTATACCAGATGATAAAAACACGCACGTGGAATTTTTTCTTCCTCAATTAGCTTAAAGATATCCTCCAAGTCTTTTAGATTATTCTTATTTATTGTAAAACGCAAGCCAACCTTTTGTCCTATATTCAAGCAGTTTCTGATTCCAGATAAAGCTTTATCAAATGCTCCGTTTAGACCGCGAAACCTGTCATTGTTTTGCCCAATGCCATCAAGACTTATTCCTACATATTTAACTCCTGATTCCTTAAGACTTAACGCGAATTCCCTGGTGATTAATGTCCCGTTAGTAGAGACTACAGGTCTTATTCCCAGGTTTGAAGTATACCGGATAAGGTGAAAAATATCTTTTCGGAGCAAGGGCTCGCCGCCTGAAAAAAGCAAGACCGGAACCCTGAATTGGGAAAGGTCGTTTATCAAACCTTCTACTTCCTGGGTCGATAATTCATTTTCGCAGGGCTTAAGTTGGGCATTTGCATAACAATGAATACATTTTAGATTACACGCTTTTGTCAAATTTAAAACTACTACCGGTCCAAAATCAGTTGAAGATCCATGAACAGGTCGGGAACCGGGTCTGGATGAATAACGGAGACTGTCTCCAAAGTTTGCTGCGTCAGTCAAGAGTTTAGAGATACTAATCATTAAGTTACCTTCCTAAGACAAAATTTTCATAATAGAATTATAACCTTTTTGGATATTCTCTTCAATGTTCAGATAAATTATGTTTTTTGTAAACTCAATATATAATAAAAATATGAAGAATATATGAAGGGAAGCTTTAGCTTAACATACAAGTACCCGTAGGTAAGTGATTACCTACGGGTACTTGTATGTTTAAAAATCTATACATATAGCATTTTCTTCTTTACCTTCTTTTCTTTCTTTTCATCTTTGAAAGCTGCGCTGCATGAGCCTTGCCAATCATATAGACTATCCCAAAAGTCACTTTGGTTGATTGTTGGACCTTCCTTTAGAGAAGATACGGCATTTTGATTTTGACTGTCAAATGAGTAAATGGAACCTTCCAAGGGTTTTTGGGACTTAATCCTTTCATAAACCAACTCTATCAAAGAGCCAGCTAATTTACCGTTAGCCTCCATAATTTCGAACCACTCGATTACATCACTCGATGTAGATTCAGGGAGTGTGATTTTATAAACATAATTTGACTGGTCATTAAACATAGAATTACCATCCTTTACTTATGCTTGACTTGCAGCAGCAAAGTCAAAGGCCAGGCTGTCAGAAAACTCATTCTTAAGCCTGTTGGCATTTTTCCATGCACCAATGGCGTTAAGCATTACGGCATTATCGCTAAAAATCATGGGAATCCGGGACAACTTTTTGGTTATTACGTCTTTAAATAGCAGTGACCCTCCGCCGCACAAAATGAGAAGCCCTATATCAGGCAATTGGATACCGGAAGCTGCTGCCTTGGATGAGAATTCATCAACCAGCTGCGCTGCTTCATGATCGATGTAATTTTTGCTTACTTCACGAAGGTTTGGTATTTCTTCACCATATATCAGAAGCTTTTCACTGCGTATAATTGCATTGTCCAGTTTATGCCTTGAGACTGTTGTTTTATACTCTGTCTTAATAAAGTCGATTATTCTGTTTAACGGGTCTATAGTACCCTTATCAATGCCAAAGAAAGTTCTAAGTTCGAAGTTATGCACTACTGTAACATCCGAGGTCAATGCTCCAATGTCAAAACCCAGGATTGTGCGTTCTGAATAGTTGGTTTCGTATTTATCCAAAAGATTGCCGTCATCATCATACATAATGGCATTCATTGCACAAAGGCCTTCCGGCTGAGTACTCACTCCTACAATTTCAAACTCAACCTCAACACCGTTAAATACCGAATTTAAAAATTTAATGCGGTGAGTACCTTTAAGCTTGTCCTCCAATATGGATACATTTTCTTTATGGTTTTTGAAAAACTCTTCTGTAGGCAGCATTGTTCCAAGTATAATCTTTTCTTTTATGACCCTCATATTTGGTTTTAATAAGGAAAGGGCAATGGATGTAAGCAATACAATCAATGTTTGAGAATCGTCTGCTTTACCGTGGTGACGGTCTGCAACTGTTCTCTCCTTTACAATTCCCCTGTTAAAATTATAAGCCATACCGCCAACAAAATATTTCCCAAGGGCTTCATTCTTGCTTTTTACTTCTACTTCCAGCAGGTTTAACGGGTACCTTGTATCTTCAGTAATAACTCTGCGTTCATGCCAGGGTGCAAGAATATTCATAACAAACAGTTCTTTTTTAGTTGGGCCTATTATTTTAAATGCATCGTTTCCCAGGTCTGCTCCTACAGTTAATATACCATTTTTCATATACTTTCCTCCTCTTAAACTATAGCAAACTGATATGTTTTATAAGAATTGACAGCGTTATTATATAACTGTGAAAATAATAATTCAATATAAATTTGGAATATATGACAGAGATTTACACATATCGACAAAGGTTCTGAAAATCCAGTATTATTCGCTTTTGACAGATTGTCTTAAAACCTTTATTATTAATTTGTAACAAGCAAGGCGGTTAGTTACTGGCTGATTTTGAATGCGGCCTGATTTGCGGGATTCACCCTTTGCTGTATATAAGATTTATATCAGAATTTTTGCAAAGTGCATTTATCTAGTTATAAAATCTTGAGGTGATATTTTTGGGAAATAATCATAACAATAAGGTTTCTTATATTAATTCATGCAGTTCTTGTGGTAAGACTCTGAAGGATGAATGGGGTTTCTGCCCGTTTTGTAAAACTCCTGTAGAAGTGTTTAACTGTCATAATTGCAGGAGAGAAATCAGGACTAGCTGGAAGTTTTGTCCTTACTGTACAAGAGAAGTCAAAGAGATACACAAACACGTCCACAAAGTTGATAAAGGAAATGAATGGTTAAGGAGCATTCTTAACAAATAAATCTTTAAGAATTTAAAAGGGTATTGTTTACTTTCCTTTAACATATCTGATAATTCATAAAGGCCAAGTTCGATTCTTTCATAAAATCACCCCTGAAATTTAAAGCAGGTGTTTAATATTTAACATATAGCTGTTCATTATTTAACACATTAAGAGCTTTCTATATTAAGATACTTTATCCTGGTATCTCTTCATTAAAGCTTCATAATTTATTGTTATGATATGTATATAGCCACTTTCAAGGTAGTCTTACTCCGAATTCATGAGCCTTGGCATGGTTCTTGCTTATTAAATAAGTGAAAGCAAAACGCCATAACTCGAAAAGGAGGTGAGTATAGTTTATGAGTAAGATTAAGAATCCATTTATAAGGATTGCAGCTGTGACTTTAGTAGGCATCATTGTATTATGGCTTATATATACCCTGCTTTTCCAATCAGGGTATGGAGTAAATATCAATTTTAGAGGAAATCATGGAGGAGGTTATTTCTATATGGGTACAGGTTTAGGTCTTGCGGCTACTATAACAACTTTACTGCTGTTCTTGATAAAAGTACTGTTTGTACTTTTCATCATTGGGCTGGTAATAGGTATAGCCATAGCGGTAAAAAATATTGTCTTTACTGAAGATGATATTAAGAAAATTAAGAGTACGTTTACAGGTAAGAAAACAGTAGTAGTTAAGGAAACATGCAGTACATGCGGAAACACTATTGAAACAGAATGGAAAGCATGTCCTTACTGCGGTAAACTAAAGGAAGAAGTAACTTTACAAGCCTAATCAATTAAACAAAATATTAGTTAGGAGGTCGGTGTTATATGTTTAATAACGCGTGGTTTAAATTAGCAATAGTTTCGCTTGCAGGTATTGCTGTCAGCTTTGTGATTTTATTGGGAATTAATCAATTTAGCAGCTCTAATAGTATGAGCGGGATGAATATGAATGGAATGCAGATGACAAATACGCAAACGGGCCAACACTATGGAATGCAAAATGGGCAGCAATATGGTATGAACGGAATGAATATGCAAGGTCAAATGAACATGGGCGGTATGAACATGCAAGGCTCCATGAATGGTGGAATGGGTATGATGAATGGAATGGGCATGATGAACGGCATGGGCATGATGGGTGGCATGAACAACATGCAGAGTAGCGGCAGCATGCAAGGCGGTATGGGGATGATGGGCGGAATGGGAATGCACTAATGGATAAAAGTTCATATGGAGCCTGACAGCAAATCTGTCGGGCTCCTGTTATAATGGGGGCAATTAAACATGGATGATATAGAGAAACTTAGAAACCAGCTGCATTTAGCAATGGATACCGGAAATAAAAAGAGAATTTTAGCCTTGAGTAGAAAATTAGATAAACTCATTTTAGAGTATATTAAAAGAAAAATAGATGAAAAAAGAGAAAAATCATTATGGAAATGTTGGTGATTAAATGAAAGACACGATTGTAAAAAGTAAGCTTGTTATTACAGTACAGATATTATTTTATCGGAGGTGTTCTTATGGGATTAATAGCTGCTCTTTTAACAATAATAATGATCTCTTTAACAGGGGTTTTGGTATTTAGCTTAATAATGCTTATCAAGCAAAGCGTTATTGATAATTTTACACATACAGCAAAGGAAACTTCTTCAAACAACCAACGAACCGGCTTAAATTATGCTCAAGAAGCAATTAGCATAGAAACTAAGGATATAGATTCAACATCTGCTAATCCAATAGAAGAAAAGAACAATGATATTGATGTATCTTCACTGAACAACATTATAAATACAGATGATAACAGCATAGATACAGTTGGGCCAGAGGAAAACGTGAATGGTATTACAGATGAAACATATGTAAGTGTTTCCTATGATAATCAACATAAAACAGAGGTGGTGGAAGTTCCGGAGGAAGCTAAAGGCCAAGAAGAATTTGGTGAACAGGATAGTACGGGAACAGGGCGGCAGAAAGGAAATATAAACAAATCAAATAATAGAAAGAATAAACGAAAGTAGATAATTTTTGGTATCTCAATATAATGGGAGACCTTATATCTATCGAAACTTAACAAAAGCAGATAGTGGATTATGCATAACATAAAACCATCTATCTGCTTCTTTATACCAAATCTTATGATTAATAATCCATACGGCTTGTTATGAATGCACTCATATGCCATTTTTCTCCGTCAGAGTAAAATTTGAAATACTGACCTGCAGGCAAGTCTAGTCCGTAGAGCTTGCCAAAGATCATATTTGCAACAGGTTCTCCATTCTTTTTGATATTGAATGTCCCCTCAATGGAATAACTATCACTGGCTTTAACATCAACAAGCTCAAACTCATAGGTATTCTTTACATTTTCTTTTATAACGGTGATTTTAGAATTAAAGAACGCCTTATTTGTGTTTTCGGACCAACTGATAGTAGTATGACCAACTGCGTTTTCCATGCTGCCTGAAGTGGGATCGGTTAAATATAATGCCTTATCCGACATGAGGGTATGTACTTTAGATAATACGGGTGGAGTAGGCTGAGGCATTTCTTCGACTATCACTTTAACTTTGAAATTTGCTGCAGGTTGTGCTGATTCCCACGGTCTTGAATAGGATAAATACATAACCGCTGTTCCGGCACTCACAGTGTTGAATATCCAAACTTCGCTTCCTCCTGCGCCTACCATTATATCATTATTTGAACTCGGGATATATTCATATCCGGTCAGAAGAAGAATTTTTTCATCAGGTTTTTCGTCAAAGTTCCACTTATAACCTGTAAAGGATTGGCAGTTAGATTGCTTCATATTCTGCCGTCAAAGATAGAAAAGATCTTAAATGATTTATCACTGGGAATAAGGCATCGTACAAAACCCAATATATTTGATAGAATTCTATCAGTCCTTGGCGAACTAGAGAAAAAGGGTACAAAATCATTTGGAAACAAGATTAAGGTTAATAATGATTGTAACGGCTGTGGTTGGTGTGAGAAAAGCTGCCCGAGAGGTAATATTGAGCTAAGTAGTAATTCGAAACCAGTTTAAATGTTTAATGGCGCAAGCTGTAAAATGTTAGCAGGCTGTAATTTTACAAAAAATCTATGTATTACAGCTTCTATATCCTCAAAGCAGGGATAGCACCTGTTAGCAAATAGCCTACTTTTTAAAAACCACCACACTTTCTCAACTGGGTTGAGGTGTGGACTGTACTTTGGCAAAAATAATA
>JBMOLK010000207.1:0-8251 GCA_049325575.1 Bacillota bacterium | reverse complement strand
TGGAATGGTCAGGTGGTTGACGAAAACGGAAACACCATTCCTTATATTGCTGAAATTGTTATAAAAATATTCGGCAAAAACAGATCTGTAGCAAATGCGTTTCAATCAAGGGATGTGGACCTCATAACCATGGATAGGGAAAGCTATAGAAGATACAGCGGAAGGTCCGATATTACCCTTAAGAAGTATCCTGGCAAGAAGTTTGAGTTTATCGCCTTCAACCTGTCAAACAAGATCTTAAGGGAAAAAGAAGTAAGAAGGGCAATAGCTTATGCTGTAGACAAGGTCAAGATCATAAACGATATTATGCCAGGGGAGGCAATAGCTTCGGATATACCGGTAATACCGGATACATGGCTATATGATACCAATATTTTATCTTATAATGTAGACAGGGAAAAAGCGAAGAAACTTCTTGAAGACAGCGGGTGGAAGGATAACAATGGTGTTCTATATAAAAGAATAAACGGTGTAAATACGCCGCTTAATTTAGAAATGCTTGTAAATGATGATAATGAAGTCAGAATACAAGCTGCAGAGAAGGTAAAAGGCCAGCTGAAGGAAATAGGCATAAACCTTGAAATTAAAAAAATCAAATGGGATGATGAGTTTAAGAAAATATATTCAGGGAAATACGATATGGTTTTTCTGGGATGTACCATTGCATCAATACCTGATATTTCCTTCTTGTATGCATCCTCTCAAATAGGAACCGGACTTAATATAGCAGGTTATAGAAATGAAAATATTGACTGGTATTTATATCAGATACTTTTCGAGAGCGATAGTTCGAGAAGAAAAGCTTACTTTATAAATATGAAGGAGATTCTAAATCAGGATATGCCTTATCTTGGTATGTATTTCTATAATGATGCAGTTATGTATAATAAAAGAATAAGAGGAGACCTTAATCCTAGCGTGTGGAATAAATACAATGACTTTATTAAATGGTATATACCGGTTAATTAAATAAAAAAATGGCCTATGAAAAAATCAAACTTTACAATAAACTGTAATGTATATATAATTTTACTGACTAAATTTTATGAAAGGTAATATATATATGATTTGGGTAGCTGTTATTTTTGTTATTGTTTTGCTTGATCAACTTACAAAGTATATGGTGGTTAAAAATATTGATTTGGGAAATAGTATTACAATAATAGAACGATTCTTTTATCTGGCACATTGGAGAAACAAAGGTGCCGCTTGGGGAATTATGCAAAACGGGAGAGCTATATTTATTCCTGTTACAATTGTTGTTTCAATAGTATTGGTTTATATTATGCATAAGTATGAAAACAAGCTGCTTAGATTTTCTCTTTCCCTAATTTTAGGTGGAGCAATAGGAAATCTGATTGATAGAATATTCAGGCCGGATGGTGTGGTTGATTTTCTGGATTTTCATTTTGGTTCGTACCGTTTCCCTACATTCAATCTGGCTGATTCGTTTGTTGTTGTAGGAACTATAATTTTAGCTTATTATATGCTGTTTATATATAAAGAAAAAGAAGCCTAGGGCTGCTTCAAGGTTTTAAGTTAAAATCGTAATGTAAGGATTTGGAGTTGTTATGGAAGAAGTTATGTTTGTTTCGGATGAAAGTGGAATAAGAATTGATGCCTGGCTTTCCAATAAGCTGGTGAACTGTTCAAGGTCATATGTTCAGAAGTTGGTAAATGATGAGCTTGTTATTGTGAACAAAGAGCCTGTCAAATCCAATTATAAGATTAAGTCCGGTGACAAGATTCTGGTAAGGATACCTAAGCCACAGGTTCTAGATGTAACTCCTGAGGATATAAGTATCCCTGTTTTATATGAAGATGAGGATATTCTGATAGTAGACAAGCCCAAGGGTATGGTGGTGCATCCTGCAGCCGGGAATTATTCAGGTACCCTGGTTAATGCTCTTATGGGACACTGTGGTGAAAGCCTGTCTGATATAAATGGTGTTATAAGACCGGGGATTGTGCACAGGATTGACAAGGATACCTCTGGAGTTCTTGTAGTTGCTAAAAATAATGTTTCACATGAGAATCTTTCCTCAAAGCTTAAGGATCATGATATAAAGAGGGTCTATGTTGCCCTTGTTCATGGAGTAATCAGGGAAGAAACCGGAAAAATAGATGCTCCCATAGGCAGGCATCCTGTTGATAGAAAAAAGATGGCTGTTAACACAAAGAACGGGAGAAGAGCTGTAACATATTTTAAAGTACTTGAAAGATTCAGTGAGGCAACATATATTGAAGTGACACTAGAGACAGGAAGGACCCATCAGATACGTGTTCATATGTCTTATGTTGGATACCCTGTCATAGGTGACCCGGTTTACGGGAAAAAGAACGACAAGTACAATGTAGAGGGACAGGTACTTCACGCCAAAATTCTGGGCTTTATTCACCCTACAAAAAATACTTACATGGAGTTTGAGTCTCAAGTCCCGGAGTATTTTAAAGGCCTGCTGGATGCTTTAAGGAGTGAGTCAGTATACTAAAGGGCTTTTTGTCCTTAGTCTTAAGTTCTTTAAATAACATGGTTGTATACGAAGAAGGCCATCAACAAAGGCTTTTAAAAAAGAATTATATAATTTGTGACATTATTCTTTTCAAGTTATATATTTTGTGCTATAATACATCCTGTAAATTTGACTATAGGGGGAAAATCAATGAAACATATCAAGGTTATAAATGGTTCAACATTAAAAGAAAGCTTGAAAAAAGGTGGATGTGGAGAATGCCAGACATCCTGCCAGTCAGCTTGCAAAACTTCCTGTACTGTTGCAAACCAGAGCTGTGAAAAGAAATAATCTTAGTACATAAGTGTATTTAAGAGTTTTAGAAAGGTTTTACAAAGTGGAAAGTGAAAGGAAGATTTCGCTTTTCACTTTTTTGATTTAAGCTGCCCCAGGCAAAGCTTAAGCGCTAAAAGTGAAGGGGGCTAGATTCCCCGGTTTTTGGTTTAATCTATTGTAATAAAAGAGTAAGGAGAAATAAGATGATCCACAAGTATTCATTACTGGGCACAAATATTGTTGTTGATGTCAACAGCGGAGCTGTACATGTATTTGATGATATATCCTTCGATATACTTGACTTTTATGAGAATTTTTCCAGTGAGGAAATTATAGAAAAATTATCATTAAAGTATAGTGTAAAGGATATTGAAGATGCTTTAAAGGAGATTGAAAACTTAAAAGCACAGGGACTTTTATATTCCGATGATCCCTATAAGGAGTATGTTCCGCTCTGGGATAAGAAGCCTGTTGTCAAAGCTCTGTGTCTTCATATATGCCATGACTGTAATCTAAGGTGTAAATACTGTTTTGCATCAACCGGCAGCTTTGGGAAAGATAGAAGCATGATGAGCGCAGAAGTAGGAAAGAAGGCTATAGACTTTTTAATTAAAGAGTCTGCAAACAGGAAAAATCTTGAGATAGACTTTTTTGGCGGAGAGCCAATGATGAATTTTGAAGTTGTTAAAGAAATCATACAATACGCTAGAGACAAGGAAAAGGATAACAACAAGAATTTCAGGTTTACTTTAACTACAAACGGTTTGCTTCTTAATGAAGAAAACATGAAGTATATTAATGAGAACATTCAGAATATTGTGCTTAGTATTGACGGAAGAGAAGAAGTTAACGACAAGATGCGGTTCAGGGTTGATGGTACAGGCTGCTATAAGGATATTATGCCTAAACTTAAGTCCATGGCTGACTCACGGAATCAAGACAACTATTATGTAAGAGGTACATTTACAAGAGAAAATACTGACTTCTCCAATGATGTTTTACATCTTGCAGATGAGGGTTTTAAGCAGATATCCGTGGAGCCCGTGGTAGCTGCAAAGGACACAGGCTTTGACCTTAGGGAGGAAGATCTGCTGGAGCTTTTCGATGAGTATGAAAATCTTGCTTACGAATATGTAAAAAGAAGAAAGGAAGGGAACTGGTTTAACTTCTTTCATTTCATGATAGACCTTACGCAGGGCCCTTGTATAGTCAAAAGGCTTAGCGGCTGCGGGTCGGGACATGAATACCTTGCAATAACTCCTGATGGGGATATATATCCCTGCCACCAGTTTGTCGGAAACGACAGGTTCAAAATGGGTAATGTTAATGACGGGCTGCTTGATAGAAGTATTCAAGACTATTTTAAGAACTCCAATGTATATACAAAAAAGGAATGTGAAAGCTGCTGGGCAAAGTTTTACTGCAGTGGAGGCTGTGCTGCAAACTCATACCAGTTTCACAATGACATAAACATACCTTACAGGGTTGGGTGTGAGCTGGAGAAGAAAAGGGTTGAGTGTGCTCTTTGGATAAAGGCGCAGGATATATGACGCTTGCTTGCTGGAAGGGAGAGTTTTATGCTTCAAAGCTACAAGGGATTTAGTCCGGAAGTACATGATACTTGTTTTATTGCTGCTGGAAGTATAATTGTTGGAAATGTGAGAATAGGCAGGAATTCAAGTATCTGGTATAACGCCGTAATCAGGGGCGATATAAACAGGATTGTTATTGGGGAGAATACCAATATTCAAGATGGCAGCATATTACACTGTGCTCATGGAATACCGGTAGAAGTGGGAAACAACGTGACTGTTGGACACGGAGCCATATTGCACAGCTGCTCTATAGGTGACTTTAGTCTTATAGGTATGGGAGCCATAGTACTTAATGGTGCAAAAATCGGAAAGTGCTGCCTTGTAGGTGCAGGCACCCTGCTGATGGCAAATAATGATATACCTGACGGGTCTTTGGTTCTTGGAAACCCCGGTAAGGTTAAGCGCCAGCTTTCATGTGAAGAAATAGATATGGTAAAAAAAGGGGCAGAATCCTATTTAGAGCTTGTTAAAGATTACAAATGCAGTAATCTATAGACCTGACAGGAATACAAATCTTACTAAAATTATTGACAACATTATGATAATAAAAAATATAAAACTGATAATCCTATTTTCCAGGAGGATTGATGCATGGATCTGATTACACTTAAGGAAGTAAAAAATAATGAGGAAGTGCTGTCATTTTTTGAAATAGCGGACAAGCAGCTAGAAGCACAAGGCTATACTGAGCATTCATACAGGCATGTGGGGTTGGTATCTGCAGCAGCAGGCGAAATACTTGAAACCCTGGGGTTTGGTGAAAGAGAGGTTGAACTGGCTAAAATAGCGGGATACCTTCATGATATCGGCAATGCAGTAAACAGGGTAGACCATGCCCATTCTGGAGCAATACTTGCATATAATATCCTGACCAAGATGGGGATGAGCTATAGGGAAGCTGCAGAAATCATGCTTGCCATAGGCAATCATGATGAAGGTTCGGGAACTGCTGTCAGCAATATTTCGGCTGCATTGATACTTGCAGATAAATCTGATGTGCACCGTACCCGTGTAAGGAATAAGGATATAGCCACATTCGATATACACGATAGAGTAAATTATGCTGTTGACAGCTCAAGGATATATGTTGACAGGGAAAAGAAACTGGCAGTGCTGGAACTCCATATAGATACGGAAATCTGTCCCGTAATGGACTACTTTGAGATATTCTTAATCAGGATGACAATGAATAGAAGAGCAGCAGAGTTTCTCGGCCTCAAGTTTCAACTAATAATAAATGGAACATATTTACTATAACAGCCTGAAAATGCCATATGCATGAACTTCAATATGTATTGACGTGAATTTGTTATAGTTATATAATATCGTCATGTGGACAAGATTAAAAAGGGGGAATTTTACAGATGAAAGCTAGCAGCGGGGTTAAAAGCTTTCTGGTAGTTGCGATCATAGGTGTCCTAACCTATATAGCATTTGCCGGATTTTCGATTCCAGGCATGGGATTTAAGCTAAAGAATGCAAATGATAATATGAGGTACGGTATTGATATAAAAGGTGGAGTACGGGCAGTTCTGACGGCTCCTGATGGTGTAACACCCACAACTGAACAGATGGAAACAGCAAGGAGTATAGTTGAGAAGAGACTTGATGCAAAACAGATTTATGATAAAACAGTAACCATAGAAAAGTCAACCAACAGGATATTGATTGAGATTCCTTGGAAAAATGATGAGAAAGACTACGATCCTCAAAAGACAGTTTTAGACGGTCTTGGTAACACTGCATTGTTGACTTTTAGAAAAGTTGACGAGACAAAGTTTGATGCTGAAACAGGCCAGTACGAACCGGGTGAAATAATCCTGCAAGGGGACGATATAGTTGATGCAAAGCCTGTGACTGATCCTCAAACAGGTGGAATGGACGTAGGATTGGTACTTAGCGATGCTGGTGCAAAAAAGTTTGAAAAAGCAACTGGAGAAATGATAGGTAAGATAATTGCCATATATTTGGATGACCAGATGATTTCAGCTCCACGGGTTCAATCCAAAATAACAGGAAAAGACAATGCAAGGATAACATTGGGCGGAGACCCTGAAAAGTCAATAGATGAAGCAAAAAATCTTTCAGCCCTTATTAGAGCCGGAGCTCTTCCATTTAAGTTAGAGGCAAGAGATGTCAACTCGATAAGCCCGATCTTAGGTGCCAATGCCCTAAGAGTGAGCCAGCTTGGCGGGTTGGTAGCGTTAATGATTGTATGGGCATTTATGCTTCTTTATTACAGACTGCCCGGTGTAGTTGCCTGTATTGCACTCTTAGGACAGGTTGTCGGTCAAATACTGATTATAGCATTTTCGCATATAACTTTAACTCTTCCTGGTATAGCAGGTATTATATTGACAATAGGTATGAGTGTTGACGCCAACATTATAATCTTTGAGAGAGTAAAAGAAGAAATTAGAAATGGAAAAACCGTTCAGGCAGCTATTGATGTTGGATTTAAGAGAGCGTTTACTGCCATACTGGATGGTAATATAACTACTCTGATCGCTGCAGCGGTTCTATATGTACTCGGAACAGGTCCGATTCAATCCTTTGCACTTACGCTTGGATTGGGTGTAATGCTTAACTTTGTAACAGCTATATTTGCTACAAGGATTATGCTTAATACGATATCAGGTTTCAGCTTCGGTAAGAAGACCTGGCTATACGGAGTAAAAGGAGGGGCAGCAAATGTTTGATTTTATAGGTAAAAGAAAATACTTTTTCGTAATATCAGCTTTGGTAATCCTGGCTGGAATTATCGGATTTATAGCCCGCGGCGGATTTGTTCTTGATATACAGTTCCAGGGCGGTGCCATGATAGAGATGGAAATGAAAGATGATAACTACCAGGCTAAAGATGTTGAAAAAGCATTGGCGGGTGTGGTTAAAAAGGAGATACATGCACAGAAATCCTATGATTTAAATGCGGAGAAGAATAATGAGAGAATCAATCTTCTTGTAGTTACAGTTGCGACAGCCGATAAACTGTCGGAAGAAGAACGTACAGCTATAGTGGATACTATTGAGAAAAACTTTAATGTAAAAGAAGGCGGACAGTTTACCGAAAGGTATGTTCACCCTTCTATAGGTAATGAACTTAGGGCAAAGGGTGTATTGGCAGTATTAATTGCTTCTGTATTGATGCTTTTATACATCTGGATAAGGTTTAACATCATGTCAGGCCTTTTTGCAGGTGTAACTGCTGTAATAGCATTAATACACGACGCTGCCGTTATGCTATCCGTTTATACAATACTGGGTATACCTCTTGATGAATCGTTTATAGCAGCCGTATTGACCATACTGGGTTATTCCATGAATGATACAATAGTTATATACGATAGAATAAGAGAAAACAGCAGGATATCAAGAAAGGACACAATAGCAGGTCTTGTAAACAAGAGCATTATACAGTCACTTTCAAGATCCATAAATACTGTTGCAACTACACTGGTGTGCGTATTGACTATTTATTTATTTGCTTCATATAATGGAATCGAATCTATAAAACAGTTTACAATGCCTCTGTTGGTGGGTCTTGCAAGCGGAACATATTCTTCCATATTCATTGCAAGTCCTCTTTGGGTAATGTGGAAAGAATCGCAAGCCAGAAAGAAGACGGCTGGAAAAGCAGTAAAAGCTTAATTATTTACTATTATAAAAGGATGGGGTTAATATTAACTCCGTCCTTTTGTGTTTGAGTCACTATCTTTTTTGGGTTGAACTGTTGATTTTTACAAGGAACTATGTTAATATTTAACTGTAATTCGGTGGTATCTTTTGAACCACACGAGAAATAAATAAAGTATAAAAGTATAAAAGTATAAAAGTATAATATAATATAATATAATATAATATTACTGC
>JBMOLK010000206.1:0-8329 GCA_049325575.1 Bacillota bacterium | reverse complement strand
TATCATTTATTTACCTTTCCGTACACTTTTTCCCTGAATTTTTCAGCACTGATAACATATCTTTCATGACAGCCCTCGCCAATTTTTTCAACGGCATCAAAAGCTTCAATCTTAAAAGTCAGCTTTCTCCCTTCAATACCCACAAGTTCTGCAACAGCCTTCACCTTCATTCCTACAGGTGTAGCTGCAATATGCCTAATGCTCACTGCCGTACCTACTGTAGAATACCCTTTTGGCAAATGCAGCGATACTGCAGACAATGCTGCCCGCTCCATTAAACTTATCATTGCAGGAGTCGCATATACATCTAGATCCCCACTGCCAAACTCTTCTGCTGTGCTCTTACTAAAAACCCTGGTTTCAACTGAAGCTGTCAAGCCCACCTTCAAATTAATATTTTCCATAGATCTTCCCTCGCATTTATACTAGGCAATAAATACATCCCCAAACCTGGATTGTTACTCCCATAAAATTTGCAACTTTGTTATTATAACAAAAAATGCTGAAATAATAAAGAAGAAATAAAATAAAAAGAGATAGTTATAGGCTATCTCTTAATGTAAAATCTATTTTAATATTTTAAATCAGGCACCTGCAAACAGTTCTTCAAATTCCTGTCCTTCAAGCTTCTCTTTTTCAATTAGTGCCTCTGCTATCTTGTGAAGCTTATTTACATTTTCTTTTAGCATATTAAGAGTTTTCTCATAGCATGTATCTATTATGCTCTTAACTTCCCTGTCTATTTCTGCAGCTACCTCTTCACTATAGTTTCTGGTTTGAGCAAAATCCCTGCCTATAAACACTTCTTCGTTCTCATTACCAAATATGAGGTTTCCAAGTTTTTCGCTCATACCATACTTTGTTATCATGCTTCTTGCAACACCGTTGGCATGTTTTAAATCTCCATAAGCCCCTGTACTTACCTCTCCGAAAATTATCTCTTCAGCGGCTCTTCCACCCAGGGCAATTACTATACTTTCCATAAGATGGGACTTGGTCTTGTATTTTTTATCCTCTTCAGGCTTAAAAGCAGTGTATCCGCCTGCCATACCTGAAGGTATGATTGATATCCTATCCACTCTATCTGTAGTCGAAACAATCTTTACAGCTATTGCGTGACCTGCTTCATGATACGCAGTAAGTTTTTTCTCCTTATCACTCATTACCCTGCTTTTCTTTTCAGGACCCATAACAACTTTGAATACAGCTTCTTTTATTTCTGCCATAGTTATCTTATTCTTATTACTTCTTGCAGCAAGTAGTGCAGCCTCATTAAGAAGGTTTTCAAGATCAGCACCGGTAAATCCCGGTGTACTTTTTGCAAGGTCATCCAGCTTTACGTCTTCAGAAAGCGGCTTGCCTCTTGCATGAACCTTTAGTATTTCCTCTCTGCCTTTAATATCCGGTAAGCCCACAACAACCCTTCTGTCAAACCTGCCAGGTCTTAATAAGGCAGGATCTAAAATATCCGGCCTGTTTGTAGCAGCAAGAATAATTACACCTTCATTTACACCAAAACCGTCCATCTCTACCAAAAGCTGATTCAGGGTCTGTTCACGCTCGTCATGACCGCCCCCAAGGCCTGCTCCTCTATGTCTTCCAACCGCATCAATTTCATCTATAAAAATGATACATGGTGAATTCTTCTTTGCCTGGTCAAAAAGGTCTCTTACCCTGGATGCACCTACACCCACAAACATTTCTACAAAGTCCGATCCGCTTATGGTAAAGAAGGGCACTCCCGCTTCGCCTGATACTGCCTTTGCCAGCAATGTTTTACCTGTACCCGGAGGGCCAACTAAAAGTACACCCTTAGGTATCCTGGCACCCAATTCAACAAACTTTTTCGGCTGTTTTAAGAACTCTACTATTTCCTTTAACTCTTCCTTCTCTTCATCGGCTCCAGCTACATCATTAAAGGTAACTTTCTTTTTGTCGTCTATAGTCATTTTAGCTCTGCTTTTTCCAAAAGACATTACTCTGTTACCACCGCCGCCTTGCGACTGCTGTAGGAAAAATACCCAGAACAATACGAATATTACTATAAGGCCTACCGTAGGTATTATTGCCACCCACCATGGAGGCGTAGGAGGAATATCAATCTTAAATGCAATCCTTCCTGTCCGGATAGGCTCCTTTACTTCATCCATAAATGTATCTACTTCAGGTATATTTACAACATAAGGTTTCTTTGGTTCATCCTTTAATGTTACAGTGGCCTTACTACCCTCTAGTACAATTTTTTGAATCCTATCATTCTGAATATCGTTTATAAGATCCGAGTAAATCTTTTCTTTTAAGTCTGTGCCGCCTTGTGCTATAGCCAGGAAAGCCAGCAGTATTACAAATAAAACTATATAAAAACTTATATTTTTGAAATGCTTCAAATAGCTCCCTCCTTAATTATATAAAGTCAAACGCACTTAAAATATATTATAATACGTATATATTTCTCAATATATATTACATTATATTAACATAATGGTTTGTAAAACACAATAAAGCTTTAAAAATAACAGTATTTACAGCATTTTTTATAATATAAAAGCTTAGATTTCTCATTTATCGGAATATATACGGGGATTTAACACACATACATCCGGTAAGTTTCTGTACCTGCCTGCAAAATCAAGTCCATAGCCTACAACAAACTTATCGGGAATCGTAATTCCTTTATATTCGATACCGATCTCTACTTCTCTTCTTGAAGGTTTATCAAGGGCTGCACAGACTTTAACATCTAAAGGTCCCCTGTTTCTGAACATATCCTTTAAATAGCGAAGTGTTAGTCCTGTATCTACCAGGTCTTCTACAATAAGGACATGTTTGCCTGTTATATCGATATCAATGTCCTTTATTATCCGGACTACCCCAGATGACTTGGTGGAACTTCCATAGCTTGATACAGATATAAAATCCATATCTATCGGTATGGATATTTCCCTTATAAGGTCAGCAAAAAAAACTACTCCTCCTTTTAACACTCCGATCATGACCAGTTCTTTTCCCTCGTAATCATTGGAAATCCTCCTGCCCATCTCTTTTACCTTCTCTTTTAGAACCTCTCTGGTAACCAAAACTTCTTGAATATCCCCTGTCATATTTTCCTCCTAAAGCGCTTTTAAAAACATCCTTTTTTGGTGCCTTGGAAATAATATATTAATTATTTTCCGTGCTCTTATATGATAATTTTAATACTCTTTTAGTATTTTCAGTTACTTTAAATTTATCACTTATTTTATAACCTATTACCCACACAACCTCTTTATCCCTTGCAATAAGAGGCAGTTGATCCCTGATTTCCCGTGGAATTTTACAGTCTATAAAATACTCCTTAAGTTTTTTTGTACCCTTTGACTTTAGAGGCTTGAATTTATCTCCCTCTCTCCGGTTTCTTACATTTATCCCCTCATCCAGACTATTGTAATCAAAGAACTGGGTCATTGAATGGTTTTGAAAGGTTTTACAGCCCTTAACATCTTCAATATCAATTAACCAAGCTTCTATTACACTCTTCAGTTCTTTTATAACCGTAGTTCCGGGTATGTTTATTCTTTCATCAAAATCCAAGGCAGGCGCCCTATGTTTAAACAAGTATACCGTTAATATCTCATATGATTTTTTTACCCTGATTCCTCCGGGAAGGTGTAATTCTGAACCTACTTTTCCGCCTTCTATCAAGTCATTTATGTTCTCAATATGTATATTCTCAATTCCTTTAATATTTCCTTTTACTTCTTTTATGGAGTTACGTATAACTCTCCTTTTTGCTGCCATATGATACCTGCTTAACACGGATAAATTTAATGTAATTTCCCCGTCATCAATCTTTTTTACAGCTTTATTATATAATTCCTCCATGTTCTGCTCAATAAAATCGCTATCGGATTTTATGAGCTCGGACATTTTACTTATACTATGTACTATATCGGCATCAAATAACTTGTTAATATATGGTATAACTTCCAATCTAATTTTATTTCTTGTATAGACAGTTTCCAGATTCGAGCTGTCAATCCGCGGATTCAACCTGTGCACATTACAGTAGTTTTCAATTTCTTCTCTCTTTATATCTAGAAGAGGCCTTATTATCCTTCCTCTTATATAATCCATTCCTTTTAGTCCGTCAAGCCCGGTACCTCTAATA
This sequence comes from Bacillota bacterium, assembly GCA_049325575.1. Lineage (GTDB taxonomy): Bacteria > Bacillota > Clostridia > Acetivibrionales > Acetivibrionaceae > JBMOLK01. The sequence goes on along the minus strand of JBMOLK010000206.1, from coordinate 4,182 downwards.
ATATTCATCAATATAGTTTCTGCCTGATCATTTTTATTGTGGGCTACTGCAATCTTATCAGCTCCTATATTATCTGCCATAGAACCAAATAGTCTATATCTTTCCTCCCTGCCTGCCTCCTCCAATGATAAGCCGCGTTCTTTTGCACTCTTCTTAATATCTATATGCTCCGTTTTTAACGGAATACTTAGTTTAGCACAAAGATCTTTAACGTATTTTTCATCTTCGTCAGATTCAGCTCCTCTTAACATATGGTTTACATGAACCGCAAATACCTTTATATTCATGTCTTCCCTTAAAGAAGAAAGAATGTGCAAAAGGCACACTGAATCCGGCCCGCCGGATACACCTGCGAGTATGCTGTCTCCATTAGCTATAATTTTATATTTTTCTATTGTTTTTATTATATTGTCAATCATAGTAATCTTCCCGTTACTACTCTCTGAATTTTTCAAGATTGGCAAACTTCGTATATTGCCCGAGCCATGCCAATTCAACAGTTCCTGTAGAACCATTTCTATGCTTTGCAATTATAGCCTCGGCAATATTCTTTTTGTCGGTATCAGGGTTATAATAATCATCTCTGTAAAGAAACATTACAATATCTGCATCCTGTTCTATGGCGCCCGATTCTCTCAAGTCGCTAAGTATCGGCCTGTGGTCGGCCCTAAGCTCTGGTGCACGGCTTAGCTGGGATAATGTCAAAACGGGAACATTAATTTCCTTAGCAAGTATCTTAAGCGATCTTGAGATCTCTGATATCTCCTGCTGCCTGCTGTCGCCTTTCCCTCTTCCCTGCATCAGCTGCAGATAATCTATAACAACCAATCCCAGATTCTTCTCAATTTTTAGCCTTCTGCATTTTGCCCTTATCTCCATGGCAGAAGTTCCGGGAGTATCGTCGATATATATAGGCGCCTCGGACATTGGCCCCAGTGCCCGGGCTACTTTCTGCCAGTCACTGTCGTCTAGCTTACCCGTCCTCATCCTGTGACTGTCTACCATAGCTTCGCAGCACAGCATCCTGTTAACCAGCTGCTCCTTTGACATTTCCAGGCTGAATATTGCCACAGGAACCCTTGCATGAATTGCTGCATGCTGGGCTATGTTAAGTACAAATGAAGTCTTTCCCATGGCAGGCCTTGCTGCAATCAAAACAAGGTCTGAATTCTGAAGTCCCGATGTCTTATGGTCAAGGTCCACAAAACCTGTAGGGATACCTGTAACATATCCCTTATTGTTATATAGTTCTTCCAGCCTGTTAAAGGTATCTATCAGTACATCCTTGATGGGTGTGAAGCCTTGCGTATTCCTCTTTTGAAGGACATCAAAAATACTTTTTTCAGCCTTGTCCAGTACATAGGATACTTCCTCCGATGCCTCATAACCCATATTGACTATTTCGGATGATACTTTAATAAGCCTTCTTAGAATAGACTTCTCTTCAACTATCTTGGCATAGTGCTTGGCATTGGCAGTAGTAGGAACTACACTGGCCAGATTTGTAAGGTATTCCAGACCTCCTATACTGTCAAGGGTACCGCGCAGCTTAAGCTGCTCCGATACAGTAATTAGATCTATAGGCTCTCCCCTTTCAAAAAGATCCATAACAGCTTCATAGATTTCCTTATGGTCCTCTCTATAAAAGTCCTGACCCGTTATTATTTCGGTTATGTTTGACAACACATCTTTATCAAGAAGTATAGCCCCCAAAACCGACTGCTCAGCATCTATATTCTGTGGAGGTATTCTGCCTAAAGAACCTAAATCCATATTCCTATCCCTCATCTTGTTAACAAATTACAATACTACTCCTGCTCTATCTTGACAGTCAGCTTTCCGCTTACTCCCGGATACAGCTTTACATCTGCTTCATATGTTCCCAAAGCCTTTAATGAGTCCGGAAGTCCAATCTTCTTCTTGTCTATATCGAGATTATGCTGCTTCTTTAAAAAATCCGACACATCCTTACTTGTAATTGATCCAAAAAGCTTGCCATTTTCTCCTGCTTTTGCCTTAAGTACCACAACAGTAGTTTTGAGTTTTTCGGCAAGTTCCTTTGCCTGGGCAAGTTCACGGTCCTTTTTAGACTGTTCGGCTTCCTTTCTTGTCTTCATGATATTGATATTGGTAGAGCTTGCCTCTACAGCCAACCCTTTTGGAATTAAAAAGTTTCTTGCATAACCGTCACTGACTTCCACAAGACTTTCTTTCTTTCCCAAGCCTTTTACATCTTCTTTTAAGATAACCTTCATAGAAATCTCTCCTTAATCAAAATTACTAAATATATTCTACTCAAACATTATGACCTTTTGTAAAATACAAAATCATCCGTTCTCCTTATTGACCTCTTCAAAGTACTCAGCAATTGAAGTCTTAAGCTTTTCTTTGGCTTCCTCAATGGACACACCCTGAAGCTGTGCTCCTGCAAATGTCAAATGACCTCCGCCGCCAAGTTTTTCCAATATAACCTGAACATTTACATCCCCCAGCGACCTTCCGCTTATGGACACACCGTTATTAAAGTAACTCAGCACAAAAGCAGCCGTCACTCCTGCCAGATTTACAAGCTGGTCTGCAGCTTGCGCTGCAATAAGCGGTGCATTTTTTACATTGGAGTGGCATGCGGAAATAGCTATATTGTCTTTTATTTCAGCATCCTTTACAACATTTGCAATATTAATGTAGGTATCAAAATCATTCTGAAACATTTGCCTTACTGAAACGGTATCTACCCCCTGCCTTCTTAAGAATGCAGCCGCCTCAAATGTCCTTACCCCTGTCTTGAATGTAAAGTTTTTAGTATCAATTACCATTCCGGCATATAAAGCCTCGGCTTCTATCGGCTTAAGCCTGATTTTCTCCTCAACATACTGTAAAATCTCCGTAACCAGTTCACAAGTTGAGGATGCATATGTTTCCTGGTAGGTAAGAACTGCATCCTGTAAATAGTCGGCCCCTCTCCTGTGATGATCTATTACAACAATCTGGTCCGTATATTTTAAAAGCTCCGGGAACTCCGTAAAGCTTGGCCTGTGAGTGTCCACAATAATAAGCAGGGTCTTTTTACTTATCTTGTCAAGTGCCTCACTATTGGCTATAAACAAGCTGTCGTAATCATCACTTTTTTCTATCTTTGAAATAAGATTGTCTATTGTGGAATTTGAGCTGTTTAGAACGATATAGGCTTCCTTATTTCTGTTTTTAGCCACCCTGTAAATACCAAGGGAAGCACCTAGACAGTCAATATCACAGTTTTCATGACCCATAATCATTACATCTGATGCCTGGTCAATAAGCTCACGTAACGCGTATGCAATAACCCTGGCTTTAACTCTTGTTCTCTTTTCCAGTTCCCTTGTCTTGCCGCCATAAAAACTAATATCCTCACCGTTTTTAATAACAACCTGGTCTCCACCCCTGCCTAAAGCAATATCCAGCGATGCATTGGCAAAACGGAACTTCCCCAAAAGGGTTTCCTCTCCTACACCAAACCCTATACTTAAGGTAACGGGAATCTTATTTCCTATATTTATTTCCTTAACCAGATCCAATATTTCGAACTTTTTTTCTTCAAAATCCTTAAGGTATTTATACTCAAAAACAAATAGATATTTATCTCTTTCAAATTTCTTGATAATTCCATTTGTATATCCCATCCACTTGGTTATTTTTGCATCTATTTCTGCCAGCATCTGTGGACGCTTTGTATCTTCCATACTCTGCATCAAATCGTCATAGTTATCTATAACAATGATTCCCACCGTTGATCTTTCATCATTATACCTTTTCTTAATTCCAACCATTTCAGTGTTATCTATAAAATACAATAGCATGATAAATCCATCTTCATTAATCTTGTTATCGACTTTTACAAAATTACCTAATACATGATAGTTTCTATTGTTTATTATTACTTCCTTTGAAAAATTCATCGTTTCATTGGAAATGGTATTAGGATTAAGATCTTTTATAAATGAGTGTATGGTTTTTTCCAGAAGCTGTTCTCCATCAAATATCTTTCTAAATGATGAATTATACCAGATTATAGTTCCATCCAGTTCTACTACTGCTAAAGGCATAGGAAAATTAAGCAGGGTATCCTTTGTTGCAGTATCAATATTGAAGGTTAAGTTTTCAATATATTTTGTTATTTCCCTATGTCTTATATAGTTTGATCTA
>JBMOLK010000205.1:0-8349 GCA_049325575.1 Bacillota bacterium | reverse complement strand
AGATAATCTGGTTATGGATTGTACTTCAAAAAGATTATTAGTAGCTTCTATTACTTTTTCAAGGCCTTTCTTGTTTAAATTGGCAAAGTGGATACTTTCATATGCTCTTAGGGAAGATACTATGGTAGTAAACAGCTTTTGAGAAGTCAATTCTGTTTTTTCCTTGTAGTCGTTAATATCAAAATCAAAAATGACTTTTCTTTCAGGTGCCTGACCTGGCTGGCCAGTCCTTAGAATAATTCTTACCTCATCATTTTTAAGCTCATTTCTTATATAGTGGACCAGTTTTAATCCCGAATCCTCTTCTTCCATAACTACATCCAGTAAAATAACCGCTATATCAGGGTTATCAGCTATTAAAAGCTTTGCCTCTTTACCTGAATAAGCGCTTAAGAATTCTATCCCGGCGTTTTTAAATACAAAGTCGTTTAAAACCAGCTTTGTTACATTATGAACTTCCTGATCGTCATCAATAATCATTACCTTCCATTTGCGCTCAGGAGCAGCCTCAACTTTATTATCATCAGCTTCTTCAAAAAAATCCATGTATTCGTTATTGGGAATGGAACTGAAATCTGGCATATCCCCCTACACCTCTCTTATAGGAAATTTAATCGTAAATGTAGTGCCTTTCCCCTGTTCACTTGAGCACTTAATATTACCTCCGTATTCCTGGGTAACTATATTGTAAACAATATTAAGGCCCAGACCGGTTCCGCCACTGCCTCTCTTTGTCGTAAAAAACGGATCAAATATCTTTCCAAGGTCCTTCTTATCAATTCCTTTTCCATCATCAGAGTAAATAATATTTACCATGTTGTCATCTGTATATATGTTAATGGATATATTACCCGTGTCCCCTTCATTATAGGCATGTATAATAGAGTTGACCACCAGGTTTGTTATTATCTGCGACAACCCCCCCGGATAGCTGTAAATCTCAAGGTCATCGGGACATTGGACACTCACAACAAGTCCGGTTTTCTTTAATTTGGGATTAAGACTTAACAATACTTCGTTTATGTATTCTTTTACCCTAAACCTTCTTTTCTCTTCAACAGACTGGTCCACAGCAATCTGCTTGAAGCTGCTTATGAGGTTTGATGCCCTGCTCAAGTTTATGGACAAAATTCTTAATGTCTCAATACTTGATTCAAGATACCTCTCAAGGTCAACCCGTTTAAGCTTGCCTCCCTGAAACAGCTCCATCAATTCTCCTGAACGCTCTTCCAGATAAGACGCAGCAGTAACACTGACCCCAATAGGTGTGTTAATTTCATGTGCTACTCCGGCCACAAGTCCTCCTAAAGATACCATCTTCTCCGAATGAATTAGCTGCTCCTGAGTTTGCTGGAGAGTATCAAGAGTCTTCTTAAGTTCTGAGTTTGCCAACTCCCTGTCCATGGCAATACCCAGTAAATTGAATAAGATTATTGAAGTGTCATAAGCAAATTGTGAACTGGTATCTTTAATGGGACTGATATATGATATAATACCCCAGTCCCGTTCCGATGACGAAATAGGCAGAATCCACACTATATCATCAGGCCCCAATTCACTGCTGTCAGGCAGGAACTCTTTAGGTGGAAAGTCTTCAATTGGACAGTAGATGTTTGAGTATGAGTCCTTTTTTGCTCTAAGATCGATTACCTGCTGTATGTAAAGCTCCTTCTCCTGATTGGAGTTTTCCTCCCAGAAGCCAATGCACTCCCATGAATAATTCTCCACAACATTAGGAAGGATCCTCTTTATTTCATCAATACTTGTAGTCAGTAAGTCAGACCCTATATGATAGTATCTTTCTTGAGATTTTTCCAAACCCTTAATTATAGAATCCTTTAATTCGAATTTTTCTTTTGTTAGTCCATCTTCATCATCAGCTTGCACCTCACAACCACAGGAATTCCTAAGAACAAGATTTGATCTTATGTATATAGTCTCTACCGAGGAAGTTTCCCCTTTAATTCTTTTTATCAGATTTTCTGCAGCGACTATTCCTTTGTCCAGTATATTCTGATCCATGCTTGTCAAGCTTGGGGAAGAATTCCTGGCGTGCTTAATGTTATCATATCCTATGACAGCTATGTCCTTTGGTATACTAAAGCCGGCTCTCTTAAGGACTTCCATGGTACCAAGGGCAAGGTGATCATTAGCAGCAAAAACGGCGGTAAAATCAAGTCCTTTTTTTATTACACTCTGTATTTTATTTATTGCTGATTGAGGCAAAGTTCCATCAACTCTAATGACTAAATCAGGGTCAAAATCTATTCCATTTTTAAAAAGGGTTTGCTTATAGCCTTCATACCTTTCCACCATATCAAACAGCTTAAACCATCCTACAAAAGCAATCCTCCTATGACCATGATCGATGAGATGCTGTGTAACAGCCTCGGCTCCATAAAGGTTGTCTTCCATTATTACACTACAATTGTTACCTTTATAGTCATAGCTTATCAATACTATAGGTTTTCCGGTTTTCTGAATGTCTTCAATGTATTCATTGCTGGCACCTTGGCAAATAATAATCCACCCGTCAACATGATTATTTGCCAGGGCAAAATAAACGGAATCTTTTCCTGGTGTTGTAATAAACCTGCTGATCATGAAAGTTTTAATAATAAACATATTGGCATTATGCCTAAGCAAGGTTTGATGTATAGCATCCAGCAATGTTCCAAAATAACTGTCCTCAGTATATTTTGTAATTACACCAATGGTTATTTTACGTGATATCATCTGTTCTTCCCTTCCAAAACATAAATTAAAAATTGATTGCTTTTAATTCTCTTATGCCATTTTAAGGGATCTTGTTTACCTGCTTATACAGTTCAATCTCTTTAGTAAATGGCAGGAATGATATAAACCATCTTAATATCTTATCGGTAAAAAAAAGCTTATAATAAAGCCTTTAATTTTTTTCACATGCATCAGGCAATATATGAAAAGCAATATTGGACATAAAAAGAGATAGTCAATTCAATTGACTATCTCTTTTTATGTACTTATTCCACTTATAAATTATGCTGTAATTGTGATATTGAAAATTGGCCCTAAGGCGTGATACCCCATACCAATCTATCTGAAATATAAGCTGTAACCTTATCCCAGACAGTATAATCAGTCGCAGTTGCATTAAACGAGTAGTCATCTGTTTGAGTATAGTTTGACCAGTCCTCTTTTGAGAATCTTGTCTTAACCTCTACAGTCTTTCCGGGTTCCAATCTCCCCGCACCTGCGTTAAAACCGATTTCCAGGTAATAATCATATCTATTGCCTGATGAAGCAGTTTTTACGAACTTGCCTGTTACATTTGTATTCCCTGCGTTTGACCAATCGCACCAGAAGTTTTGAGACTTATCACCGTTTACAGTGAAATAGTATCTTAATTTAACGTCCTGCAGGTTTATAGCCGAACTTCCGTTATTAACTAATTGGAAAGTTGGGCTAATGAAGTTTGATGTACCCTGGGTATTGGAATTGAACATTTTAACTGTCAAGCCCCCAGTTACTGGAGTCAGCGTGGGTGTAACCGTAGGCACTGGAGTACGAGTCGGTGTAACCGAAGGCGCTGGAGTACGAACCGGGGTAGCTGTCGGCGTAACTGAAGGCCCTGGAGTACGAGTCGGAGTTGTTGTCGGAGTCGGAGTACTTATTGGGCTATATACCGGGGCCCTTAGTGCAAGACCTTGCGGTGGGTTAAACTCAAGTTTACCGTTAAAATCAGTATAAACAGCGTCTAATTTTGTGTTGATCACTGCATCCTCAATACTTTTTGACACAGCGGTTATGCTCATGCTTATCTTATCCAAATAGTATGTATTCTTATCTATTGTGATTTCAGCACTGACATTACGGAATGAATAGCTTTCAAAACCTTGAAGCTCAAAATATCCGTCGGTATAACTCTTTAGGTTTATGTTGCCCTTTAATATAATTTTATTTGAGGATTCGCTGTATACATACAGTCCGGAGCAAAGTATATCATCCGAAACCAAATCACTAAAAGTAAACATTTCTCTGCTTTGCTGCTCATCGAGCCTGCTTCCAGTCCAATTTCCCTCTGTCTTCACATATAACTTTGAACCATCGGTATAAACTTCTATCTCTTCAGATTCTACATCCTGGCCTAATCTTATATTAGAGTCGATTACATAATGCATAAATTTGTTTTTATAATCAATCATTGAGTCAATTCTTGTATCCGATGATATCTCAACACCTGAAACAATGATAGATGTGCTTCCCAGTTCAACAGCTTTTAGCCTCTCCAGGGAATTCATAGCTCTATATACCTTGTCAAGTATACTTTTTACATTGTTATAATCAGTCTCATTTCTTAAAAGTACCGTTGTGGATACCGGATCCCAGCTGACCTTCATCCCAAGACTCTGTGCAATAAACCTTGCAGGTATGTACGTTCTGCTTTTGTATATAATAGGAGCCACATCAATAGTAACGGCTCTATTGTTTACATATGCAGTTTTGCTGCCTATCTTAAGATATATCTTGGTTGAATCCTTGTTTATTGTGACACTTTTTTCTGTACCATTCCAGATTATATGCCGATCATCATTGGGGACACCCAGCTTGTTTAAAACTTCACGAAACGGAAGAAGTGTCCTGCCATTTACTATTATCGGCGTGCTAGAATATGTACTTGTTTTGCCGTCTATTATAATTTTTACATTAGGACTCTCACTGACAATATCCTTGGCAGCGTAGCTAATTGATGCGCTAAAAACAAAAAAAGCAGCGATACAAATAGCTGTTAAAATAAGTTTTTTCATTTTGTTTCTCCCCCTAAGTTTTCCATATATATCTATATGTTTAATTGTAGATAAGTATAAATACCCTGTCAAGCTTCAATTTGGTATACATAGTTTGTTTGTTTTGATTAAATGGTAGAAAACCATTGTTACTGTATGTCCCTGAATATAATTAAAGAAAATGCCTATACTATTTTTAAGTAGGAAGATAATATGGCCCATTAGCTATATTTTAATAAATAGATAATACTATGATTTTATAAGATATTTAAAAAAATCTTAAGCCATAGAGGGAGGATTAAGATGCCTAAAATTAGACCAAAAAAACCAGAGACTGATACTGCCAAAGGTGGTGGATGGGGTGATTCTAAAGCAAAGGCCGGTATATGGTTTTATGAAAAACAAAAATTCAGAGTTAGGCAAAAGAAAGTAATTGAAGAATTAAAGAAAAAAGTTGGGTATTTAAATATAGAAGATGCGATAATGGTAGTTGACCCGCTAATTGAAGGCATAGCAGTTGTTGCTCCCAACCCTTCATTACCAGGTATAATTATATTGGCAGATGGCCCAACACAGGAGAAAAGCTGTGAGTTACAGGAAAGAGTGCGCTCTATTGTTAGTGAGATAATGAATGATTTAGATATTAAAGGAGTAGAGTGATAATGACTGTTGAAAACTCTCTATGGAATAAATATGCTCTATTCCATAGAGAAGACGGACATATTATTTTTGATCCCATTTCTTTAGAAAGCGTTATACTATCAAACGCTGAATATATATCGCTTAGGAATGCAGATTCACTTGACTCAAACAAAAAAATACTTGATGTTTTAAAAGAGATTAATATTACACCTAAGAAAGAAGCAATCCCAAAAATCTCCCTATTAAGGACTAATTTAGCCTTTCATAAAATTAGTCCCGTACCAAAAAGAGTTTCCGGTATTAGGGTTTTACTCACTAATAAGTGTAACATGCAATGTGATTACTGTTTTGTTGACAGACATCGTGGCAGAGACCTAAAAGAAGATGAACTAAAAAAGGGACTATATTATTTTTTTAAAAATAATGAAAATCAAAATGAAGTATTTATTCAATGGTTTGGTGGCGAACCTACCTTAATGTTTGATTTGATTCAAAAAGGAGATAAATATATAGATGATCTGCAAAAAACATTTTCTATAAAGAAGGTATATAAGACTATTGTTTCTAATGGTTTATCCATATCCGATGAAATGGTCGGATATTTATATAAGGAGCAGTATGGAATTGGTATATCTTTAGACGGTTCCCCTGAAATTCATGACAAGAGTAGAGTATGTAATAAAAACAATTCAACTTATAAGATTGTTGAAGACAGTATTAAAAGAATAAAAGATAAGGGTATTCATATCGGAATTAATATAACACCCACATTATACAATTATCAAGCTTTGGACTCGGCAGTAAAGTATTTTATAGATACATTAGGTATTCCTTTTATTTATATAAACTTTCCTATTTTAAAAGACGGTAAGTGGAATATTTCCGGGAAGACCCTGGCAGAAAAAATGTATCAGGCCAGAAAAATCGCACTTGCAAAAGGAGGTTTCTTCCATTCAGGCTTGGAGCGGGTATATAGAGCATTAGATACAAGGATTCCCCAAGTACATGACCATCTTGAGTCAGACAGTGGAATGTTTGTCTCTTTAATTCCAAATAATAAAATCAGCTTATCGGAAATTCATTTCACATGTAAGGATATTCAATGCAGTATTGAAGAAATATCTGATCTTAAGCTTATTGCTAAAAAAATATCAAAAAGGCTGTACAGCACTAAAAAATGCATTGATTGTTTGGCTGTAAATATTTGTGGAGGTCCAAGCAAAGTTGATGCCATTTACAGTAAAAGCAAAGATCCGGATGAGGAATTCTGTAATTTTTGTAACCGAGCCTTAGAATTGGCTCTATGGGATGTAATTTGATTATGGCTATATTTATAGATGCCCTGGTAAATATAATTAATAGCTGCGATAATGCGTGTGCATTTTGTTTTAGAGCGTTTAGAAATAACGATATTATGGATTTAGATACATACTCTCTTATCCTTTCTAGGCTTGTAAATATTAATATAGACTCTATATGTCTAACAGGTGGCGAGCCTTTAGACCACCCTTATTTAAACAAGTTGCTTAAGACTTCCAATATTTATGGCATATCCTGCTCAATTATAACAACAGCCTATGGGGAATACAGGCTTAGCAAATTGGAAGCAATAGCACAATACCTATCACACATCAATATTTCAGTGAATTCAAAGATGGTACAATCTATTGGCAAAACTGACTTGAAAATAGAAAATAACTACAACCTGTTTAAATTTTTATCAGCCTCCGGTGTTTCCTATTCAGTGAATTTTATTTATTTCTCACTTGATGAAAGTGAAATAGAATCTTTATTAGAAATAAAAGAAGCTTTTCCAGGGTTAGATTATGATTTTAGTCCATTAATAATAAAGCCTGGAGAATTGTCAAATTTCTTACTGTCAGATAACACATATATAAAAACTCTAAAGAGAGATTTTAAGATGTTGCAAAAAGTATTCAATTTTAATAAAAAATACATAAGCAGATTCCACAGATATTGTAATGAATATGGAAAGGAGATAATGCTCAAATGTCAATATGATAGGCTATTTATAACAACAACTGGTGAGATTCGAACATGTCCATACAATTCATCGGAAATATATATACATAATATAGCGCCAGGTGAACTGAAAAGATCAATAATCTTTAATATTAAGGGTCAATATAGAAATGCAACCGAGTGTAACAATTTGTGCTATTAAAATTAGTTGTAGAGTTTACACTGCCATCTCCATTTGAGTCCGCAGCTTTTAAATCATCTTCCAACGGTAGTTTTGCTGTAGCTCCTTCTACCGTTTTCATTATACCTCTAAGCATAAAAACTTATTATTTCAAAATAAAGTAGGCAAGAAAACCTTTATTATCCACAAGGTAATTACACCGTTTAGAATAAGTCCTAAAACAGAAAAAGTTTTCTTAGTTTTTGATTGAAAAATACCAGCTAAGCCAAGAATAGTTCCGATAAAATTAAGTATCCCTATTGCCCTAACACTCCATATACTAACATCTGCACTATTAACAGTTGGGTTGATACCATTATCAAAGATACTCATAATATCCATAGATAAAACAATTGCAGCCATTATCATACATAAACAAAATATGATAAATGACGCTATACCCCACTTGGAATGAACCTTTAAAGCATCAGATTTCATTTGAATTACTCCCCCAACTAAGCTTATATATAACATTATATCAATTGAATTTTATTCATCCAAGTAAAACCAAAGAACAAAAAGTGATTAGCAATTTGCATTTTATCAATCCAAAAAAAAGATGACGTCAGGATTTAAAACTCAAATCCTGGCGTCATCTTTTTTGTTTGTTCAATTTATATGTCTTTTGATAATCTTAGTTTAACTTATAAGGAAGTGAATTGATTATCTTAATTAAATATCTTTTCAAAATAGTATAGTCTGTTGAGTTTACTGTACCATCAACATTTACATCGGCTG
>JBMOLK010000204.1:0-8436 GCA_049325575.1 Bacillota bacterium | reverse complement strand
TATGAGCCGGATAATGTCAGCTTTGAATTCTTCATTGTAACGTTTTCCAGTATTCTTCATTTAGTTTCCCTCCACAGTTATATTGTACCCTAACTCAACTGTGTCCGGCAAATCAGGTATGGGGCAAGAATACCTAATGAAAGCCCTAGAGTCCAATTTTCCAAAGAGAGCATTATTAGAATCCCGATAATAAGCAACGTATTACCAATAAAATTTACAACAAATAAAGAAAGAAAATTAGCAAGAAACCTCACATCACCATCTATACGCTCTATCATTTCCCCAGTATTATGAGATTTATGATAATCCATATCCAAGCCAATACAGTGGCGTGTTAAGTCTACCCTTAGCGAATTGGATGCAGTCCAACCTATATTTTCACTTATATATATATTTAAAGTTGATATTACCAACCTAAGCAAAACAGTAAAAACATATCCACCCGAAATAAGTAAAAATACATTTAAGCCTAGGTTATTTTTAAAGTTGTCTATATAATATCTAAGTATTTGAGGAAGTATTAAATTCAAGCCAAGTCCAAGAACCATAAAGAAAAACAGCAACACCAGTCTGGGCCAAAGCGGTAACAAGTACTTCCTAAAAAGATTTACATATTGGGTGTTTTAATGACATAACAAAATCACCTATTTCCCCCCATCTATAAATTTTCTTTATGAAATAATTTCAATAGCTAATTTTTCAAATGGATATACAGGAAGTGAAACCTTGTAGTATTCCTTTGTGGAATAAAACTCATTCCACTCTACAGGCACCCCATACTTCCATAATTCACCTAAGGCCTCGAGAAAAGTTTTTTCAAAAAGTGATCTGTTTCGATTAAACGGATTAACAATAAAGTCTGAATTGATAACATCCTTATTACATGACGTATTGTTAATGCAGTTAAAACTAATTACCATACTACCAAGTTTTTTCATGGATTCAACCACACTCGAATTTACATTTTCACTTTGGTTTAAGTGACTAATCCAAAAATCAGGGTTCATAAATGTGTCATTTGAGACAATTGTTCCGGTAAGTGCTGAAATCAAGGAAACATTAGCATAATTGTTATTCGGATTATTTACCATACTTTTAAGCTTACAGCTAATATAATCCCCAGTATCAATTGACGGTGAAAGAATTGCTATAACATCCTCAATATCAAAGACTTCCATTATACACCCTGCAACAAATATTCCTATTCCAATTCCAGTAAGCGCAACAGGATTAACCCCTAATCTGATAAGCAACTTTGAAAAGGAATATTGAAAAATAAAATCAATCAATCCTTTTTCCATAGTTTTAACATTATCAAAACTCTTTCTATTATCACCTTCCTTAAAAATATCATTTACCAGGTTAACCATAGATAGTTCAAAACAGGTAGACATTACTAGACCCATGCATTTGTCTAATTCTTCTCGATAACCATTAAGCATGCTATATAAAACATGATTATAAGTAGTAATCCATTCTAAACCCACTGGCGCAAATATAAATGAGGCTCCCCTGATGTTTTGATCTATCAAAGTATTTTCATTAGAAAGATCTTTGCTGCTTCGAACTTTTCTAACAAAATCCTGTGAATCTGAACAAGTAACATAAAATCTCTTTTCAAAATCTTTCCTACCAGTATTAAGAGTGTATACTGCATCTGCAAAATTAACTGTATCATTTTCTTCAAAAAATAAACATATATCTTCCAACATTACTTCCAATGATTTGACTGTACGAGCTGAAAGTTTAACAAGATACCAACTGCTATCCTCATTTTGAGTATTTATATTGTTTCTATACTCCTCTAGCACTACATGCACATTTGTGCCTCCATCCCCAAAGGAGCTTACGCCTCCTAGAACTTTGATGTTTAAATCCCGAAATTTTACCATTTCAGTATTAACATAAAAAGGTGTGTTATCGAAGTTAATTTGTGGGTTGCTAGCACTATAATGCAATGTTGGAGGATACATTTTATTTTTAACACACAAAACTGCTTTTATAAAACCCGATATACCACTTGCTGCATCCAAGTAGCCAATGTTTGTTTTAACGGAACCAACTGCACAAAAATTTCTCTAGTTAGTATTAAAAGCCCTTTTGAGTGCTTCTATTTCAATTGCATCACCAAATTGAGTTCCAGTACCGTGAGCTTCAATAAAACAAACATCGTCAGGATCGACTTCTGATAAACTATATGCTGACTCTATGGCTTGAGTCTTCCCATCGACACTGGGGACTGTATAACCCATTTTTTTATTACCATCGTTGTTCATTGAAGTTCCTTTGATTACGGCATAGATATTATCCCTGTCTTCAATAGCCTTGTCCAAGGGTTTTAACAATACAACTCCTACCTCATTTCCAGGTACAGTACCATCTGCATTCTTATCAAATGCTCTACAGTGCCCGTCAGAAGAAAACATCATTTCTTTGTGATATAAATACCCAGAATATAGAGGATATGTAATGCATACACCACCAGCCAATGCAATATCACATTCGCCTGTCAGAAGTGCTCTACATGCCAGGTGAACAGCTGCAAGAGATGATGAACAAGCAGATAGAACTGTCATGCTGGGACCAGTCAATCCTAATCAATACGAAATTTGAGTACTGAAATAATTTTCGTCGCTTAAAAGTGAAATTCTATATTTGTCTACAGGATCATAGTTTCCACTTTTCAAAACATTGCTTCTCCATTCAAAACTTGAAGAAGCTCCAATATAAACCCCTACTATCTCTTTACCGGTATCGAATGAATAACCGCCATCCTCCAATGCAGCCCATGAGGTTTCTAACAATAACCGGAGTTGTGGATCCATTATCCCTGCTTCTTTTAGTTCTATATTAAAAAAATTCGAATCAAAGCAATTGGCTTCATCAATTATACCTTTTGCTCTAACATACTGTGGATTGTCTAGTAAATCTTTTGAAAAACCATAATTCTCTAGATTTTCTTTTGAGAAAAAAGTTATTGATTCTACACCTTCACATATATTCTTCCAATATTGATTGGATAGTCACACATTTTACAGTGAAGGCTACACTTATTAGTTACTAATAAGTGTAGCCTTTCCATACGTATGTTAAAATCCCCCATATTTCACCCTAAATTATTTTTCTTTTATGGATGCTTTATTTATATGTGATATAAGTGGTTATAATGTATATCTAAAGGATTTAGACAATCCAGAATATACTCTCCAATATTAACATATAAATATCCCCTTTACATTCAAATTCTTCCTTGCGATTTACTACCTATTATGGTAACAAAAAAGTCTTAATATTACAATAGCTATTTTGTCAATTCAGCACAATTGTAAACAATTTAAAAGTTCGTTAGGATATATATTACGAGAGCATCCTAGCCTCTCAAAGATACTTAACACATAAGCAAAGATATACTGCTGTAGCATTGATTATTAGTAGGTAAAAAAAATGTATTGACAAAGAATACACACGATAAAAAGGGCAGCCTCTTGGGACTACCCTCAAAATACCCTTTAATATTCTTTTATCCAATCACACTCTTTACTTCAATGCCTCTACTATAGCCTTTTCTATATTCCTAAGCTTGGCCCTAAGCTCGTCAACCTCAAGATCTGTTTTATCCTGCTTTAAATCGGTTTTTAAGATATCCGAAAGCTCATCAATTTCTTCTTTTAAAATTTCAAGTGCTTCAATAACAGCAAGGCGTTTGAATGAAACATCAGAAACTGCATTTGCATCAGCTTCCATGACCCTGTCTGCACTTATAACAAAGCTTTCGCCCTTATCAGGAATAATAGTCTCTATATTAAATCTTGCATTAATCTCATTTGAAAACTCCGTCATTGAAGCTTCTTCTCCGTGGACGATAAAAATCTTCTTAGGCTTTCTATTAAACTTTCCAATCCACTCCAAAAGCCCGTCTTTATCTGCATGGCCTGAAAAGCCTTCAATCATTTCGATTCTTGCTTCAACAGAAATATCTTCGCCGAATAATTTAACCTTTTTGGCTCCGTCAACAATCTTTCTTCCAAGGGTCCCTTGTGCCTGGTAGCCCACAAATACAATGGTGCAGTCCTTTCTCCACAGGTTATGCTTAAGATGATGCTTAATTCTTCCAGCCTCACACATTCCGCTTGCAGAAATAATAATAACACTGTCTGTTCTTTCATTTAACGCCCTTGATTCATCTGCTGTTCTTGTAAACTTAAGTCCTGGAAAATCAAGAGGATTGTCACCATTCTCAATATAGGATCTGGCCTCTTCATCATAGCAGTCAAGATTTTTCCTGAATATTTCGGTAGCAGAGATAGCCAGAGGACTGTCTACAAAGACCGGTGTATTAAAAAGCTTTTTAAGCTTTTCATCAAAAACTTCCCGCTCCCTATTGAGCTCATATATAACCTCTTGTGTCCTGCCCACTGCAAAAGAAGGTATTATGACATTTCCACCGTTATTTATGGTTTCATTTATTATGTCAACAAAATGCTCCGCTTTATTTTTATTATCCTTATGAAGCCTGTTCCCGTAAGTTGACTCAATCACAAGATAGTCTGCACCTTCTATTATTGATGGGTCTCTTAGAATAGGTATGTCCTTGTTTCCTAAATCACCGGAAAAAACAATCTTTGTTTCCTTGCCATTCTCATTAATCCACATTTCAATAATGGCTGACCCCAATATATGGCCTGCATCATTAAATCTTACCTTAATCTCATCATTTATCTTGACAACATCCCCATATGCCACACTTCTAAACAAGCTTAATGCATCAACTGCATCCTGTGATGTGTATAAGGGCTCAACAGGCGGCTTTCCTGCTCTTAGCCTCTTTCTGTTTTCCCACTCATTTTCAAACTCCTGTATGTGCCCGCTGTCAGGCAGCATAATACTGCAAAGCTCCATTGTAGCCTTGGTTGCAATTACCTGGCCTTTAAATCCATCCTTATATACCTTTGGTATTCTACCACTGTGGTCAATATGTGCATGTGTAAGAAAAATATAATCAAGCTCTGATGGACTAAACTGAAACTCTTCTTCATTTAAAGCATTTTCCTTTGAATGACCCTGGAACATACCACAGTCAACCAGGAACCTGGTACTCTTACTTTCAACAAAAAAGCATGACCCTGTAACAGTTTTTGCCGCCCCTAAAAACGTTATCTTCATAGGACACCTCACAAAAATATTCTTTACTTAAAGAATATTCGACAAATAGACATCTTTTCCTTTTTATTAATAATTTATGTTTTAAGCTTTACTCGCAGCTGGTTACTTGGCCCCGGGTAGTGCCCCACTCCCCTTATATTCTCGGTGTGAATTGCCTTTTGAGGGCAGTGGTTGAAGCATGACCAGCACCCGTAACATTTTGATTCGTCAAATACCACCTTTGATGTAAGTGTTATAGCTTTGCCGGGACAACTGTTAATGCATGTACCGCATTTGGTGCAAAGCTTCTTTTCAACAAACTTTTTACCCATGAAATCCCTGGCTTTACTTCTAGGATATCTTCTTACCAGGGAATTTACGATTCCAATCCAGAGCTTTGTTTCCCTGACATTTATCCCTCTGGTGATTTTAGCAATAAGAGTATTCAGCTGACTTATAAAACGGTTAAAAGCCCAGAATTCCTTAAAGGATGGAGCTTCAGCGAAGGTTCTGCCCTTTGCAATGGCTGGCGGGTAGCTGGCAGGTGTCCTAAGAGAGTGAGCAGCTATCACCTTAAAGCCTCTCTCCGATACCTTGTCGTATAAATCTTTGAGCGTCTTACCACTAAGGTGGGCATATGTATTTAATATAAAAGCATATTTATTATGCTGTAAAGCCAAGGAGTCCAAAAAGGCCTCATATATGTATGGTATTCCCCACCAGTCTGTGAAAGTCGCAAACCCAACCACCTGATAATTATCAAAGTGCAGATCTCCACCATCTAAAATATTATAAAAGTCAAACTCAATTCCTGATAAATTCCTTTCAATATACCTTAACGCCAGCTCGGTATTACCGGTACTTGAATAGTAGCAAATCATACCTTTCAATCAAATCACCACTTTATTCTATTATACTTGCAGTTCACCTAACGCCAATTAATGAACCTGGTTTAAACCGTAAGTACTTTTCCTGCTTTTGCTATATATTATGTTACCATCATAACAAGCTGTAACCAAAAAAACAAGTGTAGTAGTATAAAAACTATCCATAAAACAAAAAAGATAATGTAACTCTGATTAATATTGAGCACATCATCTTCTTATGATAGAGGAGGTAAAATGCATCCTGTAAGCTTAAAGAATCTTTCTGATTTTATCAGCTTCAAACTGTTTGATTGTTTTATTTTTTCCTTCATCAATAAACAATACATTTATAATACCCTCTTTTGTGTTAAGGACTCTACCTTTAAGTTTACTGCCTATAACATTTACAGGGGCCTTTTGGGTTAATTCCTTGGTTCTCTTTGAACTGCAATACGGGCACTGGTCAGCAGTATTAAAAATTCTTTGACAGTCAAGACAGTAGCAAAACTTATCCATAGAAATTCCTCCCTTTAGTAAGAAAAATAGTATACATATGAGCTTGTTTCAGTATATTCGAAAGCATAAATATAAATTCCAATTTATTATTCCTATCCTAATCCTTCTTCAATAACCTTTATAAAATCCCGGACCTTTTGGTCATCATCCGGGAATCCGTAATACCATGGCTCCAATAACTCATGATCCTCAACATAATACCTGGCCTTTATGATTAGCTCAGGACGGTACTCAAAATGAAGAATATCAAAGTGTCCCCATTTACCGCCCCAGACAAAATTGTTTTTTTCAAAAATCCTTACAACATCTGTGGGATAGGAATTAAGCCTCTGCTGCCCCTGCTCTCTTGATGCCCATCTCCAATAGTCTCTTTTATCACTTTTAAGATCTATTGCAATTGCAAAGGAATGGGGACTTAATTGGTTTGTACCCGAAATGACCCGGTAGTTGAAAGTCCCGTTAACCGGATATACAAAAGGATATATTCCGGGACGTTCCCTGGCTAGCTCTGAAATCTCTCTAAACACTTGTTTTAAAGCTTCCGAGGCTTTATTATTCCTGTTAAAGGAGCAGTGTTTACTTCCTGCCCTTACACTTTCTAAGTTTGATGTAATCTGCTGCCTTGATCCTCCATATACCTCTTTTAGAAGGCTGTAAACCCTGATTCGCCCCGGATCATAGTTCTCTTCCATTAACGTATCAATATCCCAAAGGGGATAAAGAGGCTCCAGCATATCCTGCAAATCAGCATTTGCCAGCTTCTGATCATAGCTTTTTTGGCGTCCGTCATCGTAAATAATATACTTTCCAGACTTCATTACCACAAATACGCTTCTTCCATCCGCGCCTTTTTTTACACCCTTTATAAAATCAGGGTAAGCCATCATCAAACAAAGAAGATCCCGCTTCATTGTAACATCAGCCGTTATGTATGTAGAGTATGCATTTATTGCTTCGTCCAAAGCTTGCTCCTTACCGCAGCCCGAAACTATCAACAAAAAAAATAAAGCGGTGCCTAGTATACTGATAATAATTTTCTTTTTCATCTTTTTCACTCCTAAAACTTTTAAATAGCTGCTCTGTAAAGATGTGCATGTGTAAATTCCATACACTTTATTCTATTCTTGTAATTTTTATAAAATACAATTATAGGCCAAAGAATGAAAAATCGGATGAACTTAGTACTTTTAGGAAAAGATACATAGTAGAAATCAATAAGGAGGTTATGGCCATAAACTCTAAATATGACAAAGGGTTAAAGCTTGTATTAAAGTATATAGTTAAAGTTTTCCCGGAAGTTAAAAGACAATTAAACAACTTCACTCAAATTTCAGGCAGGGCTCATGACAGCCAGCTTTCCAGGCAGGCTTATGCCAGCATTGAATCAAAGAGCTTTCACTGTCAGGGAGGAAGTGTTTATGCACTCTATCCAAATGTCAGCTTTGATCCTGCAGTAAGGTTTATTGTATCTCTTCAGACCATCAGCGACTATTTGGACAACCTTTGCGACAGAACTGAAGTAAAGGATGGGACTGCCTTTTACCAGCTTCATACTTCCATGCTTGACGCAGTAACCCCATCTGATACAGTAAGTGACTATTATATGTACTACCCTTATAAGTCGGATAACGGTTATCTTTTATACCTGGTACGGGAGTGTAAATCCACAATAAGAGACCTTCCATCATACGGCAAGGTTCTTCCCTTTATAGAAAGGTATGTTAAGCTGTATTCCGAGCTTCAAACCTACAAACACCTGGATAATAAAATCAGGGAAGAACGCATGAAGAAATGGGCAGGTGAGCATATTAACAATTTCTCTGAAATATCAATCTGGGAGTTCTCTGCTGCTTCGGGCTCAACACTTGGTATATTTGCCATGTACTCGGCTGCATGTGATCCTTCCCTAAGT
>JBMOLK010000203.1:0-8456 GCA_049325575.1 Bacillota bacterium | reverse complement strand
GTTTGACATTATTGTATTTGTTCTGTTTATGTTATCCGGAATTTCCTCCTTCATACTTTTCCTTGCCGCTTCAAGAAAACACTCAAATTCTACCTGCGACAGAGATTCAAACAAATCATATATCTCCTGTTTTTGAGTTTCTGTGGGTTCTACGTACATTGTATTTATATATCCTTCAGCATCATTCTCTTCCATCAAATCAAAAACATAGTTTAAAAACTCTTTAGCTTCCTCAAGATATTCTGTATCATCAGTTGATAGAGGTGAGCTTGTAGGAGCAGTGGGTATGCCTAATATCCTAAAGTCACTATCCGCTACCTTGCTTAACCAATCTCTTACATGATCTGATGATATGGAGAAAAACAAGCTGCCTTCCTGTTGTCCCATTGTGTTAACACCTAATACCTGACCGCTTTTATTAAATAAAGGTCCCCCTGAGCTGCCGTGGGTAATAGGTGCAGTTATCTGTACATACTTTATGCCGTTCTCTTCTCTTAATCCGCTTACAATACCTTTTGAAATAGTATTTTTAAAGCCTTCGGGACTTCCAATTGCAGTTATATCATCGCCTCTTTTTATGGAGCTCCAGGTGCCTAACTCCAAAGGTGTTACGTCAATAGCCTGGTCAAGCTTTAGAATTGCCAGGTCAAGACTTTCATGAATTGCCACACTATAGACAGGATATACCTCATCATTATCAAGAGTTATTTCTATCTTCGACGCTTCTTCGACCACATGCTTGTTAGTAACCACCAGGTTATTTGATACAAAAAATCCGCTTCCCTGTAGAGACTTTAACCCAAACTCATCATAACACGTAACCAAAACAACACTTTTCGCAAGCTCATTTACATCAGCGTCCTTATTTCCAAACCAGCCTATAACTTCTGTAACTAATGAACCGTCACTGTCTTTATTCAATACTTCATCTTCACTAATTACTATTAAACCCTTATCGTAAAAAACAGTCCTGCCCAGTGCCTCCGAAATTGCTCTTAAAGGAACCAAAGTCCTTCCGTTCATTATTGCTGCAGCCACATCCATTTCTTTATTTACACCATTTACTTCTAATACCTTGCTGCCTATTACAAGTTTTATTGTCATATCTGCACTACTTAAGGTTACAGTCTTTGTTTTCTGGTCCCATCCAACACTTAGTCCAAGACTTTCAGAAATAAACCTTACAGGAACCAGAGTTCTACCGCCGCTAATAACCGGCTTAACTCCTGGATTACCAGCATCTATGTAAGTCATGATGTTGTTATTATAAGCTTTGTTTGACCCAATAAACAGTATTACAGAGTTACTGGTTCTTTCCTGCGCTTCCAAACTCCTGGCAGTATTTTCTGCGTTTACATAAATAAGTTGGGTTAACATTATAGCTATAATACTTACATAGACAACAGCAGCTTTCATCTTTTTACTCATAAGATAACTTCGGCAAACATTATTCTGTTGCCTTCCTCCTTCCAACTTTTTAAATTTTTATGCTACTTAAATGTTTGTTCCATATATACACAAAGACTCTTTAGAAAAATACCATACTGCTTTTAGAGCTTAATAATTTAGATTTAAAATTGAAAAGCGCGGAATAATTTACTTAAAGGCTTAAACCTGGAACTCCTAATAGTGACAATACCAGATAGAGTTCGGGTTATGAAAGGATACATTTTAACAGTATTCAAGCAAGAGAAAATTATGTAAAGTTAAAAAGTACCTCTAAGGCTGCAACAATATTACTATATTATTTTATGATATTGGACTGCCAAAGTATTAACGATATAATAGAATTGTTTACTATAGCTGTAACTATAGATTAGAGATAGCCAACTGTAAAGATAAACATATGATTCGTTTAGGCCTATTTGATTCAAATGGCTTGCTCATCTAGTTTATCTACTTTTACATTTCGAACTCTTTAATTATACATTAATTAATATTATACTTCATTAGGATAAAACTGTCAATGAGGCAGATAACCTGCAGGGTCCATCCTTTATATATGATCAGGATCCATTCATCAAGAATATGCATAATTATAGTAAAGAAAGTGGATATCCTTCTTTAATAAATGCTTTTTATAAGTTTATAAATGCTTTTCTATGGTATAATAAGACTGTTAGAAATTTTATACTTATTTTAACTATTTAAGGGGATGCGTATGGATCACTATTACTCTCAAAATCCAAATACACCGCACGATATTGGAAAAGCAGGCTATATAATAAATGATTTACACTTAGAGTTTATAACCGATGCAGGTGTGTTTTCAAAAAAGAAGATTGATTTTGGAAGTGACCTTTTAATACAAACTATACCGGAGGTAAATGGCAAAATACTGGATATAGGCTGTGGCTATGGTGTTATAGGAATATCCTTGGCACTTTTAAATTCCAAATCCCATGTAACAATGGTAGATATAAATGAGCGTGCAGTTGACCTGACAAAGCAAAATATTAAACTTAACAAGGTGTCAAATGCTATAGTTCTTCAAAGCGATGGGTTTACAAATATCACAGATAAGTTTGATGTTATTGTCAGTAACCCACCTATTCGTACAGGCAAAAAGGTAATTTACCCTATATTTGAAGACAGTATTAACTATCTTAATAATAACGGGTCAATCTATTTGGTGATCCAGAAAAAACAGGGCGCTAAATCTGCATTAGCCAAGCTTGAGTCTGTCTATGGCAACTGCGAGGTTATAAACAAGGACGGCGGCTACTGGATAATCAAGAGTGAAAAGCAGACTTAACAACACTAACCTGGATGTCTATATAATACTTTTAAAGTATTCAATTGCATCATCCACCGAAAGAATATTCTCGGGAAGATCATAACCTTCCTTTGTTAACTCGTGGAACAACTCTGCAACCTGTGGTACATCAAGACCCACACTTTTAATTTCTTCAACCCTGGAAAAAACCTCTTTGGGATTGCCATCCATAACTATCCTACCTTCATGAATAACTATAACCCGGTCAGCCTGTACTGCTTCTTCCATATGGTGAGTGATATGAATAACCGTGATATTTTCCTCTTTATTTAGTCTATTAAGTACTGACATTACCTCTTTTCTACCTATAGGGTCAAGCATGGATGTAGCTTCATCCAGTATAATACACTTAGGTTTCATGGCCAGTACTCCTGCAATTGCAATTCTTTGCTTTTGCCCACCGGACAAGTTGTGGGGAGCTGCTTTACAATATTCCAGCATTCCAACGTCGCAAAGAGCCTTATTGACTCTCTCTATAATCTCATCAGATGAAATGCCAAGATTCTCAGGTCCAAAGGCAACGTCTTCTTCCACTGACGTAGCAATAATTTGATTATCCGGGTTTTGAAATACCATACCTACGGTTTGTCTTATATTCCACAGATGACCCTCTTCACTGGTACTATAATTTTTTATATACACTGCACCCCTGGTTGGAAGTATAAGTGCATTTAACAGCCTTGCAAATGTAGACTTCCCGGAGCCATTCCTTCCCAGCACTACTACAAATTCTCCGTCTTTTATTTCTAGATTCATTCCAGATAATGCAGGAGGATTATCTATATCGCCTACATGGGCTTTATATCTAAACTCTACATCCTCTACCTTTATAAAATCCTTATCCATAAATAATGCCTCTTGATTTAATCTAAATATCAAACTTGGTCATTTCTCCCTCTGCATAAAACAGGGATTAGGGTGATTAATACTCACCTAATCCCT
This sequence comes from Bacillota bacterium, assembly GCA_049325575.1. Classification (GTDB taxonomy): domain Bacteria; phylum Bacillota; class Clostridia; order Acetivibrionales; family Acetivibrionaceae; genus JBMOLK01. Next base: position 4,738 of record JBMOLK010000203.1, on the reverse strand, counting down.
ATTATTAATTATCATAATTCAAGCTATGGTAATTAATTATATACAGCCAATAAAATAAATATAACTACTTGCTAACCAATTCCAGGATAACCATTTCTGCTGCATCGCCTCTTCTTGGACCGATCTTATAGATTCTGGTATATCCACCGTTTACATCTTTATATTTCGGTGCAATTTCATCAAATAGCTTATTAGTAAGACTGACCGGCTTACCATCAGCATTTTTGATTTTGTAGAACCAGTTCATGGCTTTCTTTCTCGCATGAAGTCTTGATGGGTTATCAACACGCACCAAGTCGGTTTTTATTTCCCTTTCCACAACTTCATACTCACCATTTTTTGATTTTTTCTTATTCGTTATTTTATTTCCTTTAGGATCTAACTTAACAGCACTTATTGTAGCCTGTTTTGAAGTAAAATTATCACATTCCTTAACAGCTAATGCAATAAGCTTCTCTGCAATATTTTTAACTTCCTTGGCTTTTGCCTCGGTCGTCTCAATTTTACCATTTTCAAAGAGAGACGTAACCAAGCCTTTAAGCATAGCTTTTCTTTGGTCTGTAGCACGTCCCAGTTTTCTTTGCCCTGGCATTCTTATACCTCCTTTACCTCAAATCTGATTAGCCTAATGTCAACGGCTTATGTCTTAAACAACTTCAATTAATCTTCACTTGGCGCTAAAGACAATCCTAGAGCCTTTAACTTGTTCAGAACTTCTTCTAAGGACTTCCTTCCCAGGTTTCTGACCTTCATCATGTCTTCTTCTGTTCTGTTTGTAAGATCTTCAACAGTATTTATGCCAGCCCTCTTGAGGCAGTTGTATGATCTCACTGATAAGTCCAACTCTTCAATTGTCATTTCCAATACTTTTTCCTTCTTGGTCTCTTCTTTCTCAACCATTATTTCGGCATTTTTAGCATTGTCTGACAAGTCAATGAAGAGGTTTAAATGTTCACTCATTATTTTTGCGCCCAAGCTAATCGCTTCATCCGGTTTAATGCTCCCATTAGTCCAGACTTCCAGCGTTAACTTATCATAGTCTGTAACTTGGCCAACACGTGTATTTTCTACCGTATAGTTAACCTTTCTCACTGGAGTAAAAATTGAATCAATAGGTACTACTCCGATGGGCTGACCCGGGTGTTTATTCTTTTCTGCAGCAACATACCCTCGGCCTCTATCCAAGGTTAACTCCATATATAGTTTATGCTCACCGCTTAAAGTTGCAATCTTATGATCAGGATTCAGTATTTCAACGTCGGCATCAGACTTAATATCTGACGCCTTTACGTCCCCTTCTCCATCAGCATCTATATACACAACTTTTGGTCCATCGCTGTGAAGATCTAACGACAATCCCTTTATATTAAGGATTATTTCGGTTACATCTTCAACTACACCTGGTACTGTTGAAAATTCATGTAGTACTCCATCAATTTTGATTGAAGTTACAGCTATACCTGGTAAAGATGAAAGTAATATTCTTCTTAGTGAATTACCAAGAGTGATACCATATCCTCGTTCTAACGGCTCTATTACAAACTTGCCATAAGTGTTGTCTTCACTTGATATTACACATTCTATCTTCGGCTTTTCAATTTCGATCATCAAAAACCCTCCTTTTTAGAACTATTAATTTTTTTTGAGGGCAACTGATTCAGTATTCTCTATCTCTCATCTGACTTACTTTATAACTTTCATCTCTAATTTTAGAATCCTCAGTTGCTGAACCAAGCAAATACACTTAAAACTCATTTCTATTTTATTACTTGGAGTATAACTCAACTATAAGGCTTTCTTTTAAAGGTAAGTCTATGTCTTCTCTTGATGGAAGAGCAACTACTTTTGCAGACAAATTGTCAGCGTCATATTCAAGCCACTTTGGACTTGGCTTACCCGCTGCAACCTCTGCATTATCTTTCATCTTGGGAGAAGTTCTGCTCTTTTCAACTACTGAAATAACATCTCCAAGTTTTATAAGGTAGGAAGGTATATTTACTTTCTTTCCGTTTACAGTAAAGTGACCATGCCTTACCAATTGTCTTGCTTCAGGTCTTGATGCAGCAAGACCCATTCTATAAACTGCATTGTCAAGTCTTAACTCCAGAATCTGGAGAAGATTTTCACCAGTTATACCTTTTTTATTAACTGCCATATCAAAATATTTCCGGAATTGGCTTTCCAATACGCCGTAATATCTTCTTGCTTTCTGTTTTTCACGAAGCTGTATACCATATTCGGACAGTTTCTTTTTATTCTGTCCGTGTTGTCCAGGAGCATATCCTCTTCTGGAAACCGAGCATTTATTTGTAGTGCATCTTTCTCCTTTCAGGTAAAGTTTTTCACCTTCCCTGCGACAGAGTCTGCAAGATGCGTCGGTATATCTTGCCATCTAATTTTACACCTCCAATTATAATAATAAGTTTAATATTGCGAAATAATTATACTATATACATACAGCTTTAACTCTTAAATTAAAAAATTCAGGGCATTATACCCTTCTTCTCTTAGGTGGTCTGCAGCCATTATGAGGTATTGGAGTTACGTCTTTTATAAGACTTACTTCAAGACCTGCCGCTTGTAGAGCCCTTATAGCTGCTTCCCTTCCTGACCCAGGGCCTTTTACATAAACTTCAACAGTTTTGAGGCCATGTTCCATTGCACCCTTTGCAGCTGTTTCAGCTGCCATCTGCGCAGCGAAAGGTGTACTTTTTCTTGAGCCTCTGAAGCCTAAGCTTCCGGCACTTGACCAGGAAAGTGCATTTCCTGCTACGTCAGTTAAAGTCACTATTGTATTGTTAAATGTGGAACGTATATGCGCAGCACCACGTTCAATATTCTTACGCTCTCTTCTTTTTCTAGTGGCTCTTTTTCCACCAGCTGTTTTAGTAGCCATTAAACCGCTAACCTCCTTTTACTATTTCTTTCTTTGAACTCCAACAGTTCTCTTTGGACCTTTTCTAGTCCTTGCATTGGTTTTAGTCCTTTGGCCGCGAACAGGAAGCCCCATTCTATGCCTTCTACCTCTATAACATCCGATTTCCGCTAACCTTTTAATGTTAAGAGAGATTTCTCTTCTTAAGTCCCCTTCAACCTTGAACTCTTTATCTATCATTTCCCTAAGTTTGCTTATTTCATCGTCAGTCAAATCTCTTACCCTTGTATCTGGATTGATCCCTGTCTTATCCAATATCTTGTTTGACAGAGTTCTGCCAATTCCAAAGATGTAAGTCAATCCAATCTCTACCCTTTTTTCTCTGGGCAAATCGACTCCGGCAATACGTGCCATCTTTCTTTACACCTCCATCATAATTCCTAATGTTCTGACAAAATATTTTTATTTACAATTGATTTATTAAATAAACAATCCAGGACGTAACCAAAACAGGTTGTCTTTTCCCTGTCTGTTTACGCAGCCGCTCCTGTATGTTATTTTAAATACTTACTCTTTCATCAGATGACAGCTGACAAAAGACAGTTTTCACCGTTACTCGACAATATCGTTCTCATAACATCAACTGGACGGGCGCTTGATTCCAGATTACCTGAATTCATTAACCAAACTTCGAATTGCCATTCACTTATATTTAAGGGAATATTACTGTCCATTGTCAACTGTCATCTAACAAATTTTATCCTTGCCTTTGTTTATGCTTGGGATTCTGGCAAATAACCATTACTCTACCTTTTCTTCTTATTATCTTGCATTTTTCGCATATAACCTTTACAGATGGTTTTACTTTCATTCCAATACCTCCTTTGTTACTTAGCCCTCCATGTTATTCTACCACGGGTAAGATCATAAGGAGAAAGCTCAATAGTAACCTTATCCCCTGGCAAAATTCTAATAAAGTTCATTCTAAGTTTTCCTGATATATGAGCTAAAATTTTATGACCATTATCAAGTTCAACTTCAAACATTGCATTTGGCAATGCCTCAACAACTTTTCCTTCAACTTCTATAACATCTTCCTTAGACAAGATCCAAACCCCTCCTTATTCCTTATATCAAACCCTGACTTCATCTTTATTATGAGCTTCATCTTCTATATCACCTATTTCTGCTAAAGCCTTACGGATTTCAGCGTTAGAAACTTTTGTTCCATTTTTTAATTTTTCACCTATAGGCAGAATAACTTTTTCGGTAACTTTTAGATGTTTTAGTTTTTTTATTTTTGCTTTCTCAATTCTTCTCAAGTCACCATCTGATACCATAACTCTATGACTTTCAAGTATACCTATAATTACAAACTTTCTCCCTGTATCTCTACCCGCTTTAGAATAAACGACCTGACCTAAGCTTATATCCATAAACTCACCTCTATCTGCCGCCACACCAGCTAGTCCAATTTAGTCAGGATTATTGGTTCTTCATCTGTGATGGCAATTGTATTCTCATAATGTGCAGAAAGTTTGCCGTCAATAGTAACTACAGTCCAGCCGTTTTCTAAAACTTTTACCTTATGCGTACCTTCATTTACCATAGGTTCAATTGCAAGAGTCATACCTGTTTCCAGTCTATTCCTTTGACCTTTGCACCGGTAATTCGGTATCTGGGGTTCTTCATGCATTTCCCTGCCAATACCATGACCAACAAACTCACGGACAACGGAATATCCTCTTTCCAAAACATAGTCTTCAATAGCTGCCGATATATCTATAATCCTATAGCCGTTCCTCGCAAACTTTATACCTTCATAAAAGCTCTGCTTTGTAGCATCAATCAGCCTTTGTGCTT
>JBMOLK010000202.1:0-8505 GCA_049325575.1 Bacillota bacterium | reverse complement strand
AGAAGACAATACAGTACCAGGAAATGGCATTAATACTATGTATTTATGTATCTATGTATGTTGGTATAATTGTATACAATTATACAATCTGTGTCAATATTAGTTGGGCGCATTTCTTCATAAAACTGTAACTATTTTTCCAATATATTATAAATTAATTATAAAGCTAAAAAGAAGGATTTTTTTCTTCTACAGCGAAAATATTATATAACTGCACATCTAATCTACACTACTATTCTCTTATTCTATGTTGGAGGGAAAATTATGAAAAAGTCCGTCTTAAAAGGTAATTCTACTGCTATATTTGCATTAGTTCTATTAGCTGTTGTTATAATTTTTAGCACTTTAGTGGGAGTAATAACTAAAGATTTTAAGACTTCTATTGTTTTTCTCATTTTTAATATGCTGGTGCTGTGTACTTTCTCCGTCGGCGCTTTAGTTTTATCGAAAAAACAGATTCAAAAGCTTGAAGATGAAATAAACTCTATAAAACAAGGAGATTATACGAAATCCTTAAATCCATCAGAATACTTTACCCTAAAATCTGTTGCTTCAGTTGTAAACGAGATATTTGAGGATACCAGGTCTTTAATTGCCAATTTTCACAAGCTGTCAAGTTCCATTATTGAAGCAACAAGGACAGTAAGCGTCACTGCACAGCAAGCCTCTACTGCAATGGAAGATATTTCAAAAACCATGGACGAGATAGCCAAAGGGGCTTCAGATCAGGCAGAGCAAGCGCAGCAGGGTGTTGAAATGGTGGATAATCTTTCCGAACAAATAAATTTTGTATATGAAAGCTATAGCGGGATCACCGAGGAAACAAGAAAAATGAATGAACTGAACAATGTAGGAATGGATTCTGTAAAAGTACTTCGAGACAAGTCTAAAGAGAATTACGAAACTTCAGAAAAGATATTTGCAGTTGTTGAAAAGCTAACCAACACCATCAAAGATATAGGCCTTTTTGTTGAATCTATCGAAAATATCGCAGAACAGACAAACCTTCTTGCACTTAATGCAGCAATCGAAGCAGCAAGAGCCGGTGAAGCCGGAAGGGGCTTTGCTGTTGTTGCTGAAGAGGTAAGAAAACTGGCGGACCAAAGCAGAAAGTCAACAGAGGAAATAAACATCTTAATGCAAAGCATACAGGAAGAATCCCAACTGGCAATCGAGTCCATGGAAATTATGAAGAAGGTTTCACAGGAGCAAAACGGAGCAGTTAATAAAACTGATAGTTCCTTTAATAATATTGCCAATGCCATAACGTATATTGTAGGCAAAATAAATGATGTAAACCAGGCGGTAACCAAAATGCAAAACGATAAAGTACAGGTTACCACTGCAATTGAAAATATATCATCGGTATCGGAAGAAACTGCAGCAGCAAGTCAACAGATAGCTGCAACCACCGAGCATGAGCTAAGAGCCATAGAAGATATGAAAGAGTCAGCCAAGAAGCTTGATGACCTGGTTCAGGAGCTTGATAACAAGCTTAAGAAATACTTAGTCTAGAAAGACAGCAATGAGTAATTTAATAATAGCATATATAAATAAAAACCTGGAAAGCTTTGTGCCTTCCAGGTTTTTATTTATATATGCTGCCTGAAACATAGGTCTAAATATCATATGTATGCAGAAGTTTGGCAATTTCTACATTTTCAAAGTTCTCCCTGGCTTCCAACAAGTGATTCACAATATCATCCTCTGGCCAAAAATGCGTCAGCAAAAGCCTATTAGCTCCTGCTTCCTTTGCTACCACTCCACATTCCCTTGCAGTAAGATGAGGAACATTATCATTCTTCTTATCCTTTGAAAGAAGTCCTGCGTCAAGCATTAATGTATCTGCACCTTTTGAAAACCCGATAATATTTGCATCCCATGAAGTATCACCGGAAAAAACAAACCTTTTATTACCATTATCAATTGAGACAGCAAAACATTTTACAGGGTGTTTCATTTCGGCAAAGGTAATCTTTAAATTGTCATAGCTAAGAACAAGCCCTGAAGAAATGGGATTCAGGTTAAATATATTCTTAATGTTAATCCTGTCATATTCATCTTTGGGTTCGGAAGGAGCATAAACATTAATAGGTTTGTTAATAAGACCCCTATTCATTTTTATCTGCACAGCGTATCTTAAAACCATCATATCGGACATGTGATCACTATGAAGATGAGTAAGTATAATAGAGTCCAGTTCCTCAAACTTTATAAATTTTAATAGGTTCGCCAGCACACCGTTACCGCAGTCAATCAATATTCTTTTATTTCCCTCTCTTATAAGATATCCCGAACATGCACCGCCAGCCGATGGGAACGGTCCATTATTACCAAGTATTGTTAGATTCAAATCTACTGCACCTCCGTTTATTTATTGTACATTGTTTTCAGTTATTATTTTAACTAAAATTAAGCAAATAAAACAATATAAATGAAAAAGACACCTTCTATTTACAGAAAGTGCCTAATTAGTCTGATAAAGTCTAGCTTAATATATACTTTGAAATTTTGTACTTATCCAATACTATTGACAGAGTATATCCTATAAGGGTACATACTCCGCCTTGAACAAGGTTGACAGGCAGATCTCTCATTGCTGCTGTAATACCCATACTTTCATCAAATATTTTTAGCAAATACAACTCTGATATGAAGTACCCGGATATCATAACTAAACTGCCTGTAATAACAGCAACCAGACGCACTATACTTTGATTAACTTTCTGATTACCGACAAATTTGTAAATTATCAACCCGATAATAAAGCCTTCAAGACCTTTCACAAAGAACGTGGCAGGCGCAAAATATGTGTAGCCCATTGCAAGGTCAGCCAGTGATGCTCCCAAAGCCCCTGCAAGAAAAGCACTCTTTCTTCCTAAAAAGATTGCCGTTATTATAACAACGGTATCACCTAGATTAAACGGACCAACCCATGTCGGTATCCATGTAAAATACGTAACTATAAACACCAAAGCTATCATTACGCCATTTAGAGCAAGCGTTTTGGTTGTTATCTTATTTGTGTTGATACTGTTTGAACTATTCATGTTATGTACTCCCCCTACTGTACCGATACACTTTTTTTGTGTATCTTATTGTCAGAGATATTTTAGATGGAGGACGTATTATTGTCAAGATTAATATTAACTTTTTACAAGTCCATTTTTATTCCATTCCAGTAACCCAAAAACAACTATCCGTTAAAAAGCGTCAGAACCGCATAACCATCACTGATTTCAACCTTTGAAATGCTGCAGTTATTTAAACGGAATCTCCATGAATCCTCAATATTCATGCCTAATAAATATGTTAACATAAACCGTATTGTCCCCATGTGTGCTACTACGACATAAGTACCAGTATCCCGGGACACTATAAAATCCCTGGTATATTCAACAACTCTTAAGTACGATTCTAAAGCACTTTCCCCATCCCTGATACGGTAGTTTACCCAATCCCCTATCCACTTGTCATATTCTTCATGATACCTTGATACTATATCTTCATGGGTTAAATCGTCCCATATTCCAAAATTGCGTTCTTTCAAACAGTCAGAGTATATAATTTCAAGATTATAGTTCTCATTAACTATCTGTGCCGTCTTTTTTGCCCTCTTTAAGGGACTGGAAAATATTTTGTTAACTTTTATGCCCTTTAGTTTTTCCTTAGTCAGGTAAGCCTGCCTTATTCCTTCAGCATTGAGATCTATATCAGTCCACCCCAAGTATGTCCCCTTCTTATTGCTGTTAGTTTCGCCATGTCTTACAAGTATTAATTCAAGCATTTACATAACCTCTTGACTTTAATTTTCCGCCTGTAGAGCGTATCTTGAAATAGTTCCAGTACCTCGTAACGTAATTCTTCTTTAGAGCATGCGAGGCATAAACATAGGAAGTGCATTTTTAACATTATGAATGACTGGAAATTTGTTATGTTAAAAAGCACTACATAAAATAGATTACGAAATAAACCATTAGTAAAAAAATAGTCTGGTTAAGTTCACATACTGCCCCAAGAATATCTCCTGTGGCGCCGCCTATCTTCCTCGTAAAAAACTTTGTGCAGAGAAGAGCCGAGGCACTTGTAATAAGAGCTAAAACCAATCCTTTAAATCCCCATATAACATAGAAAATTACAGCGTAAACAGTAGCCCCGATGAAAACTTCCTTCAATGTGCAGTAGTTAATAAAGGACTTGCCAAGCCCCTCACCCTCCCTGGCATAACTCGAAACACCTGCACTAATCAGTGAACCAATTCTTCCTGCAACAGGAAACAATACCAATACCTTTGAAAGAGATAACAAATCAAGGGAGTTTAATAAAGCAAAGTTTAGCAGTAATATACTTATCAGAGCCAGCACAGCGTTGGTTCCAACCCTGCTGTCGCTCATTATCTCCAGCATTCTTTCTTTCGGCCTGTTTGAAAACAAGCCGTCAAAGCTATCCCCCAGTCCATCCAGGTGAATTCCTCCTGTCAGTAACACATAAGAAACCAATATCATCACACTAACTGCTAGAGGAGGAAAAAACGGCGTTATCAAATAATGAAGCAGAACCATTATTCCGCCAATCATCAAACCGATAATGGGAGCAAAAACAAGCCCCTTTCCATAGTCTTCTTCAGTACAGTCAATACTTACAGGCATAGGAATGGTTGTCAAAAACTGAATCATCAATATAAATCTTTTAAAGTATTTCATATTTACCACTCCAAAAAGTATAATAAAATAAATGTACCTGGTGGCACTAGTACTTTTTAACATTACAAATTTCTAGTCTTTCATAATGTTAAAAATGTACTTCCTATGCTTGTGCCTCGCATGCTTTAGAAAAAAATTACGTTACGAGGCACCAGCTTACTTGATTCTAACGGGAATACCCGACACGCAAAGGTATACCTCATCTGCAGCTTTTGCAAGCAATTGGTTTATCCTTCCTGCTATATCCCTGAATACTCTTGAAAGCCTGTTTTCGGGAACAATTCCCATTCCTACCTCATTTGTAACTCCTATAAAGCTGACATTCAGGTCTTTAACGGATTTTAGCAGCTTTTCGACTTCAAGTACTACAGTCTGCTCAATTTCCGATATCTGTTCATTGGATGAACTATCCCAGTCTATACTATTCTCAAGAATAATATTTGAAACCATCAATGTTATACAATCAAGCAAGAATACCTTATTGCATGCTCCGGCTTCTTTCAAACGGATATCAAAGTCTTTATATGCCTCAAGGGTTTTCCACTCCTTTGGCCTTTGTTTCCTGTGTTTTTCCACCCTCGCCTTCATTTCATCATCAAAGGGTATGGAAGTAGCAATATACAATACGCTGTCATCAATCTTACCGGCTAAAGACTCCGCAAATGAACTTTTTCCGCTTCTTGAGCCGCCTGTTACAAGAATAAGCTTATTCATCAACCTAAACCCACCCCAATATTTCTTTTAATACTTTCAAGAATTTCAAATTACTTTCCCTGTCCTTTACTGCTATTCTTATGTACTTTTCATTAAGACCCCTGAAATTGCTCGCATCTCTTATAAGAATACCTTTCTTCGCCATGTCATCTTTTAACCTGGCGGAAGTCAGCTTGTCCCTTAGAATTTTTATTAAAATAAAGTTGGTTTGCGGCTTAAACACTTTAAGACCTGCAATCTTATTTAGCTCTAGAAAAAACCACTCGGTCTCCTCTTTTAGCCATTCTCCCGTTCTCCTTAGGTATGCGTTTCCATGGTTTAAAACATGTCCTGCCATACAGGCAAAGGAATTAACTGACCAGGGCATCTTCTTATCCCACATTTTTCTTATAATATTTTCATTTCCTATACCATAACCCAACCTGATACCCGGCATGGAAAAGATCTTTGTAAATGCTCTTACAATAAAAAGATTCTCATATTCTCTCACACTGTCCGCCAAAGAGTTTTTGTTTCCCTCCGGGGTTAACTCGATAAATGTTTCATCAACCACTACTTTTATATTTTTAGCTGCTGTAAAATCTAAAATATTCAATAAGTCACTCCTGTTTAGCAGTGTTGAAGTAGGGTTATTGGGATTACACAAAAACAGCGCCTCTATTCCATTTAAGACCCTGTCAGATATACTATCCGAGTCTAGAGTGAACCCTGTCTCTTCCCTTAGTTCAAGAAATTCAACTTCCAATCCCAGCATACGTGCAGATCTTTCGTACTCCGAAAAAGCAGGTACAGGAATTAGCAGCTTACCTGGCCTTACTGTATCAAGATACAAAAAAATAACTTCCACTGCTCCATTTCCTACTATGATTGAATCAAAAGGTACATCCAGATATCCTGATATTTCTTTTCTTAGATCGGAGCAAAAAGTATCAGGGTAACAAGTGAGCTTGTCCATATTATTAATAATAACTTCCTTTATCTCTTCCGGTAATCCCAACGGGTTTATATTTGAACTATAATCCAAAATTTCTTCCAGACCTATGCCATATACTTCCGATATTCTATATATATCCCCGCCATGAGCATATTGCAACTTTTCATTCATATCAAAATCTTCCTGATCTCATTATTATTAACACCTAAAAGTACTGCCTTACATATTTGTTGTACTTTTCAAAATGCATAGATTATTATATCAATAAACAGTCCGCTTTACTATAGAGATCGAACTGTAAAAGTAGATAAACTTGATGAGCCTCCCATTTGTCTCAAATTAGCGGAGCGAATTATATGTTTATCTTTACAGTTCGTTATCTCTACCTCATCAAGCTTACAAACCACTGAAATTTTTCATTAAAAAACCGCTCTATCGTATAATGAGCGGTTTTTATGCTAAAATTCCCTGCTGCTAAACCGGATATTCACCTATTTGTGCAGGCATCTGAACCAATGCATCATTGCCCTCCAATTTACGATAAACATATGTGTATGCTATCATAGTTACAGGAACAGTAACAAAAAGCCCTACAAACAACACCAACATGCCTAATATGTTTATGAGGCCCAGCAGCAATCCGAACAGGAACAACTGCCACTTGATTCCCTTAGTTATTAACCAGCTTCGCTTTACTGCCTCAACAGGCCCCATTCCTTTGTCTACAACCAGATAAGTTACAAACTGCAGCTTAATTGAAAAAATGATACCGGGAATAATAAGCAGTATAAGCCCTCCAAGCACTATTAACGCTTGGAGAATTGATGCAGCAAAGACTTTCAGGAATAAATGCATGTTTGAGAAAAGCTCTGAGAATTTCGGTACTTTTCCGTCGCAAAATTGTATACATATCTTTGTTAATCCAATAGTTACAAGGATCTGGATAACGGTAGAAACCAGCTGAAATACTATGGATAATGCAGGTACACTTTCCTGGAAAAGTCCCCCTATAAATTGCGGGACACCGCATGCAATCCACGAAGTAAGCAGAATTCCTATAAAAAAGCCTATATTCTTTTTCATAGTATCCCACCCGAAATTTACTGCTTCCCCCATACTAAACCTTTTTACAGACACTCAAATTCCCCCTTTTTAAAATCATTTTAAATTATTTGACTTATGTTTTTTTAAATCCCCCATGCCAATGAGTATTCCCCTTGGTTTTCAATACGTAAATATTATTAAAGCTTACATTGCAAAAATATCTTTGCAATATAAATATATATTCAAAGAAAAAATATCCTATTCCATAAAAAAAGACTCCTTGCAGTAAGTATTTTCACCGTAAGAAGTCCTTCTTTTATGGTAAATATATTATATATACTGAAAAAGTATAAAAACCGCTAAAAAGGTCAGGCTTAGAAGAAATAAAGCCAGAATGGACGCAACATACATAAGGGTTATAGTCTTGGGAATATCCTTTATATCCAGTTCCCTAAGCGCATCCCCTATTACAGGTTTCTCTACTATATCACCAAAGTACAAACCAGGCCCGCCAAGTCTGACTCCCAATGCACCTGCAACAGCAGCTTCAGGGTAGCCAGAGTTGGGACTTTTGTGCTTTCTCCTATCCCTTATCATAATGGAAAAACTCCTTGAATAGTCTTTACCGGTAAAGAAAGCACTGCAAACTATAAGCAATCCGGTTAACCTTGCAGGTATGTAGTTTGCAAGGTCATCAAGTCTTGCAGAAGCCCAACCGAAGTTCTTATATTTGTCGTTTTTATAGCCCACCATTGAATCTAAAGTGCTTATTGCTTTAAAGGCATATACCACCGGTGCTCCGAGACCAAATAAGGAACCTAAAACAGCATAAAAAATAGGTGATACTACACCATCTGCAGTATTTTCAGCTGTTGACTCTACAGCTCCCTTGATTATTTCCTTTTCATCCAGATTTTCAGTCTGTCTTCCTACAATCATGGACAACATGTTTCTTGCCTTAAATATATCTCTTTCCTTTAGTGCGTCAAACACTTTAAAGCTTTCTACCGCAAGACATTTTGAAGCAAAGGCGGAATAAATAAAATATATATTGACTATATGAAAAAGTACGGGGTGTACAAGCTTGGCTGCCCAAACAATCAAAAATAC
>JBMOLK010000201.1:0-8538 GCA_049325575.1 Bacillota bacterium | reverse complement strand
GATTCTTATGTTAACATGTCGCTTCATCTTTGTCAACACTTTTTTGTTGACTCTTTTTACCAACCAACCTTAAGCTTTATTCTTTCAGCATCAAGGTGTCATCAGCGACAGCTTTAATAATATATCACCAATCTTATGTTACATTCAACTCAATAAAATTGGCAAATTTACTCATTAAATCAACTTGCGTAGAGTTTGCTCCGTTATAATATCTCATGCTGCTCAATAGTTGATAATCCTCGTCTATTAATAATTATATTGTATAAAGCAATACATATACATATATGATCTTCTTTACTTCCTGTTTTGAACCCTGTCACGGATTACTTTTCCTAGTGTATTTAAGCCTTCCTTGTTTTGCTCAAATACTCTCTTTGGTATAACATGGATCATCTGTGTACTTATATATAATAAAAATGCCGTTTTAGTTTCTTTGGCTTTTACAAGATCAGACCACCGTATCCGGTTTATGCCTGACGGATGCTCAACAATATATTCATCATTATAGAACTTATATGTAAAGGACTTCTGCAAAGCTGTATCCTCTTTAAACTGTTTACTTGAGTTGATATAAATTAAAAACGGAACAAAGAACGTAAAAAGCACCCCCAAAGGTAAAATTGGAAACAGGTTATATCCCAGAGTCAAAAGACATCTTACATAGCCGTAAAGAGAAAGAACACCTATACCAGTTATTATAAGTCCTCCTGGAGATGTATAATAAAGCTTGAAGTTTGTACTCAATATATCTTTTCTTATAAGAGAAAAGTTCAATTCAAGCAAAAGATCGTCTTCATGGTGTTCACAAGTCTTCTCAACGGGATCAGTATATAAAACTTCTCCAAAATCAGGTGAGTTCTTACCAATGTGATACCTTTTAAGTTTAAGCTTCTTTTTATCAACCCTTGACGAAAGCACACTCCGGAATTTATCCAATTGTTCCTGGCTGGTAAAACATCTTCTGGGTATAATAAAAACTTTAACGGGTGAACTGTATATCAGGAACCCAGGCTTTAGCTCCTGAACTTTGAATATATCATTCCATATCAAAGAGAAGGAACCTGAAGAAGACGATATTCTAACTGCTTCTTCATTAAACTCATAACACTGAAGCTCACCTAGCAGTTTGCTCTTTTTGTAGTTATTTCGCTGAATGAGATAAGCCATTGTTCCGGGCAGCAAAAAAATACCGGAAAAAAATAAGATAGCTAGTGCCAACAAAGGAAGTATAAACAAAAACTCTGGATCTTCTGCCGAAGCAACAACAATTATCGGCACAAAAGCTATACACACCAAAATTAAAAACCCTAACCAAAACAAAAGAATTTTATTAAAAATACCTGAATAACTTCTGGCAAAGCTCATTGCCCTGATGTCCTTCAATGTATACTTAATTAAAATCTTATTATCCTCTCCCATAATTACTGCCCCCTGTTTCAAATTATCCGCACTGCCCCTGCTGTTATGCCTAAGACAAGCATAAGTCTATTTGACATAATGTTATATAACAATTGTTTGTTTGTCAATAAATTACAAGTTTATTTTAAGCTTAAAACATAATTAAAAGCTTGAATTCAACCCATTTTAGAATTTTACTTGTTCAAAGCCAATAAATAAAGGTACCTTGGGACTTTACTCCAAGATACCTTTATCACATATATTCCCATAGCTTCAGCTTTTTGAGCTCAACTATTCAGATTACCTATCTCTACATACCTCTTAATCTTTTTTGTTGTAGTCTTCACAAACTCCATATCACGGATTGAAAACTGCCGAACACGTTTATATATAGGTATATTCCTGTTCACACTTTTAATAACTTCACTAAAAACTTCTAAGATCTGTTCTCTCGAAACGCTGACTACTTTAAATCTCTCTTTAAAAGCCTCCAAATTGGGGAAAATCTGCGCACAAACTTGTGTTTCACCCGATACCTTGTCAAAGTTCCCATAAACCAGAGACTCCTTCACATATGGGCTCTTATTAATGTAGGCTTCCAATTCCTCAGGAAAAATGTTCTTACCATTTTTTGTTACAATTACGTTTTTACTTCTGCCTGTAATATAGAAAAAACCGTATTTATCTTTCTTGCCAAGATCACCTGTATGAAACCACCCGTCTCTTATGGTGTTCCTTGTAGCCTCTTCATTCTTAAAGTAGCCCAACATTACATTGTGACCTTTTACAAGTATCTCTCCAATTCCATGCTCATCCGGGTTGTCTATTTTAACTTCTACCCCTGGTATAGGAATACCTATGGAACTGTCAACAAATTCATTATCCCTGTTTCCTGTTACAAGCGGTGAACATTCAGTGAGCCCGTATCCCTGAAGCACAGGTATTCCCATTCTTCTAAAGCCCTTTGAAACATCCGGATCTATGGCCGCAGCACCTGTGATAACAAGTCTTACTCTACCCCCCAGATTTTCATGTATCCTCTTAAACAATTTTCTTCTAACGTCCAGCTTAAATACTTTATTAATGAAACTGCTTATTGCAACCAAAGCCCTGAATAAAGTCTTCATCCCTCTCTTCTTATCTAGCTGCTCCCATATTTTACCATAAACATTTTCGAGCAAAAGAGGTACTGAAATCAAAAGAGTGGGCCTCACCTCCTTCAGGTTCTTCGCAATGTGTTTAAGGCCTTCACTAAAAGACACCCTGCCTCCATTATACATGAGTAATAAAAACCCCAGTGTACATTCATAAGTATGGTGAAGAGGCAAAATAGAAAGCGAAGAATCGCTGCTGTCAATATAAACTGTAGAACATACCGAAGTAATATTTGAACATATATTACTGTGAGAAAGCATTACTCCCTTTGCATTTTCAGTAGTTCCGGAAGTAAATAGAAGTACGCTCATTTTCTCACTGTCAATCTTTGCATCAAGATAAGACCTGTCTCCATTATCTGTAAGCTCTCTACCTTTTTCAACCAGTCTATTGAACGATAGGAATTGGTCACTATCCTCTTTAGCGTCCATATTGATAAAGAACTTAACCGAGTCCAAGCTTTCGGAAGACTCTCTTACTTTGTCTGCTACTTTATCCGAAAATACAACAGCACCAGCATTACACCTTGTCAAAAGATTCTGAATTTCCTGCGCAGGCAGTTCCTTATCCATAGGAACAATTACACCTACACCATTAACAGTTGACAGGTATGTTACGCACCACTCATACCTGTTCTCACCTATAACTGCAATAAATTTATCTTTTAAGCCCAGGCTAACCAAGGCGGCTCCAAGGCAATCAATATCTTTTTTAAACTGGGTATACAATATTCCCTTGTACCTATTATCCTTTTCTTTAACTAAAAAGGCCTCTTTACTTCCAAATAACTTCTCACTCTGTTCAATCATATCTTTTAAATTTTTAATGTTTCTAACCTTATATAAGGGTTTTAAAGGCATGCATATACACTCCCTGCTAAATTGTAATTTTCCGTTCTTAGTTGTCTTATTTCAGTTTGGCTTATTTAATAGCAATTACAAAAGTATTATATATGCAGTCTATAAAAATCCCTTTACAATGCTTAGTGTCAGCTTAAAACAAATAGTTTCAGGACTATACTGCTTTTCCAAATACACGTTACTAATAAACAACACTGCCATATATTACATAGGCACAAATCAACTAATATACAGGATATAATAATTATACCACATCAGGTACTAAACTTCAGCCATAAAAAGCCCAGTGTAAATCTTTCCTGAAATTTAAACAACACTTCAAATTTCCCGTTATACATTTATTATCTTACTCATTTAATTACCAACTTAAGCATAGATCTAAAACGTGGTTTTTAAAATTGCAAACAAAGCTTTAAATTTAGAGGATTCCTTAAAAGAATGTCGAATAAGACGTTATTCTGTTTTAGTATAAACTATGTAAGCAACTAAGTTTACAAAGTGTTTCTAGAAGATTTATTACAACAAGGAGGAGTAAGAATATTGGTTACTTTACATAAATTACAAAAGAGTGCAGCAGAATCAGTCTGCTGCACTCTTTTTCATGTGTGACCAGTATGGCGCATTCCAGTTGGTAAAAGTCCAAACACAAGTTTCTTTCAATATAAATCAATTAGAGCAACTTCTATTAGGTATGCCTACCTGCTAATCTCCAAGGTCTTGAAAGACCGATTCAGGTAGCGATCGAAGCAGTATACACTAACAAGATGCTTACCTTTCGGCAGATCAGTTATATCAATGGAAATATCCTTATGTAGAGGAGCCGGTATAGCAGCATGCAGCCGCCCATCAATATATATTTCCACCTTAATAGTCTCTTCATCAGCTTCCAGCTTAATATCAACCTTATCCTCATTCACTGTGTTCTCATTAATAGAAAACTCCGGGCCTTCCCTATCGGTTATCCTTAACCCTCCCAGCTTTGGAAACCTGTTTGAGAAATCCTTTCTCACTTCATCCACATTCTTTCCTGCTACTGTAATTCTTGCAGTATCCAGATTACCCATGAAGCTTTTGTTAAGATACCCTAAATAAGCAATTGATAATGGGTCCCAACCGGTGACCAATGCTTCCACCGCATCCACAGCCACTGCATCCCTGCCGGCCATAACGAGCCTCATATTCATTTTGTCTGAACTTATATTCTTTCTGCCCATAGGTACGGGGCCGTTCTGAAAACCCACCAGGCCATCTATAACGACAAATTGAACAGGCCTGCACAAATAATAGTCATGAATCCACTTGTCAAGCTCTCCATCAACAATTCTATGTGAAACCATTTTAGTTCTGCTTAAGCTATTTTGAGATAAACCATATATATTGGCAGGTGTTGCTCCAATACTTACATTTTTAATACCACCTGTTACTACAGCTCCGGAATTGGTTTTTAATGTAGGTATACTGATTAGAATATCAGCCTCATAATACTTTCTATTAAGATAATACTCCTTATGCAGCAAGCCATTTGGCAAACTATACTTTATAAGAGCTGGTGAATCAAGCTCCTGCCACTCCCCACTGTCTTCCTCTATAGCAATAAACTCATCAACTCCCGGTATGTAGTCATGAGTATAGTTCAAATAATTCATTACATCCCTTGTTTTATCCCCTGCTGAACCTTCCATAATATAAACTTTACCATTGGGGTTATACTCCCTCACAAGTTCAACAACTGCTTTTGTAACACGCCAGTCGGTGGTGATTCCATTAAACTCCCTTGTAAATAAATCGCCGGTTGAGTCTACGTGCATCTGTACCAGGTTGGGCT
This sequence comes from Bacillota bacterium, assembly GCA_049325575.1. Taxonomy (GTDB): domain Bacteria; phylum Bacillota; class Clostridia; order Acetivibrionales; family Acetivibrionaceae; genus JBMOLK01. The sequence goes on along the minus strand of JBMOLK010000201.1, from coordinate 3,300 downwards.
TTAAGACAACCACCTGATGATCCTTGATAAACCCCTTAAACCCTCCGGCAAGGGTTACCGCCTGCCGCACCATTTCTCTGATTTCATCGTCAGTTATATCTTGATAAAACTGTTTGGATGACTGAACTATTGACACCAGTGATCCGTCGTTTACTACTGATTCCGGCACGGTTATTTGATTATTGTTTTGCTGTTTTGATCCGACTTCATCATCTATTGATGCAGTAGTTTCCACATCTACACCTTCCCCATTAATAACTGAAGCTGTAGACTCTTCATCCACAAAACCGTCTGAATTTTTTAGATCATTAACAATCTTTTTCTCTTGATAAGTATTTAATAATTCATTAAAGTACCCAAATTTATAACCAATGGAGACTATTAACAAAATCGAACCCAGAAATATCAGCAAAATTCTCTTAACAATCTTGATCCGTATAATCTTAACCTTCATACCTCTCCCCCTAAACTTTCTACTATTTCTACTAGCGATATATAATACCAACAATTAAGGAATATGCAATAAGTATAAATATGTATAAAACTAAACAAAGTGGTCTAAGTACAACTGCCAACGCCATTATTGTCTGTAATCTGGTTAATGAGCCTACATTAAAAAAAGCTGCAGCAGCCCCTTTACTCATACCGTTTTCAATGAGTGACCGGACAAAAGGAACTGCTCCTCCACCGCATACATATATAGGAATACTTATTATTGAAACCAATAGTATGGATTGGACATTCCCTGCCTTATAAAAATATTGTGTCAAGTGTCCCGGTACAAGTATTTCCACCATAGCCCCCAGGATAACACCTATTACAATATAAAAGCCGACAAACTCAAAACTTTTTAGAATATGACTTATGTAATCAGTCCACGAAAAGGCTGGCTTGGAACAGTGAGTATATATATCATATTCAGGCCGGCTTAGAATTCTTTTATTTATTATCCATGATACCGGAATTAAATGTGAAACAATTCCAATAATAGCTGCAAATAATACTATCATCATCACCCGTACCAGGGCAAACTCCAGGCCTATACCACCCCAGGTCATAATAAACAGCTGCGGATTCATCATTGACGAGGATATTAGAAACACTACCAGAGGTGGAACCGGTGTTCCGGCACGATATAACTGCAGCACAATGGGGATAGTGCCATAGGTACAAAGAGGTGATACCAAACCAAGAATAATTGCAAATAAAACAGATAATAGCGGGGTTCTGTTGATTCCTTTAACTATATGTACAGTCCAATCTGTATATCTAAGCCCTTCCCCTATGATGGTTCCTAGCAAAACATAAGGAACTAAATCCCATAAGGTTTCAGAGGCATTAAGGGCTATGTATATAAAATAATACAAAAAAGTATCCATATCTATATTACAAAATCCTCACAATCACTATATACTCATGAAGCACTTGTTTAAATAACTATGCTGTAACTAGTTCTCATTATACCATAATCCTTAAGACCGCAAGGTTAAATTTACTCCGTTGACAGGTTAGCTTACAAAAGCTTTTCCGGAACAAATTTACCTGCTGCATTTTTAATTAAAACATAATCAACTACATATAAGGCTGCCCCTAGGCCAAGTAAAATCAGGTTATTAATCATAAACAACCCGGATACCTGCCCGATAAGGAGTAACAATACTGGAACAACTATAAGTCCGCTCATCTGCTGCGCTTCTTGGAAGGTATTCGCTTTGGCCGAAACAATAACCATGAAAGCAATTCCCAATACAGTAACTGCAGGGGCGACCCAAATAACAAGGATAATCCATTTAAGATTAGGAAATATCAGTCTGCCAAAGTAAAACCATCCCCCAATATTAACAATGATTCCAAAAGCTATAACCGATATAAGTGCGACTACATATGCCGGAATTGCAGTACCTACTACCTTGGCGGTAAAAAGCTGCCTTACACTCATTGGGGTATACAACAATGACTCAAGGGTCTTTCTCTCTTTCTCCCCTACGAAACTGCTGGCCCCTATTATGCTTGATGCCATAATGGGTATCAGAAGGAATAGGGCTGGAAACATATAGTTGACTCCAAGCTCAACTATTAGTTGAGAATTGTTTTCGAAGTTAAACTTATCCTTTAGATTCCTTACCATAAAGTCCATACCGTTGATTCCGGTTATGCCGAATCTTGCCCCTATTAAAAGGACTGCCGGCAAGACCATCATCATTATTAGAGGAACTACAACCATAGGTATAAGCATTTGTTTGCTGGCAGTAATTTCTCTCATATCCTTATATATAATGGCTTTTTGTACCTGTTTCATCTTAGCTCCTCCTTTTGATAGCTAAAATACAAATCTTCAAGACTCCAGTGTATCTGCCTTGCTTCATATATCCTGCCGCCCTTTGAAGTTATAGCTTGAACCACGGAAGCTGCCTCCTCATCATTCTTTATGGGAATTCTAAGCCTGCTGTCATTCGTACTCTCTACCCCTTTTATTTCAGGAATATTATCGCCCCGTATTTCAAGATATATGCTTGCGTTCTTTGTGTTTAAAAGCTGCCCAAAAGTGCCAAATCCGAGCATTTTACCGTCATGAATAAACCCGTACAATGTACATATATCCTCTGCATACTTAAGCTGGTGAGTACACAAAAATACTGTAACACCATGTTCCTTAGACAGCTTTCGAATCATTTCCGTAACATTCACGGCAGCCTCTGGATCAAGGCCGGAAGTAGGTTCGTCCAAGAACAGTATTTTCGGATGATGCAGCAGAGCCCTTGCCAGGGATAGCCGCTTCTTCATACCTGTACTGTATGCCCTAACCTTTTTATCCTTTGCTTCAAATAAATCCAGGGACTTTAGAAGTCTTTCACTGCGGTCCTCTATTTCATTCCCTGATATCCCATGCATACTACCGAAAAATCTTAAGTTTTCAGCTCCAGTAAGATTTTCATAAGGGAGTGCCGTTTCTGTCATAACGCCACAAAAAGAATGTATCTCTGTTGGATTATTTTCAACATTTACTCCCATAATAGAAGCATTACCTGCTGTTTGTGACAGGATACCGTTTAAGATTCGGACTGTTGTTGTTTTTCCTGAACCATTGGGGCCAAGAAAGCCAAATATTTCACCCTGTGGTATGGAAAAGCTTAAATTATTTAGTGCGTATCTTCGACCATCGTATGTTTTACTCAATCCGTTAATTTCAATAGCATACATACTAAAACCTTCTTTCTAATGTATAGTAACCTACTCACTTTCTGCAGCTGCAGCTACAAACCTACCAAGGTTATTTTTCCCCTGCCACCATTTAATTCA
>JBMOLK010000200.1:0-60932 GCA_049325575.1 Bacillota bacterium | reverse complement strand
TTAATAGTAGAGAATGATTGACTTCTTTGATATGTTTTTGTATATTAAAATATAAACTTTTTTAACTTTATGGAGGCTGAATATGAGCAGAATGGGGTTGGAAATTAGCAAGCTTAGAAAGGAAATCGGCATGACCCAAAAGCAGCTTGCTAAAATTGTTGGAGTTTCAGAAGGATTTATTATAGATGTGGAAGCAGGTAAGAGGGTTTTAAAAGAGGATTTGATCAAAAAAATATCCAAAGCACTCCGCAGGGAAGTTGATAAACTTGATTTGTATCAGGCTGAAGAAAACAACAAGCCGGAGCCAGACAAGAACGTAGTGAAAGTAATTGAGAAACCTGTACAGGACATATGGAATGATGCTCTTGCCGGAGTACTAATGCCTGTCCCGGTTTATACCTATAAGATGGATAAGGCCATACAAACAAAACAACTGCCTATTATTTCAAATAAAGTAGAGGGTTATCCCAAGGATAAAGTGTTTTATTTAACCATAGAAGATAACGAGATGGCAGGGTTCAGAATGTCAAAGGGTGATCTTGCTTTGGTATATGGTACACAGGAAATTGAGAATAATGCTGTTTACCTCATTGAATATAATGGAACAAGGGCAATAAGGCAGATCAAAACTCTTGATGGTGGTAAGCTGCTGCTTGTAAGCAACAGGGGAAGCTTATCTACAGATGTGGTATATAAAAAGGATGTGAAAGTAATTGGGCGGCTGATCCGATTGGAAATAATACTCTAACAGATTATTAGAGGTGACTTATGAAAAGAATTGCTTTAGCCCTCATTATATTCGTGCTTTAAACATCAGGCTTCAGAAAGACACAACCTTATTTGTGAATACCCTAAAGATAAGTTTGACGAGCCCATGAGGTTGTTGGCAAAGTAAAGGATACAAAAATGGAAAATACTATTTATAAGATTATAGGCAATCATTCTAAAAAGGTTATAGAAATATCAGACCTTCTTTCAAAAGTGGAAAGGCAGCTTGGTGGAGAGGATTTTGAAATGAAGGGAGGGTATAGGTCTTTTGCCGCTTCCGTTGTGCATTTTTGTGAAGGTGGTGTTCTTTCACCTGTAAAATCATCAGGTACCAATGGCCGGAATCCCTTCCTATATAACAAATATAGAATTAATTCAATGGACAATGACAGAAAAAATATGAGTGAAGAGCTGATGCATGAGCTGCAGTCTCTCCATCCAAGGCTTGACAAAGGCTTCTATTTTAAAAATCCCCATGTGTACAAAGGAGACAGGGGCTATATTCTAATGCTTTCACAATACCTTTTAGATAGCCTTACCAGTAAATCTTTAAAGTATAGATGTACCATGAATGAAAGATCTTTTGAGATTTTCAATGATGAAAAGTTTCTGGAGTCAGGGGGTAAGGTTCTCCTTAAGAGACTGGGGCTAACACTCCAGGATCTAAACTGCTACAAAACCCTGGAGGCCTTTTTCTATATACTGTTTAAGCCTAAGGAAAGACTTAACATACTGATTATCGAAAATAAGGACACCTTTTATTCTGTTCTAAAATACCTTGAAAGAAAGCCCGACAAGAAACTGTACGGGATTAGTATAGATATGCTGATATATGGTGAGGGAAAGAAAATTGTAAACAGTTTTAGTTTTTTAAATGAGGTAGCAATGGGTACCCCTATAGACAGGGTATATTATTTTGGTGACCTTGATTTTGAAGGCATAGGGATATTTAACTCTCTGGCATCAAAGTATGGAAAGCACTTGGTAGTACCCCATACAAGCCTTTACAAGGAGCTTCTTGCATCAGCTAAAACACCTCCGCCACTTAAAACAAATCAGTCAGAAATCTACCTTGATTTGTTTCTTATGTACTTTGATGAAGATAGTAAAGGAAAAATAACTGAAATACTGTATAATGGGAAGTATATTCCACAGGAGGCGTTGAATTTTGGTCGAGGGAAGAGTTTTTGAAGGCACTGTTCTTGACTGTCTTAAAGATTTCCGGGAAAGAATGCGCAGTTTGGCGCCTTTTATACACTTATCCCGGAAGCTTGCAGGGTTTCAAAAATACAGTGAGGTTGACATGGTGTCTGTAGGTTTCACAGTCTTGCTGTTTATCTTGGAAAACATGCTAATTGGCCGGGAAGAATGCAGCATTGAAGATATTGCCGGGTTTCTGCAGACAATCCTTAAGCGTTCATATGATATCAATATGACTCAGGAAGAGTCAAGGGAAATGGCATTTTATATAAGGGATTCCATCGCAGGAAGCGGTGGTGAAATTTTTGAGTTTAAGTTCAGGAACCTTGAAACCAACAGGGATGAGACCATTCCTTTAAAGCTGATAGACACGTCATATTACGAGATTAAGAAATCTGCCAGATACAAGCTTACAGACCAGGGAATGGAACTCTTGTTTAAGACACGGGAAATATATTCGGAATTCAGGATAAATATAACACAGATGTACCTAAAGCAGCAGATTGAAAAAGGGGTTTTTTCAGGTGCTTTGCAAACTGTAAATGAACTCAATCTTCAGGTGAGGCAGCTTCGTGAAAGACTTGAAAACCTTCTTTTAAACATACGTCAAAATGTTTTAGGTATAGATTTTGAAGAATTGAAGCTCCTTTTTGCCAGGATAAAAGAGCAGTTCGAGGCTGAAAGACGGGAGTTTCACAATATCAGGAGAATATTAAAAGAACAGAGAGAAAACATCGAAAAAATAAGCTATAATGATCTTGAAGAAAAAGAGCTAAAGAGCCTTGAACAAATAAAAATACTGACGCAAAGGCTTAATGTAACAACCACAGAGCATGACAGGCTTTTTAATGAAAAGCTTGATATTGTAGGCGAATACCTAAAAACTATAGAAATAAGGCTTCGCCAGGGTGTCAGTGAGTTTATAGATTTTGAGAAGAGTATTTTCGATGTACTTCTCTCAAAGAACTTAAGCTTTGGGCCTTTAAAAATCATGCTGTCGCCCCTTTTTACAAATGACGCATCAAACAAGGCCTTCAATCCATTTAAAGCTTTAGAACCGCAAAGGGTTAAAAGTGAGGCGGAAGAAGAGCGGGAGAATATAGATATCGAAGCAGAAGTTGAAATTAGGGAAAAAGAAGAGCGTGAAGAAAGGGAAAAGCGGGATAGGAAAGTCATGGCATACCTTGAGGTCATCCTTAAAGAAGCTTACAATGTTGGGGACTCATTCCTAAGCTCTGCAGTAAAAAGACTTGATGAGGATCTATACAAAACAGCTTCCTTTGATTTTGACTTCTACAGCCTGGTTGTAATTCTTCACCAGCATAAGCTTATTGATTTTAAAGACCTGGAGGAGCTTTTAAGTAAGATGGTAAGAGACACTTCAGCCTATAACATAAATATCTATTATCTCTTTGACAGGATATTCAGTAATAAACCTGAGCTTAAGGGTCTAAAGTCCCTGATCCTTATATCATCAGGTAAGAAAATGATTTTTGAAAACGGCAACGAAATAACTGACTTTGTAATAAAGGGGGTAAAGTAATGGAAAATCTGTCGCCTGATTCGGTAAGAAAGGCATTCAGCTTATATATGAACCTTTTGGAAAAGTCAAAAATAACTAAAAAGGACAACCCCGATCTCTTTTTGTTCTTTGAAGACCCGGAAATATCTTTCATTACAAGAATCTTTGAGGAAGAAGCGGGAATAATGATCCTAAGATCTGGAGACACCCTCTATTATACTCCGAGGACAGATAACAAGTTTTTAGGCTTTACCAATGAAGAACTAAGGGACAAAATGGGCTTTTCAAACAATACGGAACTCTATGCAGGATATATAATTATACTTTCAATTATCATTAAATTTTTCAATGGTGAAAACTACAATAACAAGGTTCGATCCATGCTAAAGGTTGAAGAGCTTGAGGGCTTTATAACATCCAAGCTGGAGTCCTGCAAGTCCTTTGATAACCAGGAAGAAACCGACGAGGCTTTAAACTTTAATTTTGGAAGTGTATCAAAGCTTTGGCTTGATCTGCCTACCTATGACGAAAAAATAAAGAGCTTTAGCCAGTCCAAAGGGACCAGAATAAGCTTCATTTACAGGACTCTTAGGTTCCTGCAGGAACAGGGCCTTGTTAATCTCGATAATGACAGCGAAATATATACCACAGACAAGATGGACACGCTTGTAATAAGTTATTACCCCGAAAGCACAAGAAAGAAGGAAATTCTCTCCTTCCTTGAAAGGATTTGATTTTATGCCTCTGATAAACAGATTCAGAATTGTGAATTTCAGATATGATGATGATAAAAAATATATTTCAAACGAGCTTTATGAATTCGACGGTAAAAACGCCCTTATAAACCTTGAAAACGGAGGGGGAAAGAGTGTCATACTTCAGCTGGCACTTCAAGCAGTGCTGCCAAATACCAGCATGGGCAGCAGAAACTTTTCAGATTACTTCAAGGTAGGCTCATCCCCCACACATATCATGGTTGAATGGAAGCTTGACGGTACAAGGGCAGACTATCTGCTCACAGGTATTTGTGTCTCAAAAAATGCAGACGGTCTAAGATTCTTTACCTACACCCATACTTATACCTTGCCCCATGATCTTGATATAAAAGGTATGGATGCAGTAAACAGAGATAAACAGATCATCGGTTTTTCAGAGTATCACAATTACTTAAAAAGGCTTGCTTCAGAAATGCGTCTCAGTATAAATGTATACTCCAGAGACCGCCAGAGAGAGTACAGGGACAAGCTTTATACCTTTAACCTCTTTAGGGAGGAATTTGATGCCATTAAAACCATTAACCAATCCGAAGGCGGAATAGATAAATTCTTCGAGAATGCCAGAAAGTCAAGAAATGTTATTGAAAAGCTGATAATCCCAAATATTCCTCAAGCGGAAGGAGAAAACTCCGGAATTCTTGCGCAAACCTTTAAAAAACATCTTGAAAATTTAAAAAATATACCTCTATACCAGCATAATATCAAGATGTATGAGGCCTTTTGCGAAAGGGCTGCAAATCTTCTTTCAAAGCTTGAAGAATATGGTGCAACCGTAGAAGATATAAATAGTGCGAGCAGAGATATATTGGCCCTAAGCAATCTCATAGGCATTGCATCGGATAAGCTTCATAATGAGGTTGAATCATTAAAAGATAACGACCGCCAGTACTCTGTAAAGATTGAAGAGCTTTTATATAAGAAAGAAAGTCTGGATTATCAAAAAAGGGTTTTAGAGCTAATGTCCCTTAAGAGGAAGCACGAGGATATTCTATCTAAAATTATAAAGGTTTCAAGTGAGATTGAAGATAAGGATAAAAGAATCAGATTTATGGAATCTGCATTTTTATACGAAGATGTCCTTAATGCAAGAAGGGAACTCTCTGTACTTAGAGCGCAGCTTGATACCCTTTCCACGGAGAGGGATGAGATTGATAGGGAATACCAGAACTGTATCTATCATGCAAAGTTCTTGCTTGATGATGAAATAAAGGAAATCAGAAAGGTTGTTGAAGGCTTAAAAAAACAACTGGACAGTTCATTAAAGGAGAAGGAGGAGCTTAAGAAAAGTCTCGATCAAAAGGATAATGAAAGGGACAATATACGCGACAGCCTGTCCTCTATCCACACAAGACTTAAAGACACAAAAGACAGACAGTCACAGATCACAGGGTATTTTGTGAAGGACATGACACTATTGGTTGATCCTAAGGGAGGCCTTCAAAATCTTTTGAAGGAAAGAGATCTCCTTTTAAATAAAAGAGCAGCTTTGCTTGAAGAGGTAGAAAAGGCTAATAAAACTATTGAGGACTTTTTAATAAATGAGACAAGGCTTAAAGAAGCAGCAGCGGCATCTTTTCAAAAACAGAAAAACGCTAAAGAGGATATAGAAGCTTTTGAGACAAGACTAAATAGAATAAGCAGGGAAATATCCATGTATGAAATTGATGGGGATGTCTACAGCAAGGAAGCAGCGGAGTCTTTGAAGGCTCTTAAGATACGGGCGGACAACTCCTTGAGCGATGTTCTTGGACGTTATCATGAGCTTTTAAAGAGAAAGTACCTCTTTGACGGATGCGAGTATTATATTCCGGATATAGAGCTTAAAAAGGTTTATGGATTTTTAAAGGACAGCGGTGTAAGGTGCATCCCTGGTTCATTATGGATTAAGAACCAGAGAGAGGACTTAAGAGAGGAGCTTTTACACCGGAATCCCCTTCTATGTCACTCGATCGTCATAGAGAGGCCGGAGATTGAAAGGGTAAACAGTTTATCAGGGGAAATACTAAAGATGGTTGAGAACTATCCTGTTGCAATTATTGTGGACTCTGAAGAGGGAATAGCGGCACGCAGGGATAATCATGACAAAGCTTCAAATGGTATTGACAGGCTGGGGCCTATGGAAGCCTATATTGTATTCTCAAAAAACAGTGCTTTCTCTTTGAATCCAGAGCTTTTTAGGAATTATTTGCAAAGTATGGATCAAAGCATTGCCAAGACAAAGAGCGAATATGATGTAATGAAAAAGGATGTTGAAAAGATAACCGGGCTTATTGAAAGATGCCGCGAGTTCGTAGAATTGTACCCGGAAAGCTATTTGAGGGAAGCACAAAGCCGTTTGGATGCTATTTTTGCAGATATTAAAGCAAGTGAAGACTCATTAAAAGAAATTCAAACAAAGCGTGAGTCGTTGCTTGGAAGGATCAGGGAAAATCAAAGCATTATTCGGGATACAGATGAACAAATCAGCGAGAAGGATAAGGATATTGAAAGCTTAAAGATGTATATCGAGCTTACAGGCAGGATAACAGAGCTTGAAAAGCAGCACAGGAATGAAGATCTTAGAAGGGTTAGAATTGAGGAGGAGAAAAGCTCGATCATTGAGGATATTAATTCAGTATCTAAGAATATTGAAGATATTAAAAATAATATGGATGTATACACACGTCATACCCTGCAGAAAAAGAAAATATCAGATGAAATAACCTTAAAGCTATCGATTCAAAAGCCCACCATGAAGATAACAGGAACTTTAGAAGAAATTCTTTGGAGAGCCCAGGGGCTTGAAAGGAAAATCGCAGACAGCGAAGGAGAACAAATAAGAAAGCTGATTGATAATTATAGAAAAAATGAGGACAATGGGCTAAAGCAAATCCGTTTAAAAGGGTTTTATGAGTTTGATTTTGAAGGACAGTTAACAGAGTTTACAGAAGAGGGGCTTGAAGAAGAAAGAAAAACACTTTCATCCTTAAAGTCAGAGAGTAAGACGTTAAACGAGAAGAAGGATCAGTTATTGGGTGAAGTAAAGACACTGGAAGGCAGGACAGACCAATTACGGTTAGAGATTGAAAAAAGGTTTAAGACAGCCCCCTATGAATTTGAATCGTTGGAGAGTATAGATATATCCTCGTTTAATGCCCAGATAGATGCTTACCTTAAGAAGAGACAGAAGAATGCAAAGAAGCTTGAGGATACAGAGAAAAGGAGAAGTACGCTTGTTGAATACGGAAGCAGGCTTGAGGATTATATTAATGAAAAAGGCATAAGCATACTTTCGTCATCAAGGGAAAACATGGACAGCCTTATGTATGAAGGCGAAACTATTTCCATCTGGGATATTCTAAAGCTTCCTGTTGAAAAAGTTTCTGTTATAGCCAATACAAACAGGAAACGCTACCTTGATCTTACGAGAAGCCTTGGTGAAATAGAGATAAAGGTAAAAGAGAGCTACGATGAGCTGTACCGTGAATCAGATTGGGCTGAAAATGTTACAATAAGGATGATCCTTGAAAAAATAATTAAAAATGATATGTATAACTATAAGTACGTAAAAGAACTTTTTAAAGATATAATAGACAGCGTTGAAAACATGAAAAGGGCAGCACAGTTTCAACTTGATGAATCCATTAGGGATAAGGAAGAGATAGTACAGCGCTGCTATAGTAAGGCAGAATCAATATATGAAGAGGTTAAGTCTGTTGATACCTTCTCCAAAATAAAATTGGAGGGGACTAACAGAAAAACCATAGTAATCGAGATGCCCACGCTTCACCCGGAGGAAGGCAAAGCCCTAATGACCCGTTATTTAGAGGTATCTATCAGCGAAATAGAAAAGATGAAGGCAGAAGGAAGATATGACCCTGCAAGGATTGATGGTGAGATAGCAAAGATAATGTCCCCGGTAAGACTTCTGGATGCAGTTACAAATCTTAATGAATACTCAATAAAAGTGTTTAAGCCAGAGTCAACCATGGGAGCGTCACGCTATATTCCCTGGGAAGTGGTTATAAACTGGTCGGGTGGGGAAAAGCTGGCTGGATTTTTTGCCATGTTTATTTCAATTATTTCATACCTTAGATACAAAAAGACCGGGTGGCAGGGCTCAAGCAAGGTTATATGGATTGACAATCCTTTTGGACAGGCAAATGCAAGCTACCTTCTTTCATATATATTCGACCTTGCAAGGGCAACAAACACCCAGATGATATGCCTTACAGGTCATATGCAGGTAGATATATACATGCAGTTTGATGTAGTTTACAGCCTCATTCACAGGATGCTTACCGGAATGAACATGAGTGTAATACAGTCAAAGCTTGTTAAATCCCAGGGTGGGTTGGAGTCCGCCTCCTACAAGATAAAGCAGGAGCAGATGACACTATTTTGATGTTTATATTTCCTGGGTTTTGAAGTTAACTCTGTTGATGAAATGGTTGCCTTTCTTATACAAAAAAGTAAAAGGTACATTAGTTAAATTAATCTTCTTACTTAATTTAACAATGCAAAGATTAACACTGTTTAAACCTCATAACATTGTCGATATATATATAACTTGAAATATATTATATGGGGTGAAAACAAATGACGTTCAAACAAAAAATAGCCAGCATCTTTTTTGGATTTATTTTAATACTTGCCGGGGTTATTTTTTTAAACCTGTATGCATATGCCAAAATTGACGGTCATTCGAAGCAAATAAATGATGCAGGAAGTTTAAGAATGAGGACTTATAAAATAACATTGTTTGTTAATCAATATTCTTTGACAGGGAATGAAGAGCTAAAGAAAGAAGCTGAAGTTGAAATAAAAAACTTTAACGGAAAACTTTCTTCCTTAAAAATATTCTATGAAAATGAGAATCAAAAGGCAATACTGTACAAACTCAATAAAATATCTGAAACATGGGGTAAACTAGAAGCTAAACTTAAAGCTGGGATAGAAAGTCCATACAATAATGATGTGATGATCCTCATAACTAAGGAAGCTAATGAGCTTGTTTCGGACCAAACCCATCCTGTTGTAAATGAAATGCAGACGTACTCCCAACATCAGGTTAGATTTTTTAAAATCCTTCAGGCTGCTATATTTTTATTATGTTTAGTTCTTACAATAATCTTTGGAGTATCAATAACAGGAGTACTATCTCGTTCAGTGGTTCAACTGGGGAATTTGATGACAAATGTGGAAAGCGGGGATTTGACTGTAGAAGGTGCTATATACTCAAAGGATGAATTGGGCATACTTACGAAATCCTTTAACAACTTCATTTCTAAAGTCAGGGTTGCTATAACTGAAATACTTGAAAATTCATTGGTATTAAAGAATTCGTCAGATGAATTGCTCATTATTGCCAAAAATATGGAAATGGGAAGTGGGGAAACCAGCCAGAAGACTAATCAAGCAAGCAAGACATTGGAACAAATGTCCTCGAGGATATCTGAAAACGCAGATTCACTTTCGTTATCCAGTAAAAATTTAAGTATTATAGCCGCATCAATTGAAGAGATTTCAGGCACAATAAAAAAACTATCTTCAGCATCAGAGCAGACTTCCGCAACTGTAAACAATATTTCAGAATTGATTGCTGCTGTATCCCAGAACATAAGCAATCTAGCTTCTTCCTCGAAAGATATATCAAATTCCATAAACAGTATAGCAATATCATCAAAAGAATTTGATATATCACTAAACGAAATAAGTAATAATTGTGAACGCTCGCGGAATATTACACAAGAGGCTTCCAGTATGGTAAAAGATGCAGGAGAAATTATTACTGAACTAAATAGCTCATCGAAACAAATTGGTAAAATAATAAATTTAATAAACGACATAGCTGATCAAACAAACATGTTGGCACTTAATGCTACAATCGAAGCAGCAGGTGCAGGTGAAGCGGGAAAGGGCTTTGCAGTAGTTGCAAATGAGGTTAAGGAGCTTGCAAAGCAGACATCTGAAGCTACATTCGAAATAAGTGAAAAAATAACATATATGCTGCGGTATATAGAAAATGCAGTTAATGCCGTCACTTCCATTAAATCAGTTATTGATGAAATTTCGCAAATTACAATTACTATAGCGTCAGCAGTTACTGAACAGGCATCAATAAGTGGTGAGATCTCCAAGAATGTTGCTAATGTTGCCGATCATACCGAAGCTATATCAAAAAACGCAGAAACTATAGCCTTGAGCGCCACAGAATCATCAAAGAAATTGAATGAGGCATCGAAGGGAGTTAGCGAGATAGCCAGGTCAGTATCCGAACTATATGTAGCTTCCAATGAAGCTGCAAAAAGCACAGAAGATACTTCGGTACGTATTGAGAATTTATCCGCAGCCTCAACAGATATATCTCAAGGAATATCAAATGTAACAGAAAATGTTAAAGAGGTTAAGCATCAGATGATAGGAAATACTAGTGAAGCCAATAATACAAAGAATAATGCAGAAGAGCTTTCAATAGTAGCAAGTAAGTTGGATATTCTTGTTAAGCAATTTAAAGTTTAGACCGTAATGAATATGAGTGTGATACAGTCAAAGCTTGTTAAATCAGGGTTGTTTAATAGGCCTCTTACAAGATAAAGCAGAAGCAGATGACACCATTTTAATGTTTATCGAGTAAATATTAATAGATGCAAATTAATCAAGCCGGACACATGTAATCAAGTGTCCGGCTTTAAGCATTATATGCCTATTTCTCTTACTTCACCTTCATGTTTTCTGGGAATTTGAATTTCTAAAACGGTATCTTTAACCATTGCACTTGCATGACTTCTTATTATGCCTGCTGGAAGGGGAATAAGCTGTTCCATGTAACGGGCTGGCCATTTTATTACTGCATGGTCATCATTAATAGATATTTTAAGATCTTTCTCACTCATACCCTCTGGCAATTCAACCCTGATAATAACCATACTGTGTGTATGCATGATTTCGGGCTGGATCCCAATATTCCTAGTGTAGGATTGTGTCCTAAATGTCGTTTCTTCTCTCAAATCCGGCTTTTCTGTCTCTATTTGAAAATCATTACTACGTATTTGGTTAGTGGAGAGTGGAGTCTCAATCAGTTCATCAAGGGTCGGGGCACTATTATCAGGATCAGATTCTATAGAGGATGGTTCTTCAGTTGGAGTGTATTCCGAAAGTTCATTTACTTCTTCTCTTTCTGTTAATGGTGCAGGACTGGTAGTGTCAGGCTGATTCATAAACTGACTTAAATGCCTGTTAAGTGATTGAATCATAATATTTTGAATATAATCGTTCACCTTGGAAAAGTCCCATGAAGAAGAAGCAGTAAATGGGCTGTTAAAGGATTTCATAATGGTATCTCTTATATAGTCGTTCAAGTATGAAGAATTCCATGGTGATGTGTTATTATTCCCAAAAACAAATTCATAGGGATCAAAGCCTTTATTTGGATCATACATAATCATCCCTCCATGATAAAACTGATAAAAGCTAATCAATAACAATTTATGTTAACACTGCGTTTATGTTACTTATTTGCAGAAACAATTTCTATTATTATAAAAATAGTTTAAAGAATAATTTATATACTAAAATTTGTTACAAGAAAGTATGCACAATTTATAGGAGCATTTAGTCTAACGGATGGATGTAACAAAATTGCCGTGGTTAACATAATATATATTAGTAGAATAAATTATATAATTGATAAAGAAAGGAAGAGATGATTATGGCAGACGGATTTGTAGGCGGAAACTTTTCAGTACTTCTCGCCAACTATATTGGGGAGACTGTTACTATCTTTACAAGCAGCGGCGGACAATCCGGTGCAGGATTTACTGGTGTAGTACTGGCAGTCAATGAGTGCTTTGTACGACTGATAACAAGGATTGGTCCTCCTCCTGGATGTTCTTTAGGTAATGTTTGCACAGGCTTTAACGTAGGCTATGGCTACGGAGGCGTCGGAGTAGCTGGCGGAGGCTGTGGCGCAGGATATGGAGTAGGCCCTGGAGTAGGTGCCGCCGGAGTAGGTGGGGGTGCAGGTTACGGCGTAGGACCCGTGCTTCCTGCTAGTGCAAATGGTGCAGTTACAGCTGGCGGCTGGGATGGATATCCTGTAGCTACAGTAGGTTCTGTAACAGATATACCCATTGCAGCAATTGTTTCCTTCGTTCACAATGCAGTATAAGGTAATCGTAGAATATAGCAAACACAATAAAGTAATGGAGAGTAGTTATTCTACTCTCCATTACTTATTATCCCCTCCAGCTTCGATAATAACCGATCCTCAATTAATATTCGTTTATTTAAGTATAAATTTCTATAAAAAGGAATGTTTTATAAAATTAACAGCTTAGACATAAATAGTTAATATAAATTATTCTTGAATGCTTCAAAATATAGTTGTGGAAAAAATAAGTGTAGAAGAGGGATATATCAAGCTGGAGGTGTCAAGAGTGAAAGGATGGAATCCATTTAAAAAAGTAGATATGGAAATAGGAAGCTTTATAAAAGCATCACCATTTTACAAGGAATATGACTTAAATGAAAAGGATAATAAAAAGGATAATAAAAAGGATGTGCAGGATAATAAAAATTCTTTAGACAATAACGGAAGAGACAGTTAAAAAATAAATCGGTATACATTCACTTGAATGTAACCGATTTATTTTTAAGGATACTAAGTTTAACCTTTATAGTGTTAATTTCTTTTTTGCTGGGTTATAATATTGGCAGTGTCTAAAGATAAAAGCTGGAAAGTGCTATTGTAAAACTGTTTTACGTAATTTAAATAAAATTGTAAGGGAAGAGATGAATATATGGCAAAGCAAAATTTTAACGATTATAAGTTAAGCAGTGAGTTATTAAAATCAATTAGTATGCTAAATTTCAAAAGCCCTACAGAAGTTCAAGAACAGGTTATACCCGCTGTATTAGAGCAGAAGGACATAATAGTGAAATCCCAAACCGGAAGCGGAAAGACAGCTGCATTTGCTATACCTGTATGCGAATCAGTTGATTGGAACGAAAATAATCCTCAAGCATTGGTAATTGTACCAACAAGAGAACTGGCTGTCCAGGTCAAGGAGGATTTTTTCAATATAGGCAGGTTTAAAAGACTTAAAGTGTCTGCAATTTATGGGAGGTCTCCTTTCTATAACCAAGAAAAGGAGCTTAAGCAAAAAACACATGTAGTGGTTGGCACACCGGGCCGTATTATAGATCATCTGGAAAGAGGAACATTTAATACCTCAAAAATAAAATACCTTGTAATAGACGAAGCCGATGAAATGCTTAATATGGGCTTCATAGAGCAAATAGAAGCAATAATAACCGATTTGCCAAAGGAACGCGTGACTATTCTTTTATCAGCTACAATACCAAAAGATATAGAAGCTTTATGTAACAAATACATGAAAGAGCCTATATACGTTGAAATTGAAGAGCAAGATTCAGTGTCAGACAGGATAGACCAAGAAAGGTATACCGTAGGTGAAAGCGAAAAGATAAATCTTTTAAGAGATATTACAATAGTAGAAAACCCGGACAGCTGTATAATATTTTGCAACACAAAGCAAAAGGCGGATGAGGTTTACAATGAGCTGGCAAATCACGGGTACACTTGTGAAAAGATTCACGGTGGAATGGAACAACGTGATAGATTAAGAGTAATGAATGATTTCAAGCAAGGCTGTTTCAGATACCTTGTAGCTACAGATGTTGCAGCTAGAGGAATAGATATAGATAACATTTCACTTGTAATAAATTATGATATACCCGGGGACAGGGAAAGCTATGTTCATAGGATAGGAAGAACCGGGCGTATCGGTAGGGAGGGGAGAGCAATCACTTTTGTAACCCAAAATGAAATTAAGTTTTTAGATGATATACATAAATATATCGGAAAAGAGATTCAATTAAAAGAAAGACCTGTCAAAGAAACTGTGGAAAATTTAAAGCAGGAATTTATTGAAAAGATGAATGCTGCACCTGAAATTAAAGAAACGAAAGGTGCGAAGCTGAGCAAGGAAATTATGAAACTGCATATCAATGCAGGCAAGAAAACAAAGATGAGAGCAGTGGACATTGTTGGTACGCTTTGCAGTATCGAAGGTATGACAGCAGCAGATATAGGGATCATCAATATAGTTGATGTATCTTCCTTTGTAGAAATATTAAATAATAAGGGCGAATTGGCTTTAAAGGAGCTGCAAAAGACACCTATCAAAGGAAGACTTCGCAAGGTAAGTAAAGTAGAGATGTAATGTTCCTAACAACATTTTTCTATTATTAATTATTAAATTTAATAGTTTTCATTTCACTTATGTGATGCTTACACTAGAATTATTATAAAACTGGCCATTACAAAGCATTTTATTACGTATTTTGAGATCATATACGGAACACTTATCATAATTACAATTAATGCAATTAAGACAGGATTTCCTTTCAAATGATAAGAGACTGTTAGATATATTACATGATTCTTTGAATATTAATTTCAAAAACAGGCTTATGCTTATAAACGGTGCTAATAGAATAACCAGGGATTTTGTCGGTAAACTTAGGCTATCTAATATACAATATGATTTGCCGTAAAGAAGTTTACCAATGTAAATATTTGTGAATATAGCTGTTACCCATGTGATAAAGGCTACAATTACTAACATATAAACACCTCATATATACTATATTTATATATTATAATAAATAAATATAATTATCAAGTATGATTGCAATTTTGTTAATACCTATACACGGTACCTGTACTGTTCTTGTTTCTCTTATTGCTGTTTTCGATGAGTTTTGGGGACTATCACTATATTTAAATTGTACTATAAAAGATACTTCGATAGATTATCTATATCAAACTTACAAAAGTTAACATTTACTTTTATTATAAAGTGTGTTATTTTAATATAACACCAGATATCGCGGGGTGGAGCAGTCGGTAGCTCGTCGGGCTCATAACCCGAAGGTCGTCAGTTCAAATCTGGCCTCCGCAACCAAATACAAACTATGATTTTAATACAATCGAAAAGCCCTTATTATAAGGGTTTTTCGACGTTTATGGGGTAAAATTGAGTAAGAAGCTAAACAAATTTAGCAGAAATTGATGTTAATAAGTGGTAATAATGCACCCTCTTTGCTTGGTTTTTGGCATAAGAGGGTGCATACTATTTGGCGATTATGACATATTAATTTGATATGGTAGAATTATGAAAACTCTTAATGTATAATGTTGGTACATGGTATTCTCCGTCCATGTACCACTTTTTATTTAGAGGTGAACTGAATAATACTTTCAGGGCTTGAAATAAAAAACGAATCGGTAAAGAGATTATAAAAGACCTTTTGATGAAAAATACAATATTTATTTGTTTACAGGAGGCTCACATGAGGTTTTATGAAGAAAAGACAAGAAAAGAAGTATTAGTTGGAGTCGCGAAAAAAATGATGGCTGCCGCAAGAACAGCACCTAAGGCTAAAGGTGTTGATAATCTTGTAATTTCGTATGTTGAAGGTGAAACTATTAAAATTATAGCGGATAAAATGAAAGAGATGGTTGAAGACGGATTGAGTCCTGATTTTTATATCAGGGATGCAAATAACATAATGGATTCCGAGGTGCTTTTACTTATTGCAACCGATATCAAGCCGGTAGGTGTTAAACAATGCGGTTTATGCGGATTTAGCAACTGTGATGAAAAGGATAAGAACCCTGGTATTCCATGCAGTTTTAATACAGGTGATTTAGGAATTGCTATCGGATCGGCTGTTAGTATTGCATGTGACTCGAGGGTTGATAACCGTATCATGATGTCTGTAGGGAAGGCTGCAAAAGAATTAAATATTCTGGGTGACAAAGCAAAAATAATTTATGGGATTCCTTTAAGCTGTACCGGCAAAAGTCCTTATTTTGACCGGCAAATAATTAAATAATTGAGGATTCATTCTATGTACCACTTTTGTTTTGGAGGGTCATAATGGAGCTTTCACGTTTACAACAACAGATGCAATTTTTAACAGAGATAGATAAATTGAAATCGGTTTTCCGTCAAAACTATCTGTCTGACGGTTCCCGGAGAGAAAATGATTCGGAGCATTCCTGGCATCTTGCCATGATGGTGATTGTTCTTTCGGAGCATTTTGAAGGTATGGACATTTTGAAAACACTAAAAATGGTCTTAATTCATGACCTGGTTGAAATATATGCCGGTGATACATTTGCATATGATGAGATGGCGCACATGGACAAAGAATACCGCGAAAAGACAGCAGCGGAGAAGATTTTCTCATTGCTGCCATCGGAACAAGCAGCGGAGTTTACCGGATTATGGCAGGAATTTGAAAGGATGGACTCCAAGGAGGCCTTGTGTGCAGCCATTGTCGACAGGATTCAACCATTAACCTTAAATTTATGCTCTAAAGGCAAGATGTGGCATGAACATCACATTACTTTTGAGAAAGTGTTGAAGCGCAATAAGATAGTACTTGATAGTGCGCCCGAAAGCATATCGGAATATGTCCGTAATAAAATAGCTGAGGCAGCTGAAAAGCAATACTTTTATAATGAAAATGAGGATAGGGCTTTAAGAGATAATAGTTGTTAAAGTAATGACATTTCTATCCGAAATGCCGGGGCAGATGATGTAAAGCTTTTAGCTGCAATGAACCGAGATCTGATTCAGGATGAAGGTAGTGAGAATCCTATGAACCTGGAGCAACTGAAGGAACGGATGAAAGGCTTTTTACTCACAGAATATAAAGCGATTCTAATTTTGCTTGGTAATGAAATAGCAGGGTATTGTCTCTACAGAATTGAAAATCAAAAAGATGACGGAAGCTTTGATATTTATGTACGTAAATACTATATCAAACCGGTGAAATTATTAAGCATACGGGGGACGAGGGAAAGCTGTCCTATTTGATAGAGTATTGTAATAAGTATGGCATTATGGCGGAAGAATGTGTGGCAATAGGGGACGGAGCTTCCGATATTCCGCTCTTCAGGTATTGCGGGGCGTCAATCGCAATCAATTATAGGGATTCAATGATTGGTAAAGCAAAATATTATTTAAAGACTGACGATTTAACCGATATATTACAATTTGTGAGGGAGTGATCTAAATGAAAAGAGACAATGTAATTTTCGTCAAGGCTTCTGCTCTTATGGAAAGGAGTTTTACAGGTGTTTTAGGTACAGTTGATGAAAATGGAATTCCACAATTAAAAGCCATGATAAAAACGGCGGCAAATGGTATCAAGGAATTCTGGTTTTGTTCCAATACCTCCTCGAAGAGAGTAGCTCAGATACAGAAAAACCCCAATGCCAGCCTTTATTTCTATGACAAAAAGACCTTTGAGGGGTTAATGCTTACTGGGAAGGCAGATGTTTCATATAATGATGAAAAGAGGAAAGAATTCTGGAATGACGGAATGAAAATGTACTATCCTCTGGGTTATACTGACCCGGATTTTGCATTGATTAGATTTACTGCAAGTAAGGGCAACT
The DNA here is from genome assembly GCA_049325575.1 of Bacillota bacterium. Taxonomy (GTDB): domain Bacteria; phylum Bacillota; class Clostridia; order Acetivibrionales; family Acetivibrionaceae; genus JBMOLK01. The sequence goes on along the minus strand of JBMOLK010000200.1, from coordinate 43,189 downwards.
ATTATCGCGGACTGAAGAATACAGACTTTGAGGTTTGATGATGTACGCAGAGAATTTCTTAACAAATGACTTTGAACCTTTTCGGCAAATTCAGTTCAAATTTCCTATGTTGTTTAAGCCTTGCCCTGAACTGGAGTCCTTTGTTAGCTGCTATTGGTATGCTGCTTTTACAGGAACCGAACAGGAGAGGATGAGTCTAAAACCCAGAAAAACTGTTATTGTACCTGATGGAGGAGCAGGGTTTGTTTTTAATGTAAACCCAAATGATAAGTGGGAGAATAGTATAGTTTGGGGTGTAATGGATTCACCAACTGTAGTATATAACCAGCAAAGTGTCAGTCGGGGAAAAATTAGGACTTTTGGGGTGGATTTCAGACCTGCAGGGCTTTATCGTTTTTTTAACATACCTATGTCCAAATTCAAAAACAATTCTTTCGATTTTGAAGATATTTCAACACGGCTTTATGGAGAAATAAGCGAGAAAGTTTATTACGCTAAATCGGTGGGAGAGCTTATAAGATTTATGGAGACATTTCTTTTAAAGCTGTTAGATAGAAACAATACAATACATTATGTGGTTTCGGGTGCACTAAATTCAATTGAAATGAATTCTGGTAAGATTAAAATACAAGAACTTTCACGAGAGTTTAACGTAAGTGAGCGCAGTTTGAACCGGTTGTTCAATGAGTGTGTAGGAATGTCCCCTAAGCTTCTGTGCAGAATTATAAGGTTGCAAAAAGTAATAAAAATGTGTAAGTATGGTACTCATAAGGACTTTCTTGTGGCGGCATATGAAAGCGATTATTTTGACCAGGCGCATTTTATAAAAGACTTTAAGGAGTTTTGCGGGTGTACTCCAGGTGAATATTTAAAAAGAAAGTAATGTCCGTTTTTTACAATACGGTTAGAAATTGTAGTTGTAGAATGTTTTTAAAATCATCATTACGAATGGAGGGTTTTTATTGAAATACGAAATGGGAGTAAATAGGCCGGACGTATTTAAGGAGCAGTGGCCTGGACAATATAGTCTGTTTTCATGGATGGAATATGTGGCAGCTATACCTCAGCCGATTTTTCTGATAACTACTTTAAAGGAAAATGGCAAACCAAATTTGTGTCTTCATGCATGGGCTACTTTTACGGGTGAGGGAGATGCTTATTTTTGCATTATTTCTATTTTAAAACATCAACACACTTATCAAAATATTTTAAGAACCGGTGAATTCTGTATCAACTTTCCTGATATAACATTGCTTAATAAATGTTACGATTCAATAAAGAATAATTCTGAAGAAGATGATGAGGTTGCCAAGTCGGGCTTTACCATTGAGGCTGCCTCTGAAATAACTGCTCCAAGGGTTAAAGAATGTTTCTTATCTCTTGAATGTGCTTTTGAGTGGGAGAAGCCTTTATTTGAGAATAGTAAGTGGTCATTAATATGTGGTAGAGTAAAACATATGGCAATGGAGAAAGAGCGCCTTAAAGCTGGAGTTGATGGCCGTTATGGAAGGAATGGGTATTTCTATAACCTTCATTCTCCAAAGAATCCCATGGATGGTTCTGAAGTTGCAGATAAGATTGGAATTATTGAAGTTTTGGAATAAATGCGTAGTACTGAACCTGCCATATAAAAGCACAATATGACAGGATACATTTTCAAGCCATGTTACTATGAATATAGCGGAAGGAGGGTAATGCTTGGATTGGTTTAAACGTATGATGGATTCTGTAGAGTACATAGAAGATCATATTGAGGAGCCCTTTGATATATCAGTAGTTGCAAGAATTGCATTGTCATCTGCGTTTCATTATCAAAGGATGTTCCATATGCTGACTGGCAGTACAGTTGCTGAATATGCCCGAAAAAGGAAGCTGACTTTGGCAGCCCAAGAGATTGCGGCATAAAAAGCTAAAGTAATTGATATTGCCATGAAGTATGGATATGATACTCCGGAAGCCTTTTCAAAAGCGTTCCGCAGATTACACGGGATAAGTCCTTCGGCTGCGCGCGAGCCGGGAGCAAGACTAAAAGCAATACCAAGAATATCCTTCCATATATCATTGAAGGGAGATAAGGACATGGATTACAGAATTATTGAAAAAGATGCTTTTCAAGCTATCGGCGAAGCGAGGAAGTTTACTACAAAGGATGGACTAAATTTCAAGGAGATTCCAATGTTTTGGCAGGAATTCAACAGTAATAATACATGTGAAAAGCTTCAACCATATAATAAATCGGATACAATGCTTGGGATTTGTATGGAGATGGAGCATGACAAAGAAAGCTTTACTTATATGATTGGGGTAGAAACAGACAATGAAAAAGAAAACAAAGAGTTTTCAGTAAAGAATATACCCGCTTCAACATGGGCAGTCTTTACATCAATAGGACCTATGCCTACGGCGATACAGAAGGTATGGGACAGAATCTTCCAGGAGTGGTTTCCCGCAACAGGTTATGAACATGCAGGGACGGCAGAATTAGAGGTTTATCTGCCGGGCAATCCGGATGCAGGAGATTATAGATGTGAGGTATGGATACCTATTATCAAAAGGTAAAACGCTATTCCTCTTGGCCAATTTTTTCACGTGGATGGATTTTTGCAAGAAATCCTGCGATAGTTATTGACAATATGGAAAATGTATGTAAAAATATTTCAAAAGGTGAGTATGTATAAGAGCGAAGTTGCTTGAGCTGCATAGAGGCTTACAGCCTTACACGTGGAATATATACCCGCGGAGTCACAGAAAATGTGATTCTGCGGGTTTTTATTATTTTGTGCGTCCAGCGAAGCTGGACCACACTCACCGGTGCAAGTCCGGTATGGGTAATTGCCAAGAAGCCCGTTAGCTAATCCCGGTGCGTAGCAGTAATGCTGGGTACTAAGCGGGAGGATAAAGTACCTGCCTAAACAGCAGGGCGAGCGAAGATGCAGACCGTAACATAAAGTGAATTCTGCCGCATCGTCAAAAACGTCTCTGGTATACAGAGGTAAAAAGGGAAGTCGAGTCTTGGGAATATGGGCGAAGACCATGGAAGATGGGAAGAACTTGGACAGCACCATCGAAGAATCCCTCGGTGTAGAGGAAACGGTATGTGTTGAAAGTGTGGTTTCGGAACTGGAGAGACCCTACTTTGCACAGCTAAAGTTGTAAAGAAGAATCATATAAGCTGATGAAGCGAAGTTGATATCTTGCAAAGAGGGAGTCGGAGGAGTTTATACTACTGATGATATTGCAGACAACAAAACTGCAATTAGGGAAGGAACTCTGCTTTATTCAAGTATTCCAATGGAGGTAAGAGCGAGTGAGTGCCCAAAAGGCTAACAACACCATAGAAAAAGTTCGACAACTTCAAAGGAAACTATACCTTGCAGCCAAGTTAAACAGCAAGAGGAGATTTCATGCCCTCCACGACAAGGTACATCGAATAGATGTACTTACAGAAGCATGGAAAAGAGTAAAAGCCAATGGTGGAGCAGGAGGAATAGACCATATCAGTATCGTTGATGTTGAAAAGTATGGGGTTGAGAAATTCCTACAGGAAACACAGAAAGAACTGATTGACGGTAAATACCGCCCCAAGCCAGTCAGACGGACATTCATTCCAAAAGGGAATGGAGAGGAAAGGCCATTAGGTATACCAATTATCAAAGACAGAGTAGTACAGATGGCGGTTAAATTGATTATTGAACCATTGTTTGAAGCAGATTTCTTAGAATGCTCCTATGGGTTCAGACCCAGAGGGAGTGCACACCAGGCATTGGACAGAGTTCGTAAGGATACGAAAAACAAGGGTTGGTGGGTAGTGGATGCTGATATTAAGGGATATTTCAATAATATCAACCACGATAAGTTAATACTCATGGTGAAGCAAAGGATATCCGACAGAAGAATACTCAAGATGATATGGCAATGGCTTAAAGCAGGAGTAATGGATAAAGGAGCATATGCGGAAAGTGAGTTGGGAAGCCCACAAGGTGGGGTCATTTCGCCGCTTTTGGCAAACATATATCTGCATTATCTTGACCTCAAATGGGAGCTGCACTATAAACACCTAGGCAAACTCATACGGTATTGTGACGATTTTGTAATTATCTGCAGGACAAAGAAAGAAGCCGGGCACGCCTTAAAGGCTGTAAAAGCAATAATGCAAAAGCTGGAATTGGAACTGCATCCGGACAAGACAAAACTTGTGAGTATGTGGACGGGAGAAGAGGGATTTGACTTTCTGGGATTCCATCATAGGTGGAAAGTAACTGAAACATCAAAGGGGCAGAGATTTTGCGAGACGCACCAGATCCCATCCAGTAAAGCTATGCAGAAAATGCGGGATAATATCAAAGGAGTATTTGCCAGCAGATCAACGCTGTTGCTGGATATGCGAAAAATGATAGAAATCCTAAAATCATAGGAATGAGAAATTACTATGGTTTGAAGAATGCAGGAAAACAGCTAAACAAACTGGATTGGTATGTCATAAAGAAATTCACTTTATGGTTCAACTACAAGACACAGAACAGAAGGCGACACGCTGGTATCTCAAGTGTCCGAAAGATTATTTATGAGAACGGATTACAGAGACTTGCTGTTTAATGAATGCTGAAGGAAGAAGAATATCGGAAAGCTGTGTGCGAGAGAAACGCATGCACAGTTTGATGAAGGGGAAGGTGGGAAAATTTATTCCCACCGACCTACTCTACGAAGGAGGTTTTGTTATGGATTCAGTGAGGCTTAAGTATTTAGGTAATCCAAAATTGGAAACAGAAAGATTAATCTTAAGAAAACTTGATATTACAGATGCAAATGATGTTTTTGATTATGCAAAATATCCCGAAGTAGCAAAGTACGTAACTTGGGAAGCACATAAGTCCGTTGAAGAAGCGAAGGGTTTTATTAATTGGGCTCTTGGACGTTATAAAAGCGATGAAGCTGGTGAATGGGGGATTATGCTTAAAGAGAATAGTAAAATAATCGGTGCTATGGGTTTTGTCCAACTTGACCTACAAAATTCTTGTGGGGCAATTGGGTATGCTCTATCAAAGGAATATTGGGGTAAAGGCATTATGACTGAAGCAGTTACACGTCTAATATCTTTTGGCTTCAACGATATGGGGTTAAACAGGATAGAAGATGTTCATGCAGATGAAAATGAGGCTTCAGGTAAGGTTATGCAAAAATCCGGAATGCAGTTTGAAGGTGTTTTGCGTCAGAAAATGTTTGCAAAGGGAAAGTTCTGGAATGTTAAACAATATTCTATTATAAAAGAGGATTGGCTTGCAAAGAAAGAGGGGATTACATGAGAACATTGTCTGAGCGGTTGCAAACGGAATTATCAGGATATGGAGTTGATATTGCAACAAAATATGATTTTGAGGATATACTGAAGATTCAAAAGCTGGCATACCAGGAAAATGCAATAAGATACCACGATATTACTATTAAGCCACTTACACAGACTTTGGAAGATTTGAAGAAGGAATCGGAAGGCTCGTTCATTCTAAAAGTCGTTGAAGATAGAATGATTGTAGGTTCGGTAAGAGCCTTTGAGAAGGACGGAAGCTGCTATATTGGAAGACTTATTGTACATCCTGGTTATCAGAATAAAGGGATAGGCAAAAGGCTTATGAAGGCTATTGAAAAATGCTTTGAGGGAGTGAGGTTTGAACTGTTTACGGGACATTTGGATGAAAAGAATCTTACCTTTTATGAAAAGCTGGGCTATAAAAGATTCAAGGAAGAAAAGATAAATGATGCTTTGCGGTTTGTTTATTTTGAGAAAGGTGGGGATTGAGGGTGGAAATAAAGGTCGTAAATATACAGGAGAAAGCTGATTTGATTACCGAACTTCATAAATATAAAGTAATTGCAGAAATGAACGATTATTATTTCAAGCTTGTAAAAGCAAAGCGGGAATTTGTCTGGCACCAGCACCCTGAAACCGATGAAGTATTCATTGCAGTGCAAGGACAATTTAAAATCGCACTTCGGGATAAAATCCTCAATCTCTCTGAGGGTGAAATGGTTGTTATTCCTAAAGGAGTGGAGCATAAGCCTATATGTGAAGAAGAATGCTGCGTTATGCTTATTGAGCCGAAAGAAACAATCAACACAGGAAATGTTGGGGGAAGTCTTACAGATAAGGAGTTGGAGTGGATATGAAAATATATCAGGTAGATACCTTTACAGATAAAATATTTAATGGAAATGCAGCCGGGGTATGCATTCTGGAAAATGAAGCAGATGTGCAGTGGATGCAGAATGTAGCAATGGAAATGAACCTGTCTGAAACGGCTTTTTTGTATAAACAAAATGATATTTTCAATCTCAGATGGTTTACTCCGGAAGCCGAAGTTGATTTATGTGGGCATGCAACTTTGGCAAGTGCTCATGTGTTATGGGAAACAGGTATGCTGGATTTACAATATGAAGCTGTGTTTTCAACCAAAAGCGGAATACTTAAAGCGAGAAAAGAGGGAGAGGATGTATTGCTTGACTTTCCAGCAGAGATTGAAAGCAATACATATCTGCCTCAAGATTTAAAAGTATCACTCGGAGTGCCCATCCTGTATGTTGGGCGAAACAGGATGGATTACATCGTTGAGGTGGAAAGTGAAGAAGTTGTTAGGAAAATAAACCCTGATTTTGAGATGATGAAAAATATTGAAACCCGGGGATTTATTGTTACAAGCAAATCTGATAGCAGTGAATATGATTTTGTTTCAAGATTTTTTGCTCCAAGGTATGGAATTAATGAAGACCCGGTAACCGGTTCGGCACATTGCTGTTTGGGTCCTTACTGGAAAAAGAAGCTGGGAAAAGATGAATTAAAAGCGTTTCAAGCTTCCAAAAGGGGTGGTTGGCTTAAAATATCTGTTCCAGAGAATGGAGACAGAGTTTACATCGGAGGCAGGGCAGTAACAGTTTTTTGTGCTGAGTTTAAAGGAGTATGACAACTTATGATAATCAATAAAGTTAAAGAAAATTACAATGACAAGGACATAGTTAATACTTATGATGAACTGCCTCTATGGGCGGCTCCTTTTGGCCTGAAGCTTCTTGAGAAAATTGAATACAAAAAGAATATCAAGCTTCTGGATATTGGTTGTGGTACTGGATTCCCATCAATTGAATTAGCTCAGAGGCTAGGCAATTCATCAAAGGTGTACAGTATTGATTTGTGGGAAGCGGCATTAAAACAAGCAGCTTATAAAGCGTCTGTATATGAAGTCCCAAATATTGAGTTTATCCGCGGAGATGCTAATAAAATGCCGTTTGAGGATTCTATGTTTGATACTGTGATATCAAATAACGGCATAAACAATACTGGGGATGAAGTAGCAGCTATTGCTGAGTCGTACAGGGTTCTTAAAGCAGGAGGCCAGTTTATTTTCACAGTAAACCTTCCAGGGACTATGAAAGAGTTTTATGATGTATACAGAGAAGTCCTTAAGGAAATGAAACTTGATATATGCATCACAGGAATAGATGACCATATTTATAAACACCGTAAGCCTTTGGAATTGCTCCGACAGTACATTGAGACAGCTGGGTTTGAAATATTAGAAGCTGATGAGGGAAGTTTTAATATGTGTTTTTCAGATTCTTCGGCAATGTTCAGCTATCATTTTATCAGGCTATGCTTCCTGAAACCCTGGATAGAAATCGTTGGGGAGGAACTTTCAAATACAGTCCTTGATGAAGTAGAAAGGAGATTGAACGATATTGCACACAGTGGGCTTATGTTAACAATCCCTTATGTTTGCTTTAGCTGCAGGAAGCCTTGTTTAGATAATCATAAAAAAAGTGAAAAAGCTATCAGAATCAGAAATGCCTTAAAAAGTGACATTGAGTTTATTGCCAAAACCGAAGTTAACCCTGAAAACACTCCATATATCGGGTGCCAGTCAGAAGTGGAACATCATGAGGCTCTAGTAGATTCTGATCACTTATATTTCATTATTGAGAAAGAAAAAAATTCAGAAAGGGTTGGATTTGTGATACTTTCAGGAATTTCCGGTAAAAACAGAAATGTTGAATTAAGGCGTATAGCAATTAGTGAAAAGGGAAAAGGGTACGGGAAAGAAGCTCTTAAACAAATAATATCGTATGTTTTCTCTGAGATTAAAGCTCATAGATTATGGCTCGATGTCAAGGAGAACAACTCACGTGCTCGCTTTGTTTATAAAGCGGTTGGATTCAAGGAAGAAGGAATTCAAAGGGATTGTTATTTCAATGAGGAAGAAAAGTGTTACGAATCCCTTGTTATAATGTCCTTGCTTGAAAGAGAAATAAAGTTTAGTAAATAAAATGGAATACCAGAGCAGTAGATTTACTCCATATTAACATAGAAGGGGTGTGGGGTTTAAATGATAGATCTTAACGGAAAACGGTTTTGTTCCACTGAGAATTCTGACAACGGGCAGGTTTCAAAAGATACTATATTCCAGTATTACCAAAATGGTAATATAATCTGGGCAACTTATGGTGGAGGAGAGATTGTTTTTGGAACTGTTTTAGGAAAAGTGGAAGGTGAAAATTGCCTGGATATCAGATATCAGCATTTAAACCGGGCGGGAAGGTTTATGACAGGTGAATGTAAGTCTGAAATTGTAATGGAACAGGATGGGAAATTAGCTATATATGAAAGCTGGAGGTGGACTTGTGGGGATTTCAGTGAAGGGAAATCTGTCATAAGAGAAATATGAGTAGCTTTATGGTTTGATGGAGGTGGAGAGCGTGAAGATTTTTATAGTATATTGTCATCCAAGTAAAGATTCTTTTACCAATAAGGTATTTGAAGAATTCAAAAAAGGGCTGACAGATGGTGGACATAAATTTATTGTTTCGGACTTGTATGAAATGAACTTTATGTCGGATATGTCTTTCGAAGAATATCTTCGTGAAAGTAAATACAGCTTTGATTTGCCTGTTCCTGAAGATGTTTTAATTGAGCATGAAAAAATTAATTCTTCTGATGCTATTGTTTTTATATATCCGGTATGGTGGTCTGATTGTCCCGCTAAATTGAAAGGGTGGTTCGATAGAGTTTTGACTGTGGGATTTGCTTATGGGACTGAAAGGACGTCTATGCCTCAGTCGAAAAAAGTACTCTTCTTATGCACTGCAGGACACCAGATTGAGTATCTGTCTGATATAGGGATTTCAAAAAGTATGGAAACTATAGCTTTGGTAGACAGAATTGGAAGCAAAGCAAGAGAATCACAAATGATAATTTTGGGCGGTATGGTTCAAAAAGATGTTGCTGTGATGAGAAATAATTTGGCAAAAGCATATTTTGCAGGAAGAGATTTTTAATAATATTTAGCAGAAGACAGGTGTGACGGCTTGATATGTTTACTATTTCAAAAACGGTGCAATTGAAGACAGTTGTATTTACGAAATATTAAAGGATGAATATACTAAAAAGTATATGGTAAGAAGTGTTGCATAAATATGCATTAGTGTGTATAATTATGCAATAAAATTAGAGAGGGTGTTGGCATGAATAAGATTGACTATGCAGTTGACTGTTTTAGCAATGGATTTAACTGCTCTCAAGCAGTATTTTCTGCTTTTTGTGAGGATTTCGGGATAGACATTAATCTGGGTCTGAAAATGGCTTGCTCTTTTGGTGCAGGAATGGGTTATATGGGAGAAGCTTGTGGCGCAGTTACCGGTGCTTTTATGGTTTTGGGTTTGAAGTACGGACAGAATGATGAACAAGACAAATATTCCAAAGCAATGAACTATCTATTGGTTAAGGATTTTGCTTCAAGGTTTAGAAAGCTCAATGGTTCAATAAACTGTAAGGAATTAATACAGTATGACTTAAGCGATGAGGGACAATTAAATGCTGCAAGACAAACTAATGTATTTACAACGAAGTGTCCAAAATATGTAAAAGATGCAGTGGAATTGCTGGAAGCCGTAATTGCAGAACACGGAGTATAAAAAGATGAGAAGAAAAGATAAAGAAATTACCGATAAGCAGGTAATCAATGATATTCTGAGCAAGGCTGAGATTATCAGGCTTGCCATGATTGATGATGGAACCCCCTACCTGGTTGCTATGAATTATGCATATGTCGATGGCTGCCTTTATATGCATTCTGCTATGGAGGGCCGGAAGGTTAACATATTAAGAAAGAATAATAGTGCAGCATTTCAGACTGATACAGATGTAGAACTCGTACTGAAGGAAGAAGCATGCAGCTGTGGTACAAAGTACTTGAGCGTTTTTGGAACAGGCAGAGCAAGTTTTATAGAGGATAAGGAAGAAAAAATAAAGGCTTTGGATTTGATGATGACAAAGCATACTGGAAAAGCGGGATTTGAATACCCGGAAAAGATGCTTGAAAAAACGCTTGTCATTAAGGTGGAAATTGAATCTGTTACAGGTAAAAAGTCTGGTTATTGAGGAGTGTAAAGCAGTATGAAACTGGTGCTTAAAGATAATAAAATTGAGAATTACCTCGAGGACACAAAAATCATAGACTATAAAAATGAAATTTTGCTTGGATTTGCAGAAAGGCTTACTAAAGATATTTCTGATAAAACTATGAAAATAAAAACTATATATGAATATGTAAGGGATGAAATCAGACACACATTTGATATCGGCGCTGATAATGTAACCTTTAAGGCGTCAGAGGTCTTTAAGGAGAGGCATGGTGTGTGTTATGCAAAATCCCATCTACTGGTCGCACTTCTTCGAAGCATCGGAGTACCTGCCGGGTTTTGCTATCAAGGACTTCTGTTTGATGATATAAGTGACCGGAGGATTATCATTCACGGTTTAGTTGGAGTATATATTAAAGAAATTGACAGGTGGATAAGGTTGGACGCAAGAGGGAATATACCGGGAGTTGATGCACAATTCAGCTTATCCGAGGAAAGACTTGCTTTTCCTGTAAGGAAAGAGCTTGGGGAGTTCGATACAAACATAATTTATTCTGAGCCTTCAATAGCTGTACAAAGGTGTCTGCTTGATTCAAAGGATAGGGAAGAGCTTGTTCTGAATCTACCCGGAAAGGTTTGATTACGTGAAGGTTTCTACGAAAAATTCGGATTTGAAAAACGTCCTATGGATGGTTATGGTGCTGGAATGCAGTGGTTTTGGAGGGGCATGGTCATGCCTGAAGATATAAGATATATAAGAAAAGACGAACTTAGAGCGTTGCTGGAACTTTATAAGCACTTAAACAAAGATGATCGTGGGCTTAAAGAAAACGAAGAATTATCGGCTCTGTGGGGAAACATACTTAATAATCCAAGTCAGCATTATCTTGTTGCAGAGGCAGATGGAAGGATTGTATCCTCCTGTGTACTTGTGGTTATTGAGAATTTGACAAGGGGCGCAAGGCCATATGGGTTAATAGAAAACGTGGTAACACATAATGAATATCGCAATAAAGGTTACGGGACACGGCTGCTGAAAAAGGCACTTGAAATTGCACAGGAGACAGGTTGTTACAAAGTGATGCTTATGTCAGGCAGAGGGGAAGAGACACTTAAGTTTTATGAAAGGGTAGGGTTTGAAAGAGGCAAAAAGACTGGATTCATTGTGAAATTCTAATCTATTAAGATACTGTTAAAATATAAAAAAGCATTCGAAAATGAAGGAAATTTGGATCTTTTTGAGAATAAATTAAGAGAGGATATGGGAGGGAAGGAGATATACAGTAAGGGCCTTGCAAAAAGGTACCTTTATAGTGTTAACAGGAAATAAAGGATTTGGTGATAAATTTGAAGGAGATACCTCAAAGATGGATTATAAAATAATAGGAATCCGTGAAAATAAAGAATATCTTGAGAAAGCAATAGATTATTTTACTGCAAAATGGGGCATAGACAGAAGAATTTATGCGGATTGTATAAGTAACTGCATCACAACCAGTAGCCCCCTGCCAAGATGGTATTTGATGTTAAAAGATGAAGAAATAATCGGCAGCTATGGACTCATTACGAACGATTTTATAAGCCGTCAGGATTTATATCCATGGCTGTGTGCTTTATTTGTCGAGGAGAACTATAGAGGTAAGAAGTTAGGGGCGAAACTTCTAGAACATAGCAGGATTGAAGCAGGAAAACTGGGTTATGAGAAGATATATCTTAGCACAGATCATAACGGTTATTATGAGAGGTATGGCTGGAGGTATATTGCAAATGGCTTTCATCCATGGGGTGCAGAGTCCAGAATATATGTGAATGATACAATAATGAAAGTTGATTCTGTGGCTGAACAATATAATTCAATGTCATTTTTTTATAATGTTTTTTATTCAGGTCTCAATCTGATTGATTGGGAGGAAGCTTTCATAAATGAGTACAGTACTCTACTTAACTCGCTTCCTTCGGATGCCAGAATACTTGATTGCTCATGCGGTAATGGAATTCAAGCGGCTGCCTTAAGCCGTAATGGCTACAACGTTTCAGCTTCTGATATCAGCAAAGAGATGGTACACTTAACTGAAATATATGCAAAGAAAAGTAATTTATCATTTCCTGTAAGCTGTTTGTCATGGAACGAGCTGCCTGAAAAATATGAAGAAGAATTTGATGTGGTTTTTTGCTATGGAAACTCTATCAGTCATAGTTTTGACAAGGAGGATATGATAGGAAATTTGTCGTCTATTTATAAAGTCTTGAAAGCAGGCGGGAAGCTGGTTGTAGACACGAGAAACTGGAATAAGCTTATTAAGCATCATGATAGATTTCAAACGTATGGAATTAAAGAATATGATGGGAAAAAGTATATTCTAGTATATGTGTGGAATCTGAACAGTTTTAACATTCGTAGTACTGTGGAGATAGCGTTTATAGAAATAGTAGACGGAAAAGAAACAACATGCATACCTTTCCGGCTTGATTTTACTCCATTCTCTCATGACGATTTTATTGAACGATTGAGATATGCAGGTTTTAAGATATCCTTTGACACATTCGGCGAACAGAAGGATGAATACTATGTTATAGCAGAGAAGTAGGGATAAATTCTATGTTGAGGAATGAAAAGCATTAGAGGGGGTTGATTAGATATGGATATAAACATTCAATACTATGTTTTGGGGATTATTCTTACATATATCCCATTTCATTTATTTGAAGAAGCTATAGGGAATTTTCCTAAATGGATGTTTGAACACCGTTATACTCCGGTGAAAAAGAGCTATGGATTTTGGATGGCAGGGAACATTTTCTTTTACTTCCCATTACTTATTGCAGGAGCATTGAGCTTTCACTTTGGAGGCGAAAAGTTTTTATTTGCAGGGCTTGCGGTATTAATATGGGGAATCCTTAATTTCCTTGAGCACTTATTTTTTACTTTAAAGGATAAAAAGGTTTCACCGGGTATATATTCAGGATTACTGCTGGCTGTAATTGGGGTTTTAGGAATAAACAGAGCTCTTGCCGATGGGTATAATGATGTTCTGCAATATGTTTTTGCTGTACCTATAGCAATTGTTTTTGCTGCTTTGCCAGCTCCACTGCAGAAATACATTGGAAATAAATTATGGAAGGATTTCAACTGAGGATGAGTGACACTATGGATTCGAAGACAGGAACTGACTTAGAAGAGATTAGAATAGAAAAAATATCGAATGAAGATATCGAAAGGGTGGCTATACTATGAGTTTTATTACGAATGAGAATGATGGTTTGGAACTTTCTTTGCAAAGCCAGAATATTCTTGTTACAGGTGTAAGTAGATCGATTGGTATAGGGCGAGCTATTGCTGAGAGGTGTGCTAAATCTGGAGCAACTGTGGCAATACATGGCTATCCGAATTACGATGTAATCATGAAGTATCCTGATGCAACTACCAATTCGACAAATGATTTTGCTAAGAAACTCTTATCTAAAGGTCTTCATGTAGTAGCACTGAAATCATCGGATTTATCTGGTCATGATGAACCGTCACGTGTTATATCTGAAGCTGTTGAGAAAGTGGGATATCTTAACGGACTTGTGCTAAATCATGCCTATTCTGCATACGGTCTGTGGGAGGATTGGACTGCTGAGCACATTGACGCTCACTTAAATATTAATGTGAGAGCTTCAATGCTGATGATACAAGCATTTGCAAAGCAGGTGGACTCAAAAACAGGTGGAGTAATAACCTTGTTTACCAGCGGGCAATATTTAGGGCCTATGGTCAGTGAGATTGCCTATGCGGTATCGAAAGAAGCAATAAGAGGTCTTTGCGAGCAAGCTGCCGCTGCATTAGCTTCTAAGAATATACGTGTCAACTGTATTAATCCCGGACCCACTGATACTGGCTATCTTGAAGGAGATGCACATAAAAAGGTGGCAAAAATGTTTCCCGTAGGACGCTGGGGCGTTCCTGACGATGCAGCCAGATTGGTTCAATTCTTACATAGTGACCATGCTAGATGGATTACAGGTCAGATCATTGCCAGCGAAGGCGGATTCAGGCGCTATACAACTTAATTAAGGCAGGAGAGATAATGTTAAATAATTTTAAGAAATTTACATTTACTATTTACATTTACATTGTTACAAGATAGTCAAGGTTTCCCAAATGGAGGGTAATTAATTATGTCGGTAGAAAAAACAAGGAGCCATAAATACATAAAAGCTGTTATAGTAGGATTGTTATTCGTTGCGGCTATTATTTCAGTACTAAGGTTATCATCATTAAAAAGTACGAAGGAAATTGTGCAGCAGGAAACAGGGTACAATACTGAAAAACTGTATGAACATAAGACAAAATATATAGGTGATGCCAGCAAAGTGGGCAACCTTACAAGCAATTTGCCGTTTGCCCAATACAAAAGTGGGATTTCACTCCAAACAAGCAAGCCACCATATGAGGTAACCGTAAATTATAAGATTAAACCGGGACAGCTTTCAAACATAAACGATCAGCTTGCCAAAAATGCAGCAGTGATATTTTCTCTTGTAGAAAATGCTGAAGGTGTGATTTTCAATATAGACGATGGCATAAAAGAATACAAATACCCCTTACCCCTTTACCCGTGAATATGCCGACTGGGTTATCAATCTTGATCTGAAAGAATATTCATCAACGCTTGAAAAATTCAGGGATAAATTGCTGCCGGCAATAATGTACAGGAATTGGACGGATACCGAGCTTTATGTATGGAGGGACAAAAAGTCTAAAGATACTTGCTATACACTGTTTCCAGGTATAAATGATATAAGGGGCACTCAGGATATATACAATTCCAAGAGTGTTACGAAGGACTTGAACGAGATAAACAGGAAGCTTGGCTGGTATGTAACAGGCAATTTGCTTTCGATACGGCATGACAGCAGCTTTACAAAAGATGAAATGACAAGACTCAGCGATAATATACAGCCTATTCAGGCGGTGATACAGCCTATTTGCCTGAACCTGCTTTGTATTATAGGTAAGTTTCCTAAAGGTTAAGGATTAGTTTTTAATCAAACAATCAAAAGAATCGAAAATTTGGAGCATGGGGCAGAAGTATAGACTGAATTTTTAGTAGATGGAAAAAAGGTATGGAGGGTGTATTGACAAAATGGAAATGATATGTAATAATACTTCAAAAGGTGAGTATGTATAAGGGCAGAATTGTCCGAGCTGCATAGAGGTTTTAAGCCTTACACGTGGAAGATCAACCCGCGGAGTCACATTAGAGTGATTCTGCGGGTTTTTTCATTTTGGAGATGAATACGCTTTGAAGTTTATATACTTGGAAAAGAAAGAAGAGGTGTTAATTGTGGAAAAAATGGAGATGATAAAGAAGCATTTTGAAGAGGAGGCACAGCAGTATGATGGTATAGTAAAAGATCTCATTCCTTACTATCTACAGATGGTTGAAGCCATTGTAAACACAATTCCATTTGATAACTCTGACAGTATTGAAGTAATTGATTTGGGATGCGGAACAGGTACAGTGGCAAGGGCAGTTAAAAATGCCTATCCTAAAGCTTCGCTTACTTGCCTTGATATTTCTGGAAATATGCTGCAAGTAGCAGATAGCAAGCTTAGTGATGCACATGATACAACATACATAAATACCGATTTTTATAGTTTTGATTTTTCTCGTCAGTATGATGCTGTGGTTTCGTCACTTGCGCTTCATCACCTGGTGACACCGGAAGACAAGCGAAATTTCTACAAGAAGATATATTCCGGCCTTAAGGCTGGAGGTATATTCATAAATGCAGATATAGTTCTTGCGTCCACCGATATACTTCAACAGCAGTTTATGAAACAATGGAAAAGCTTTATGTGCAGGAATGTTTCAATGGACGAGGTTTTGAACAAATGGATTCCCAAATACTATGAGGAAGACAGTCCCGCTTCTCTGGCAGATCACTTTAAGATGTTAAAAGAAGCCGGTTTTGATATTGTTGATGTAGTTTGGAAGTATTACAATTTTGCTGTATATATAGCTGTAAAGTGAAGACTCTAAGATCGAAAAAATAATGGAGTGATTGCATTGGAATCTGACAAGATTAATAAAACTATGATAAGGAACGAGTTTAATCAAAAGATTACCCGCTTAACAAGGAGTAGTGCATACCTTGACTTTTGCGAAGAGGTATATGGATATAGAATGTATCTTTTTAACATGATGGATAAACAGCAGCTTGATTTTATCATTAATACCATTCCAATATCTCCTGTTGATATGCTTTTAGATCTAGGCTGTGGTGCGGGAAGTGTTCTAAATATTCTCATCACAAAATATGGGTGCAAAGGAATTGGCATTGACCAGTTAAATAATGAAACGGTTGAAAGGAATAGTAAGGAAATAACATATATTAATGCTGATATCGACAAGCTTTCCCAGTATGACTTAAAACCCAGTATCACGCTTGCAATTGATAGTCTTTATTTTAGCAGCGACCTTGACATGTTGGTTAATCAGCTAAAAAACATTAAAAACAACAGATTATATTTATTTTATTCTCAATATATATTTGACCAGTATATAGAGGACAGGAGTGTACTGGATTGTGACAAAACAAGACTTGCTCTGACTTTTGAGAAAAATCAAATATCGTACAAAACTGTTGATTATAGTGAGAACGAATTCTCATTGTATGAAAATTCCTTGAGAGTACTTCCAAAATACAAAAATGCATTTGAGTGTGAAGGAAATAGTGATTTATATGAGGCTAAACTAAGGGAGGACACCTGTGGCAGGGAGATGTACAATAAAGGTCTTGCCAGCAGGTATCTTTATATAATCGAGTAACATGTATGTGGTTGCAGATAAGTAGGCATAATGGCTGCCTCAATGCAGATGGCAGCCATTATGCCTATAAACCAGCTAAAAATGATCATTTAACAGCTTATCAATTGTGTTTACATCGTTACTTGTCTTTAAAGAACTAACAGCCGGCCCTTCAATTATTTCTCCCTCGTAAGTGAACCTTGAGCCGTGGCAGGGACAGTCCCAGGATTTTTCTGCAGAGTTCCAGTTTAGCTCGCATCCCATATGTGTACAGGTAGAGTTCACCAGATGAAGTGTACCTTTTTCATCCCTATAAGCTCCGCTCCTTTGTCCATCTGCTTCAATCGCCTTTCCTTCTCCAGGTTTAATTTTAATGTCATCCGGCAGAGGCCAAATTTTTCCCTCGATAAGCTCTTTTGCAATGTTTGCATTTTCTACTATGAAGTTCTTAGCTGAAGCCGCTATTGTTTTACGCGATGGGTTGTAAACATCCTCCCACGGGCTTTTTCCATGAATAATTAAATCCCTTAGAATCATAGCTGAAGCCGTACTGTTTGTCATACCCCATTTTCCATACCCTGTAGCTATATACATGTTGGGTGTTTTTGATGTAAAATGGCCGACATAGGGGACGTCATCCAAAGTCATGCAGTCTTGAGTAGACCACCTGTAAGGAATATCTTCTACAGTAAAATTAATATTGGCATAGTCTGCCAATGCCTCATAATGTTTGATGGTATCTTTTCCCTGACCGGTTTTATGATGTTCTCCGATTACCAATATAAGTTCACCGTTTTCAGTATTCTGGTATCGCAGTGACCTTGTAGGCTCTTCTGCTGTTATATACATTCCTCCAGGGTACTTTTCTTTGGCTTTAATGGCCACAACGTATGATCTTTCGGAGTATATTCTTGCATAGTACATAGCAGGTTTGTTGTAGAAAGGGTAGTGTGAGGCAATTATGACCTTTTCGGCAGTTACTTTTTTTCCCTGCTTGGTTGTTATAATATACGAACCGCTTTCTTCAATATCCATAGCCCTGGTTTGCTCGTATATGCTGCCTCCATTTTTGATAATCTCTTTTGCAAGTGCTAATAGATATTTTCGTGGATGAAACTGTGCCTGATTGTCAAAGCGCACAGCTGCCTTTATTGGAATATCAAAGGGAATCCTGTCTGTATATTCGGCTTTAATACCCAGGCTTAAAGCCGTCTTAACCTCATCACTAATTTTTTTCACATACTTATCCTGCTGTGTAAATACATATGCAGGTTGATGTTCAAAATCACAGTCTATAGCAATATCATCTGATATTCTTTCTATAAACCGGATTGCAGATTCATTTGCATCAGCATACTGTTTTGCAAATTCCTCACTCATCTGATTTTTTATTTTATTATATATAAGACCATGCTGTGATGTTACTTTAGCCGTTGTATGCCCTGTTGTGCCCTGTAGAATTCGATCCGCCTCAATGACAGCAACTTTCAATCCTTCATTTACAAGTAGATAAGCACAGGAAATACCTGTCATACCGCCACCGATAATAACAATATCTACTTTTATATCTTCATTCAAAGCGGGATAATTTGTTATGGGTGTAGATGCCATCCAATATGACTGGGGTGGTTTTTTAAAGTAGTTTTGTTCATCTATATTCATATCGTCCTCCAAAGCATAGAATTATATGTATTTTTTAATTGTTGCAATAAAAATATACATATAAGAGATAGAGGATTTTTTAAACAAACTGATTATTTATCAATAAATAGAGGATTTTTTATAACAACGCCGAAATATTATAGTATAATCTTTTAAAATTTATTTGTTTCTCATATTAATATTAACTTTTCTTAAATAAGTTTCTGAAAGCATTTTAGGCAAGAAATGCAATTTGTATATGTTTCTTAATTTTCATACAGGCACTTCTAATAGAGGAGTGATTAATATAAAGATATTAATGTCAAATATGGTAATTAATAATAAGTCTATAAGAAAGCTGCTTGTTATAGGTTTCCTGACAGGTTTATGCTTGGGTGCTGTGGTTTACAGGATACCCCTTTCTTATGGCGTATACATAACTTTTAGTTCATTATTTGTGTTTATTATTTTGCGTTTATATGGGGTTATTCCCGCCACTATTTCAAGTGTTGCAGTAAATGTACTGGCAATTTTTATTTTTAATTCGGATATTATTTTAATATTGGCACCTTTGGAAGTCTTATTTGTTGGAATGAGATTTAAGTTAAAGACCCGAAATTTATTCTTATCTGATTTGTTATACTGGATTTTTTTAGGCTGCCCTTTTACCGCTTTGTTTTTTTATTTATACACTGGAGAATTGGGTATTGACGGTTATACTACTGTTTTTAATCAGGCTATTATAGGTTTGATTAATGTCTTACTGGCTGATATTCTGGTTTCATATGTCAATGTAAAAAGAATAATAGGAAGGCGAGAAGCACTGACAATAGATTTTAGCATGCTGTTATTTCATATGACTTTAGTTTCTGTTTTAGGGCCATTTATATTGTTTACATTTATGAGTGGCTGGTATGTAAGCCAGGATTTGAACGATACAATTATTAACACAATGGATACAAAAAAAACTAATATTATGGAACAATTAAAACGCTGGGATACTAAAGATCTGAGGAAGGTACGTTTAAATTCCCCTATACAGCTTAAAAATATTAAAAAAATTATAGATATGGACCATGAAAATAACATGCTGGAAATAATGATCCTGGATAGTAATAGCAATATATATACAGCAAACAAGCATGCACAAAAGTATGGAAAAAGCTATAACCAGCAAAAAAACTGGAGGGTCTCCAAGTTAAATGGGAATGTATATCTTTGGTTTCCTCCGGCTAAAAGTAGTATTTCTGAAGTCAGCAGTTGGAAACAGGCATTTTTTATAGAAACTATAAAATTTGAAGATATCGATTTGAATCTTATTATTAAGATGCCATTGGTATATTATACCGAAAACATGTGGAAGGGGTATAAATATAAGTTTTTAATAATTATTGTTTCATGCCTAATTGCTACTGTTCTATCTATGCTGACCAGTAGGTTTTTATCAAGTTCATTATCTAGACTTGCTTACTCTTCAACCGGTATACCTGATAAATTAAGACGTCAGGAGAAAATTGACTGGCCAAGTACTTCTATTAGTCAAATAAGATCGCTGATATCAAACTTTCGTGAAATGTCAGATAAATTGGGGGAATTGTTTAAAGAAGAGAAGCAAATGAATAAAAAACTTCTTGATCAAACCCTTGAATTAAAAAAGTCAAGGGAAAAGCTAAAGCATTTAGCTTATTATGATGCACTTACAGATTTGCCTAACAGACTTTATTTTATAAATCATCTGGATGAGATAATAAAAAAAGAAAGAAATTCCAATAAGATAATTGCTGTAATGTTTATAGACTTAAACCGCTTTAAGCAAATAAATGATTCTCTTGGTCATGAAGTTGGAGATACTGTTTTAATAGAAATTGCCAAAAGGTTAAATATGTATGCCAAAAACGACAGTTTTGCTGCAAGGCTTGGAGGAGATGAGTTTGTTGTAATTATGGAAGATACCGATAAAGAAAAAGTAACTGTGGCTGCATTGCACATTAATAAAATATTGTCTGACAAAATTACTGTAAATTTTAAAGATAAGGAAATTGACCTTTTTGTATCCGGTAGTATAGGAATTTCTATGTATCCTATGGATGCAAATGACATAAGAACTGTCCTTAGGAATGCAGATATTGCAATGTATGCTGCAAAGGAATCCGGTGGAGACACATACCGCTTTTACGAAGAAATTGATAAAGATGACAAAGAGGAACAATTACAGTTGGAGATGGGACTTAAGAAGGCCCTGCAAAGAAAGGAATTCTCCCTGTATTACCAGCCACAGTTCGATGTTAAGACCGGAAATGTCACAGCCATAGAAGCTCTCCTTAGGTGGAATCATCCTAAGCTAGGATTGATTTTACCTTCAAGGTTTATTTCTATGGCAAATAACCTGGAGCTAATGGATGATATAGGATACTGGGTGCTAAAAGAGGCATGCATTCAAAATAATGCGTGGAAGGAAAAGGGTATTATCAATACCCGTGTGACTGTTAATATATGTGCTGATCACTTTTTGAACCATGATGTTGTTAAAACAGTACAAAGAGTACTTGACGAAACCGGTTTAAAGGCAGAAATTCTTGGATTGGATGTAACTGAGTCCTTTTTATTAAAGAATATTAAGAATTTGAGTAATATATTAAATGAATTGAAAATGTTAGGTGTATATATTTCAATAGATGATTTTGGTGAAGGCAGTTCATCTCTTTCCATATTGAAAGAGGTTCCAATAGATTGCATAAAGATAGACAAGAACTTTATAGATAAAATATCATTTGACAAAAAAAATGCTCTTATAGTAAAGGCCATAATTGACCTGGCTCATTCAATGGACATTAAGGTTGTTGCAGAGGGAATAGAGACTATGGAAAACATAAAAAAGCTTAAAGAATTGGGATGTGATGATATGCACGGATTCCTGTTAGGTGCCCCAATGGACGGCAAGGATTTAGAAAACTGGCTTTTAGATTATAAGGTTAAGCCCAAAAATTCTTCATGTTTTTAAAAACCCTAAGAGGAAGTGAGGATGGTTATATGAAAATATCCAGGTATATTATTATCTCTTTATTATTATGTTTATCAATAGCTGTAAGTGGGTGTGGAGAAAAAAAAGCATTGCCCGAAGATGAAAGTATGTCGGTACAAACTACTGACAAAAAAGAGAATATAGAGTTAAAATTATGGACATTTTTCAATGGTTGGTCTCATCAAATACAAGGATTTAACACAATATATCCGGAAATAAATATCACCGTTGAAAATTTTGGTTTTGATGAACTAAAAAATGAATACATAAAAGCATTATCAGAAGGGAATGGGCCTGACATACTGGTTATGGACAGTTCATTTTTCGGTCAGTACACAGTAAACGGAGTTCTGGAGAATTTACTGGAAGAGCCCTATTCGGCAGGAAAATATGAAAAGGATTTCCCTAAAGATGTTTGGGATAGTAATAAATCTGTTGATAATAAAAGTGTTCTGGCAATGACATTTTTGACGTCCCCTGGTGTTACTTTTTACCGTGCAGATGTAATGGAGGAGAATGGATTTCCATCAGAGCCTGATGAATTCGGCAGATTTATAGAAAATCCGGAAAACCTTATTGCAATAGCAAAGAAGTTAAAGTTAAAAGACCAGTATATTTTTCAATGGCCTACGGACCTTCCTGTCCTCTTAGGTTCTTCTGTAGGATTTTTTGATGAAAATTTAAAATTTGTAAGAAATTCAGATGAGTTTGTTAAAGTGCTAAACATTGCAAAAAATGTACATAAGTCTGGTTTTGAACTTGAGGCTGGTTTTTGGAGTGAGGCTGGAAAAAAAGCTGTTCAGGATGGAAAGCTGGTTATGGTATCTAATTTGGGTTCCTGGGGAGCAAGTATCATAGAAAGTTATGCGCCGGAGCAAGCCGGGAAATGGAGAGTTACCAAGCCGCCTTTGGGAATAAAAGCTTGGGCTTCAGATACCAGGCTTGCAATAAACTCACAAAGCAAGAACAAGGAATGGGCCTGGAAATTTATCGAATACATTGCAACACATCAAAACCGAAGTGAAAACATTGATATGGTTACAGGTTATATTCAAGCCAGGAGAAATCCAAATTTAATGAAAAGAAGCAACACATTTTTTGGTGGACAGATAGTTCAACCTCTCTTTGAGGATTTAGGAGAAAACATGGTTCAATATAGAATGACTCCTTTGGACGATAAGGCAAGAGAGATATTTGATAAAGAAATAACCGATGCTATTGTAATGAATATTGATTCAGAGAAAGCTATAAAGGATATTGCAGATGAAATTGAGAGTTCACTAGCTGAAGAGCGTGAAATTTTATTGCAATAGCTATGCTGCATTCGTAAATTCCCTAAATATCCTATTGACAAAATAGAAAAAATATGTAATAATGCTTCAAAAGGTGAGTATGTATAAGGGTAAATTAGCCTGAGCTACATAGAGGTTTTTAAGCCTTACACGCGGAAATTCAACCCGCGGAGTCACATAAGAGTGATTCTGCGGGTTTTTTGTATTCTGGAGGTGGTTTTAAATATGAAAGAATCAACGTTGAAGTTTTGCGGCAACCCCACATTGGAAACAGAGATATTAATTTTAAGGAAACTTGGAATATCTGATGCCCAGGATGTATTTGAATATGCAAGATATCCCGAAGTAGCCAGATATACAACATGGGATGCTCATAAATCAGTAGAGGATACTAAAGCTTTTATTAATTGGACACTTGAACGATATAAAAAGGATGAAGCTGGCGAATGGGGAATAGAGCTTAAGAAAACCGGCAGATTAGTCGGGGCAATGGGATTTGTGCAGCTTGATTTACCAAATTCCTTGGGGTCTATAGGGTATGTTTTATCAAAGGAATATTGGGGAAAAGGCATTATGACTGAAGCAGTAAGACGACTTATCAAATTTGGATTTGAAGAGATGAAGCTTAACAGGATTGAGGCAGTACATATTCCTGAAAATGAGGCATCGGGCAGGGTTATGAAAAAAGCCTGTATGTCATTTGAAGGATTACTGCGCCAGAGGTTGTTTTCTAAAGGAAAGTTTTGTGATGTCAAACAATATTCTATTATTAAAAAGGATTGGGTTTTTATAAAAGAAGTTGATATTGCAACAAAAGACGACCTGGATGAAATCCTAAAACTTCAGAAGCTTGCCTATCAAAGTGAAGCAGCAATTTACAATGATTATGGCATACTTCCACTCACCCAGACTTTAGAGGAGCTAAAAGAAGAGGCAAAAAGTTCAATTGTTTTGAAGATTATTCAGGATAGAAAAATTGTGGGTTCAGTCAGGGCCTTTGAAAAGGATGGTACCTGTTATATAGGAAGATTGATTGTACATCCGGATTATCAGAACAGGGGAATAAGGAAAAAACTCATGCATGCTATTGAAGGATGCTTTAGGGGAGCCAGATACGAGCTTTTTACCGGGCATCTAAGTGATAAAAACCTTGCACTGTATGAAAAGCTTGGCTATAAAAGATTCAGAGCTCAAGATATTACTGATAATTTAAAGTTTATATATTTGGAAAAGGATGAATAGGTGTAGATTAGATATTAAAAATTTATATTTTTTATGAATTTGAATTTACAGGAGGGCATATGGTGAGATGCTTAGGTAGGATTCTATTGCTGCCTATAACAATTTTTCTAACAGTATTTTTGGCTGCGTGCGGGCAAACAGGTATAGAATCAAATAATACAAAGCAACCTGAAGAAGTAAAACCTGTAGAACTGACAATCTCAGCAGCTGCCAGTCTAAAGGGGGCTATGGAAGAAATTAAAACATCTTACTTAAATGAAAAACCGGGTGTTACCATCACATATAATTTTGGTTCTTCAGGTTCTCTGCAGAGGCAAATTGAACTGGGGGCGGAGGTGGATGTGTTTGTTTCTGCAGCAACAAAACAAATGGATGCACTAGAAAATAAAAGTTTAATTATAGAAGATACAAGAAAGGACTTTTTGGAAAATAAAATAGTACTTGTTGTACCTGAGAATTCCTTGGAAGTTATTGATTTTAAAGATCTTTTAACAGATAAGGTTAAAAAAGTCGGGCTTGGCGAACCAAGGAGCGTTCCGGTTGGGCAGTATGCAGAGGAGGTTTTGACAAAGCTTGATATATTAGATTCAATTAAACCTAAGGCTGTGTACGGAAAGGATGTAAAAGAGGTGCTGACCTGGGTGGAAACAGGCAATGCCGATGCAGCAATGGTTTATGAGACAGATGCCAAAGTATCTGATAAGGTGAAGTTAGTTGCAAGAGCACCTGAAGGTTCACATAAATCTATTTTTTATCCGGCTGCTGTCATTAAGTCAAGTAAAAATATAGATGCTGCAAAGGACTATATTGACTTTCTTTACAGTAGCAAAGCAAAGCCAATATTTGAAAAGCATGGATTTGAATTCTTAATAAAATAAATATTACTTCAATGATAATTTTTTCCGATACAGGAATACGGAAGGATAAGAGGTCATTTAAGAAAGGGGATTTTAACATGCAGTTTTTAATATTTCTTTACGGGCTGGTTCCGGTTTTTATCCTTGTTATAACAGGATGGTTAATAAGATACAAGAAGGTGTACTGGCTAATTTCGGGCTACAATACCATGTCCTCGGAAAAGAAGAAAAATGTAGATATTGAAGGACTTGGTAGGTTTATTTCAAATGTGTGTTTTGTTATATCTGCAATTATCCTGGGAGCATCTGTTTTTATGGCCATGGGGAATGCAGCAGTATCCGGAATTATATTTGCATTGCTTGTGCCTGTAATAATTTATACATTGATCAACGCACAGAAGTATGATGGAAATACAAGAAATAAAGATGGAAAGATGAAAACAGGAACCAAGGTGTTGATTGGATCTATTATTTCAGTATTTATACTTGCTTCCTTAGGAGTATGTGTCCTTTTATATTTCAGCAGCAGGCCGGTTGAATATAATTTACAAAACGGTATTTTAAGCATCAAAGGTGCTTACGGACAGGAAGTTCCGGTCAGCGAAATCAGCAGTTTGGAGTTAAAACAAACTTTGCCGGAGATATTATTAAGAACTAACGGCTCAAGTCTGGGGAATATGCATAAAGGATACTTTAAGTTAAAAGATA
The DNA here is from genome assembly GCA_049325575.1 of Bacillota bacterium. Taxonomy (GTDB): domain Bacteria; phylum Bacillota; class Clostridia; order Acetivibrionales; family Acetivibrionaceae; genus JBMOLK01. Next base: position 17,229 of record JBMOLK010000200.1, on the reverse strand, counting down.
TAGGTCAGGTAAAATTGTTTTTAGATGCGTCAAAACCTCCGTTCATATATATAAAAGCTGGCTCTGAGACAATAATACTAAACCGTGATGACAGTGATAAAACAAAAATACTTTACGAAAAGCTGCTGCAAGAGTGGGAAAGTCAGTGAAACATTAATAAGGGATAGTGAGGATACCATGGATCAAAATTTAAACCCTGAAATATTGGATAAAATTACGAAAGTATGTATCTGTAAAGGGATAACAAGAGCTGCCATAAAAAAAGCTATAAGAGATGGTGCAAAAACCTTGGCAGAAGTTCAAAAGGTTACAGGTGCAGGTGGAGGTTCTTGCAGCGGCAGGCGGTGTACGGATAAAATCAAAGAACTATTAAGTAGAGCACATTAGGAGACTTATTAGTTATGGGCTTTTAAAAAAGTGAATACTTGTCTTGAGACTGAATTATTATATATGGAATTGATATTGACAATCGTTATCAATTAGAGTATAATTCAATGTGTAAATAATGGGAGGTGGAGTTATGCCGCTAACAATGTTATCTGTCGGGAAAGAAGCAATCATTAATGGCTGTAGAGCTAAAGACACTACTAGAAAATATCTTGAGGGACTTGGTGTCGTACCAGGTGCTTCAATATCAATCATATCAGAGATGGGCGGAAATCTTATAGTTTCTGTTAGAGGATCCAGACTTGCACTAAGCAAAGGAATAGCCAGTCAATTAACAGTAGAAATCGAATAGAGAGGTGTTTTTAATTGAACAAGACTTTAAAGGAATTAAAGCCAGGTGATAAAGCGGTTATTAAAAGGATCACCGGTGAAGGCGCTATAAAAAGAAGGCTCATGGATATGGGGGTTACCCGGGGAGCTGAGATTCTGGTAAGAAAGGTTGCACCATTAGGAGATCCTATAGAGGTTAATATCCGGGGGTATGAGTTGACTTTCAGAAAATCTGAAGCGGAAAACATTATAATTGAGTAAATAAAAGCTACTTGGGGTATAAGTAAGTAGCAAATTTTTTAATAAACAAATGATAATGATTATCATTATCCATGAAAGGGGTTTGTAAATGTCTTATACATTTGCTTTGGTGGGAAATCCTAACTCGGGCAAAACCACCATTTTTAATGAAATAACCGGCAGTACCCAATATGTAGGAAACTGGCCAGGGGTTACAGTGGAGAAAAAAGAAGGAAAGGCCAGAAAGTTTAAGGAAGACATAAAAATTGTTGACTTGCCAGGAATCTATTCTCTTTCGCCATACACCATGGAAGAAATAATTGCCAGAGATTATATACTGGATGAAAAACCTGATATTGTAGTTAACATAGTTGATGCATCGAACATAGAAAGAAATCTGTATCTTACAACACAGCTTATTGAACTTGGAATTCCTGTTGTCATTGCACTGAATATGATGGATATTGTCAAATCGAGACAAGATCAAATTGATATTGAAAAACTTGCAAAATGCCTGGGGGTTCCGGTTGTATCTGCTTCAGCCAGTAAAGGAACCGGTATTAAAGAGGTTGTTGAAAAGGCAATTGAAGTTGCACAAAGTGCTGCTGCAGGAGGAGAAGGGACTAAACCCAGGATATTTGACGAAGCAATAGAGCGTAGTATAGAAAAAGTACAGACTCTTGTCAAGCCCTTGACCGAAGCGAAAAAGTATAATTCCAGGTGGCTATCGCTAAAGCTTTTGGAAGGAGACGAAAAAGTAAAGGAAAAACTAAATGTGCCCATGACATTGGTTGAAGAAATAAAAAACTACCGCGAGGAATTGGAAAATAAATACGACAATGACATGGAAACAATTTTTGCAGACAACCGGTATAGATTTATTTCGGATATCGTTTCTAAGGCTGTCAAAAAGAGAGATAAGGGCAACACTCTGACCGTATCCGATAAAATAGATAAAGTGGTAACCAATAGAATACTTGCAATCCCAATTTTTCTTACTGTTATGTTTTGTATATTTCAGGTTTCCTTTGGCCCTTTGGGCTCCTTCACCATTGATTGGATTGATGCTTTTATTAACGAAACAGTTGCAGGCATCCTCACATCCTGGCTTGAAGCCGGTGGAGCAGCAGAATGGCTCAAAGCATTAATTATAGACGGTATTTTGGCCGGTATGGGAAGTATGTTGGTATTTGTTCCACAGATTATGATTGTTTTCTTTTTCTTATCAATACTAGAAGACAGTGGTTATATGGCCAGGGCTGCATTTATAATGGACAGGGTGTTAAGGAAACTTGGGTTAAGCGGAAAGTCGTTTATACCAATGCTTATGGGCTTCGGATGCAGTACTCCGGCAATTATGGCTTCAAGGACCCTGGAAAATGAAAGGGACAGAAGGCTGACAATAATACTTACACCATTTATGTCATGTGGTGCAAGACTCCCCGTGTATGCCCTTTTTGCAGCTGCTTTCTTTGCACAGAACCAGGGAAAGGTTATTTTCTCAATTTATATGCTGGGGATTGTGGTTGCGGTTTTATCAGGAATAGTACTTAAGAAATTTGTATTAAAGGGCGAAGTTGCACCATTCGTTATGGAGCTTCCTCCTTACAGGATACCAACCTTGAAGGGCATAACAATACACATGCTGGATAGGGGAAAGGACTTTGTCAAAAAGGCAGGTACAGTAATTTTTGCAGCTGCCGTTGTAATATGGTTTCTCCAAACCTTCAGCTTTTCACTTCAAATGGTTGAAGACCCTGGGCATAGTATTTTAGGTGGTATAGGAAAGTTTATTGCGCCGATATTTGCTCCCTTGGGATTTGATGATTGGAGAGCTTCCGTTGCCCTTCTTACAGGCCTTGTTGCAAAAGAAGTTGTTGTAGCTACACTTGGTATATTGACAGGTGTCGGAGAAGTGGCTGAAGATTCTGTAGAGCTGGCAGCAGCGTTGCAGGTTTATTTTACTCCATTAAAAGCATATGCATATATGGCCTTTACACTTCTATATATGCCCTGTGTTGCAGCCTTCGGTGCTATAAAAAGGGAAATGAACTCATGGAAATGGACTTTATTTGCAGTTGGCTACCAGACAAGTATCGCCTGGGTTGTAGCTTTTATAATTTATCAGGTTGGTAGTTTGCTGGGTTTAGGCTAAAAACCATAGATAGAAGGTGAGATAATGATTAATTGGATCGTTGGTGGACTGGTTATAGGTTTTACACTGTACATTATAGCAACAACAGTTATCCGTATTAGAAAAGGTGAGAATTCATGCAGCGGGTGCTGTAGTGAGTCAAAAAAGGCTGGTTGTGGCTGCGATAAAAAATAGAGAAAAAACTATATAACAATACTGATGGTGACTAATGCAAAATAATTAGAATACCTATACCCCTTAGTCGGGGTATAGGTGATTTAACGGTACCAGCCCCCTGGATTGTCTTCTACTGGACCACAGCAGCTTTGCCGTCGCCCCTGCACCATTGTCGAAGTATTCCATTTTTATATCATACTTTACCCCTGCTTTCATATTTATAACACCACTTAGTTCTATTTCTCTTTTTTTGGGATCTGCTTCCCAATGGTCAATAATAAGTGTATTGTTTATCCATAAGCGGACTCCACCGTCTACCAAAGCATAAAATGTATAATCCTCCGAGTACCTGGAGTCTATTTTTCCGGTCCAGCGAACGGTAAAGTTGTCTTTTCCCAGCTCGTCAATTGGTGCTCTGGTAAACCAGTTAAAGTTTATAAATTGGTCTATTCTTGTTAGCTTTAGATCGCTAAAACTAAGATCGTTAAAATACATTCCTCTTAATCCGTTGGTATAGGCCGGAGGATTTGGTACATCAGCAGAATAAAGCTGACTTTGGGGCACAATCTCCTTAGCTTGACTTTTACTTGCCCATAGAAGCTTTGCAGATGCATTTTTTATATCTTCAAAGTATTCGATTTTAATATTGTACTTCTTACCGGCTTCTAAATCAATGGCACCGCTGAATTCTAAAGCTCCTTCATAGAATACCTTCCATTGATCAATCAATAGTTTGTTGTCTACCCATAATCTTATTCCATCATCAGTATTTGTGTAGAATGTGTAGGTCTCACTATACAGGGGCACAATTTGCCCAGTCCAGCGAACAGAAAAAATATCAGCTCCAACAGAAGGTGCCGGTGCATTCATACCCCAATCAAAATCAATTGACGAGTCAACTCTGGCTAACTTAAAGCCTGTAAAGTCAAGATTATCATAATACTGTGCCGTTAATCCCGTTCCTTTTTGCAGTTGTTCCAGCTTGGTACCGATTTCAGCCAGTTTTGTTGAGATTCCAGGTTTTTTTGAAATACGCGGTTCATTGGAAGTCTCAACAGACGTAACAGTAATCTGGTGTAGTGGTGTAGAGGTATTTCCTATCTTTAAATCCGGGGTATTTGTTGGAGGTATGGTTTGCTCAGTCGTTATAACCGCATTTGGTGTAATGTCCGGCGAGTTAGCAGGTATATTTACAAGCTCTTTACCATCATATATGTTAAATGCTGTTAATTCTACCTTGTTTTTATCCAAAATATCAATTATGCTGCCCGATTTTAACTCTTCTATGGAGATTTTAATACCTTTCTCCCTGACTTTTTCAAAAATCAGATATCTTCCCATGGATATATTGTTTTCAGCTGACTTTTTTCTATAGCTTTCCGGTACCTTGATAATTTGATACCGAATGCTTTTTGACTCTAAGATAGCCCTATTCATTTTTAATTCGCTCAATAGTATATTAAGCCTGTTCCCAGCTTCAACACTGTCTTTTCTATATTCTTTAGAATCCTTATTTAAAGCTGCACAAATTAATATAAAACTCTCCTTACTGTTTGGTTTGATAAAAGCTTGGTCTTTTGACTTTTCAACTATATTTTCCAGTGCATCATATATGGATAGGTTTCTAAGCCTAAGCTCCTTAATCAATGTATTGGCATCTTCATTTTTGGAGCTTACATCCATTATCCTGTAATCCTTATCTACCATTAGCTCAATGCTGGGGTTTATATCAATGCTTATATAGGCATATATATCATTGGTGTAAAAAGATTTAAAATATGAAATTAAAACAAATACTGCCGCAATACTTGCCGCAATTAAAATATAATATTTCATTGAAGTTTTTTTTGAACCTATTATATCGTCATTTTCCAAAAGCAGATTTTGTCCGTAAAACATGTCATCTTCTTTTCTTACTCTTATAAATGAACAGCTGTCAGTCATCACAATAGCCTCATTTTTTTCAAATCCAACTATAGTACCAAATTCACTCATATTTCTCACCCACTTCTTCAACCCCATTAATAAACTCTTTGAGATTCTCAAGATTGCTTCTTAAAATTAAACTTACAGCTACGATGAAAACCCTGTTTCTGGAAATGGTTTTCCTGTTTACTTTTATTAATTTAAGTAATTCAGTTAATGGGATTCTCTTTTTTTTAATCATTTTACAGTATATTTCTTCATTATTAGCTATAACCCGTGCAATTCTTATGGATAGCAGCCTCGAGTCTTTATGCTTTGGAGAGCTTAAAACCAATTCCTTTAATGTAAACCCAAAATCCATCAATTGGTGCTGAAAAGAAATTAATTCTTCCTTAACCTCAATTTTTTCGTACTGGGAATGAGAATCAGATATTAAATACTCTGGGTTAAAAGTATTGTTCTGTTCTAAATATGAAAACGGTAAGACATTATTATGTTTTTTATTTTTTCTTATATAGTCAATGATCCTATGATTTATAATCATATTTGAGTATTTATAAAAATTCTTGTTTCTTTCCGGATCGAAAAATTCTATTGCTTCATTAAAAGCCATTAGTCCTATGCTTAGCTCTTCACTGTTTTTACTGTCAATACACTTTCCAAGCAAGTTGGATACTGTTTTAGATATATAGTTTAAATGGTCATTGATAAATTTATCTTTTAAAGTCAAGTCCCCTTCCTTGATTCTTTCAATAATTGATGTTGTCAAATCTCCGGAATCAGAGGAGGTATTTTTATAAAACAGCTTCACCTGGAACATTCACCTCATTTCCCACATGGTGTATATGCGTATATAGAATAATTTTTAGGGGAATAATCTATGATTTTTTTAACTATTATTTTAATTTATATGATAAATTTATCGACATAAACAGTTAAAGAGTTATGGGCAAGTTAACAAAATTTCTATATTTATTCAGATCCTGGCCCGTAAAATAATATATCTTACGCATATAAAATTAAGTATGCTCCCAGAGACTTGTTATAGTTGCGATGTTGGGATATAATGGTATCATAATATTAAGTTATAACATTTATTTCTGGAGCTTCATAATTTAGAGATAGCAAACTTTGAATATAAATATGTGATTCGCTTAAGCCTGTTTGACTCAAATGGCTTCCTCATTTTGTTTATCTACTTTTACAGTTCTATCTCTTTAGATAAATATATATTTTTTTATTTGATTTGACGAGGAGGATTATGTATTTATGAGAAAAGCAGTTATTCTTGCAGTGGTATTGACAATGCTCCTGACTGCTGTTTTATCACAGACAGTAATCAGTGTTGCAGAGACTTCGGCGAGCATTTATGAGGCTGAAGACGGGATTCTTACTGGAACAGTAAAAAGCACATCCAGCCCAGGTTATTCCGGTTCAGGGTATGTAACGGGTTTTGATACTGATGGTGATTCGGTGACTATCAATGTCAACATCGCAGCAGCAGGTTTATATTCTCTCTCCGTTAGGTATAATGCACCGTATGGCAGCAAAGTTTGCAGCCTTGTTGTAAACAATACACCGGCCGGAGAAGTTTCCCTTAAAGAAACCACAGGTTTTATAGAAATACCTGCAAACAAAGTTTATCTCAATTCAGGTTCGAATTCCATCAAGATAGATAAGAATTGGGGCTGGTATGAAATTGATTATATAAGAATACAGGAAGCCTCAATTTCTGCGCCTCACCAGGTCACAAAAGCTCTGGTAAACCCCAATGCAACCTATGAAGCCAAGGCACTGATGAGCTATTTGGTTGATACATATGGTAAAAAAAATATTTCAGGTCAGCAGGAGATAAGCAATCTCTCATGGTATGACAGCAATATCGGAAAAAAACCCGCCCTTATGGGATTTGATATGATGGATTATTCACCCTCAAGGGTTGAGTTCAGAACAAGTTCTACAGAAGCAGAAAAAGCCATTGAATGGTGGACAAAGAATAAGGGGATAGTCACTTTCTGCTGGCATTGGAATGCTCCAAAAGATTTAATAAATCAGGCACCGGACAAGATGTGGTGGTCTGGCTTTTATACCAGGGCAACCACGTTTGATATAGCTTATGCAATGAATAATCCAGGTTCTTTGGATTATCAGCTTTTAATAAGGGACATTGATGCAATTGCTGTTCAGCTTAAGAAACTCCAGGCTGCTAATGTTCCAGTCCTTTGGAGGCCGCTTCACGAAGCAGGAGGAGGTTGGTTCTGGTGGGGAGCAAAGGGGGCAGAGCCCTGTAAAAAGCTGTACATACTGATGTATGAGCGTCTTACAAACCATCATAAGCTTAATAACCTGATATGGGTGTGGTCAACCCCGGAAGCTGACTGGTATCCGGGAGATCAGTATGTTGACATTATAGGGTATGATTCCTATCCAGGTGCTTTTAATTACAACCCTGTTATTGGAAGATATGATGGGCTTGTTTCTATTGTAGGTGATAAAAAGATTGTTGCACTGACTGAAAACGGACCCATACCTGACCCTGAAAATCTCATTGGTTATGGGGCTCACTGGAGTTGGTTCTGTACCTGGCACGGCTTCCAAACACAGGAGAACAGCCTTGACCACATGAAGAAAGTATTTAATCATGATTATGTAATTACTCTTGACGAGCTGCCGGATTTAAAAACCTATCCGGTTGGGGATGTTACTCCGCAGCCTACACCTCCAGTGACTGCAGGAGACCTAAACGGTGACGGTAATATCGATTCTACTGATTATACGCTATTGAAAAGATATATTATTAAAATTATACTTGGTTTACCGGTTAAAGATAAAATTGGTGCAGCCGACCTTAATAGAGACGGCGAAATTAATTCTACAGACTTGACTATATTAAAAAGGTATATTCTTAAGATAATTTCAAAGATTCCGATATAAATTAGAACATATGAAAGAGTGGTTAAGTTTAATAAAAAATTTAACCACTCTTTTAAATTTATAAATAAATAGAAACTTTACGGTACATTAACATAAAACTTATTATCGGACGGATTTAGTGCAACACCTTTTCTTCTAAACAATTCACTCAAAGTTACAAATTCATAACCCTGTCTTTTAAGTTCAGGAATTATTATATCAAGAGCTTCAGGTGTTGGGTGTGGTAAAGGCTGAACATCATGCAGTAGAATTATTGAACCATCTCTTACTCCATTTATTATGAGGTTTGCTCTGGTTTGGGCAGTTGTAGATTGATCCCAGTCGTTACCAACAACACCGCTTACAAATGGTAAATCAATAGCATCAAACATTGTACTGCTTGTTTGAAGGTAAGGCGGACGGAAAAACTTAGGCGTTGTTCCGGAATATTTTTGAATAGCTGCAGTTGTATCATCAACAGACTTTTTCACTTCTTCGAATGACATGCCAGCCATACCTGAATAGCCCCATGAATGATTTCCGATCTCACATCCTGAATCAACAACTCTTTTTACAATAGCACTTGTGGAGTCATTCAATCTCTGTCCAATCATAAAGAAAGTTGCATCAACATTATATTTGTCCAATTTGTCAAGCACAAGGGCCGTTAGTTGAGTGTCCGGTCCATCATCAAATGTCAGGGCAACAAGTTTACTATTAGGATTTATAGTTGCTGTAGGCGAAGGACTGATAACCGGTGACGGCGAAATAACAGGTGAGTTTTCCACCGGGAATCTGTCTATAATTTTAAGCAAATATCTTTTGAGTAAAGTATTGTCAGTTGAATTTACCAGGCCATCCCCGTTTAAATCTGCGGCTTTAAGGCCGTTTGGTGATGGTAAAGTAGTTATTATTTTAAGGATGTATCTCCTCATAAGTGTAAGATCTGTGGAATCCACATTATTATCTCCATTCAAATCGCCATATTTTATTGTTCCACCTGTCGGTGTTGGTGTTGGTGTCGGTACTGGTGAAGTGTTAGTTCCCGCTAAAAATGTAAACCAGTCTATATTGACAGGTCCTGTAAACCTAAGGTAGAGGTTATTTACTCCTGTAACGCCGTTAACGCTGCAGGTCTGCTCCTGGTAGATATTCCAGTCTCCAGTGGATGCCACTGCCAGGGTACCTAAAAGGGTACCTGTTGCACTATTTAACCGTATCTCTATATTAGTAGTTGTAGTGGCGGCAGATGCAACAAGGGCTTTGAATGAGGATGCACCGCTTCCGAAGTCAACATTATTATACACTACATAGTTGCCATTTTCAATATAGCCCAAACCGCTTCCGTTATTGGCAGTACCTATGGTCTCGATGGTTGAAGAGCTAAGACTGCTGTAATTTTCAGCTTCCAGTATTGAAAAAGCGTTTCTTTGCATATTGTCCGGTGTTCTGGTTGGAGAAGGTGATGATGTAAATGGTGATGGTGAGACGGTTGAACCGCCCAGGTATCCTCTTAACCACTTAAGAGCAGGACGTTCAACACCTGATGAGGTAATTAAGTGTGTATTCGGTTTCCATGTCTGTCCTTCTATCCATCCCCATAATGTTACACCCTTAACGGCTGAATGTTCCCATAAAACAGGGAATTTTTCCATGTATCTTTGTAGCTGAGTATTATCATCACCTGTAATATCAAGCTCTGATACATATATAGGCAGTCCTGTTGCTGCTAACATATCCAGAACGGTCTTCATAGTACTTGTAGAAACAGTATCCACGTTAAACTGGTGACACTGTATTCCTATTCCATCTACTAGATTTCTCTCTTTTAACAAGTTTATTATCCTTATATATTGAGATGCTGCATTAGGATCACTTATTATTCCATATTCGTTTATAAGTAATTTTCCGCTAAATCTTTTCCTTGCTTCCTCAAAGGACCAAATTACCCAGTCCCAACCTGTAGCTCCATCCCCGCCTATTGCATACCTGTAAGAAGGCTTGGCATGTAGAGGTTCATTAACAACATCTATAAACTCTGCATCTTTATATTTTGCTGCTGTGGCATCCATCCACTCCAAAACTTCTGCCTTCTGGTCAGCAGCGGGAAGTCCGCTTATCCACCCAGGCTCCTGGCTTCCCCATACCAGTGTATGGAACTTGAACGGCATCCCGTTACTTTTTGAATAATTATAAGCCATGTCTGCCTGACTCCAGTTCATACTATCCCGGCTTGACTCAACAGAGCCCCACTTGGTTGAATTTTCAGGTGTCACCTGGTTCCAGTATGTACCGAAGTTGGATGGAACACTGCTGGCAATAATGTTTCCTAAAAACTTGCTGCCGCTTGTTAGTGCTGCATCAGCTTTTTGTACTGGATATATTAATCCTGCAAGCAAAGAAACAGATAATACCATAGCAGCACACCTTTTCATAATTTTGGATAAGTGCATAACCTTTCCTCCTTAAAATAATATGATACTTTTTTATTACATAACACAAAAAATTCTACGTTTTAATAGTAAATTATCTGGCATCAATATACTATTAGTACCTCTTCTAAGTGTAAAATTCGAAGGAAAAAGAATTTTATGTCAGAAAATTCTTAGAAATTTATTATTTTATATCTGGGTCTTTGTGTAGGCAAATTCCTATTCAATGGCAATACAGTAAAGGAGGAGGGTATGTTGTGGAAGCGTATGAGGCTATATTTAAATGATGCACCTTTAAAAAAAAATTTAAGCACCGTGTGTTCCTGATAACTCACCAGGGTTCGGTGCTTATGAAATAAAGTGTTCCATATGGTCCTATATAGCCTGAATCAACAGTCGCGGATATATTTATGTATAATACCAGATGTGGGGGTTTAATTAGTTACCTTAGCGGCAGGGAATTCAGTTATAATACCTAATATAAATCTTCCAAGCAAAGTGTAATCGGTCGAATTAATTACTGTGTCGGCATTTAGATCTGCCACTGTCATATAGTTTGAAACAGGAAACACATTAATGATTTTTAATAAATACCTTTTCATTAAGGTATAATCAGTTGAGTTAACTACACCATCACCATTAAGGTCCCCATACACCACCTCTGTTTTTGTTGAAGTTGGAGTTGGAATTGGAGTTTGAGTTGGAATTGGAGTGCTTGAAGCACCACCAGAGCCCCTCACAAGGGCATTGGCAATTTCAGGATGATACCATGTAAGAGCAGTCCTGTTTAATAAACCATATGATTCTGATCTGTTTGGAGCAGAATATCCATTGTCCCACCAAATAGGGGTAATACCTCTTGCTCTTGCTTCTTTAACAAAAAATTCTGCATGAGCTATTCTGGCAGGCTCATTATTCTTATTAATAGTACCACATTCACCAATGACTACCGCTCTTCCATTTTTGACAAATCTATTATAAAGTGCATCAAATTCAGCTGCAAGTGAAGATTTATCGGAAGAACTTCCCCAACTTGAAGTTCCGTTGACATCCATAGCGAAATAATATGGTGAGTAGTTATGTATGGAAATAATAATTCTACTGTCGTTATTTGGGATGACCAGATCGTTTAGTGCAACATCTATGGCAGACGCAGCATGGGCTGGTATCATTATATGCCTGGTTGCATTATTTCCACCAGTACCCCTGATTGTGTTAACAGCAGCCAAATTGAAGCTGTTAATTACTTGACGGTTTTCATATGATCCTCCCGACCATTCATTAGGTGAACCCTCTACGCGCGGCTCGTTCATAGTTTCAAAAATCAAATAATCCCCATAGTTTTTAAAACGGTTTGCAATTTGTTCCCAGATTTTTGTGAGTTTTGCTTTGCTTTGTTCTTCACTGGCATATGTAGGCCTAAGCCATGAATTCTCATGGTGGAGATTGATAATAGCATACATATTGTTGTCAAGAGCATAATTTACTACTTCCTCAACCCTATTGAGCCATGTCTGGTCAATAGTATAGCTTGGACCTGGTCCAACATGACCTTCCCAGGTTACAGGGAATCTTACAGTATTAAAACCCATTTCCTTTACTTTATCAATCATTGCCTTTGTTGTTCTGGGATTTCCCCAGTTGGTTTCTCCACCGATGGCATCAAGTGTATTACCTAAATTCCACCCAAGTCTCATATCCTTTACAAGTTCCAATGACGATATGTTCCTCATACCCGTATAAGCAGTAGATGCTGAAATATTAATGTTTCCAAGAAGTGTTACAGAAAGAAAAACCAGTAATAAAAGCAATATTTGTCCTCTAAGAAAAGTTCTCCTGATCATCATACCATCCTCCTAAAAAAAATTTTAGCAAACTTTAAAATTCTATATAATTTAGGTATCAACTTATCCATTTACCATGATTTATAGATATAAAGTAAATTACTGCATTTTGTATCATAATATCAACAAAAAAAGAAAGGTTTGATTTTATGAGTAGATGAAACTTGATACATTGGTGGGTTCATAGATATAAGATGAAAAGGCTATGTGCAAATTTACTTAAGTTTTATATTTATATAGTTGCTTTAAACCCTAAATTAGATAGTATTTGTACTCCTCAAACCATTTTTTCCAACATTCCTCCTTACAAATTATAAAATTAAATTTCGTTTAATACCTATGTATATTTAATTCGTATAAAAAGATTATTTTAATGGTCATGCTGCCGAATTTATAGCTGATTAATTGGAATTTCTAGCATAGAAGTCGAAATTCTCCTGCGCCCACTTATGGTTATATTTATGATTCTTAATAGAATCAGCATCGTGTATCGAGGCGCAATATGCTGACCGTTTTCCAATCTCAATTTCATTGAAAAACAAGAAATACTTCCAAAAATTCCATAATACAAACTCTTTATTTTTATGTTTGGCAGTATGGATATTAAAGCATGTATTGTTACTTCTATCAAGTTTACACCATTTTTGACCCTCACATTTTTCACATGTTATAGATTGATACATATCGATTTTGATATCTGTCACAAATCCTGCCTTAAAAGGAGTATACCTGTTCACACGAATAGATAGTTCGGCATCTCCAGCCCCACATTCTTCACTCCAGTAACCTATCATGTCAATTAATTCAGGTCTAAGACACTGGCAATATCCATGGACAAAGCCAGAAGGTACTCCTATAAAGCTGTTACTTAATTGCAGATAACTCACTCCATCCTTTTTGATGGGTTTAACCGGAGGAATGTAGGGTAAATATGGTTTTGGCCGCGTAACGCCTAACAGACCAACATCAGGGAATGTGTCAAATACCTTCATAAACCGGGAAATCCAATCAGGGGTGTATATATGTACATCGCTATCCAGTGTGATAAAATACTGCCCGGGCTTTCTTTTAGCAAGGTTGTAATTTAAAGCATAAATTGGTCCCTTATTTTCCGGAAGCCGCGTTATTGATTTAATACGGCTGTCACTTAAGCTTTGGATGAAGTCCCATGTATCATCTTTTGAATTACTATCTATAATGTTAAGTTCAAAATCATCCGTGGTTTTTAGAAGTGAATTTAAGTTTCTGACTGTTAATCCCATTCTGTTAAATGTTACATAGCTTATAAATGCAGGCATCATGTCTTTTCTCTCCTTTTTAATATTTAAAGAAAATTTTAAAATTTACAACCGTTATAACTACTAATTTTGATTACAGTACTTGATTGGCTTTGCAGGTACACCTACAGCCGTGCAGTTTTCGGGTAAGTCTTTAACTACTACGGCTCCTGCACCGATAATACTCCATTCACCAATAACCCTTCTTGGAATTATGGATGCATTTGATCCAATCTCGCAGCCCTCATTTATCTGTACATTCCCAGATATAGTCACACTCCAGTATAGGGAAGAGTAATCCCCGATAACTGTGTCATGGCCAACCCCACAGCCTGGGTTTATTGATACGTGGTTACCAACTTTGGTGTTCACGGATAGAAATGCGTTCCAACAAATAATACAACCTGTTCCGAGTTGAACATACTTACTGATCTTGGCCAAAGGGTGTATTAGATTACAAAAATCAACTCCAAAAGCTGAAGCCTTTTTTATTACATTATATTTATCCTTGGGGTTACCAATTGCACAGACAGCATAAATGCGGCTAGACAAATTTTCTTTAAGCCAGTCAAATCCGCCAAGTACCGGAATATCATTTACTAGTGTCCCATGTTTCTCTTGGGTTTCATCGATAAACCCAATTAAATTCCATTCCTTTTTATCAAGATTAATATCCTCTACAATCTGTGCTGCCTCTCTACCAAAGTTTCCAGCACCTATTATAACTATATCTTTCATAATCAACCTCATCTTCTAGATATGTTTGACATATCTAACGCTTTAACAACTATGTTAGTGCAAAATACTGGTCCGGATACCTTTAATGATGTCACAAATTTTTATGACGTCATCATCCCGCAATCTCCCATAAAGAGGCAGTGAAAGGACGGTTTCAGCTATCTTATTAGCTACGGGGAGTCTTGATTTTGCTGCTGATGGAATGTTGCTGTAGCATTGATAGTTACTGCAAAGAGGGTAGAAGTATCTTCGTGGGAAAACATTATATTCCTTTAATTTCTCACAAAGTTCATTGCAGGATAGTCCATACTCTGATTTATCAACCCTTATAACAAAATATGGATAATTGTGTGTTACTCCTTCAATATCCTTATCCACCTTAATTCCCGGTACTTCCCTCAAAACTTCCCGATAAAGATTTGTGATTTCCTTCCTTCTTTTTATTTCATCTTCCACCTTTCTAAGAAGCAAAATACCCACAGCAGCCTGAACCTCATTTAACTTTCCGTTGGTTCCCGGTTCTATCACACTGTCGTTGTTGCGTATTCCGAAATTTCTTAATGAATCCGCTCTTTCTTTATGAAAATTGGAATTAAAGGTTAAAGCTCCTCCTTCGATAGTATGGTAGACTTTGGTTGCGTGTAAGCTGAACATCGATATATCACCAAAGGAAGCTATAGGCTTTCCTCCAATTTTTACCCCAAAGGCATGGGCTGCATCATATATAATCTTAAGACCGTATTTTTCTGCAATTAATTGAATATCATTTACCTTGCAAGGTTTTCCGAAAACATGTACAGGCATAATGGCTGTAGTTTCCTGTGTTATTAATGATTCAATAAGATCCGGGTTTATATTAAAAGTATCTTCCTCAATATCACAAAAAACAGGCTTAATATTATTCCATGCAAGTGAGTGAACGGTAGCTGCAAAGGTAAAGGGGGTGGTTATTACTTCACCCGAAAGTCTTAAAACTTTGCATGCCAGCTGCAGCGCAACTGTGCCGCTTGAAAAGAGTGAGAGATAGCTTACATTAAGATAACCGGCAAGTTCTCTTTCCAAACGTTTTACCATATTTCCGTTATTACTTAGCATATTACTTTCCCATATTGTTTCTATCATCTCATTAATATCTTTTAAATCAGGCAGCAAAGGTTGAGTTACATAAACAGGTTTTACAAAAGGTTCATAAATCTCCATTCTGCAGCTCCTTTCAAACTTTTAAAAAAGTTATAACTTTTAATTGTTTGAATTTGCAATATAAAACTGTGATTTTTAATGCTCCAATCCGTATTGAAAACGGGGTGGAACCATAATTTCCACTCCATTCATGATTTTGTTAACATAATAGCTACATATTAAAGTATGTTTTTTAAATTGATATTGTTACAGAAAATAATATTCAGAAAATAATGCACCCTTTTTATAAACACAAATATTATGTATATAGGTCTTTGATTGTTAATTCATAAGTTTACATAAAGCTGCTGTGATGTGCATATATAGTATTAATAAGAACCGTTAGTACTTTAGTGCGTTACCTTAATAAGGAGGAATACAGACCAAGGGAGGTTAAAAGTAGTGAATGTTTTACTTGTAACAGGTGGAGCAGGTTTTATAGGTAGTAATTTCATAAAATTTTTTTTAGAAACATACAAGGACTTTATTTTGATAAATATAGATAAGCTCACATATGCAGGAAACCTTAATAATTTAAAGGAAGTTGGGGAGCATCCGGGGTATTATTTCGTCAAAGGTGATATCTGCGATAAAGAACTGGTTAACCGGGTATTAAATGAATATAATCCGCAATATATAGTCAATTTTGCAGCTGAATCCCATGTAGACAATAGCATAATCGGGCCGTGGATATTTGGTGAAACAAATATGATGGGAACTTTGAATTTGCTGGAGTGCACAAGAAAATTCTGGAGCGGGAATAGCAGTGATAATAAACGTTTTTTGCAGATTTCAACAGATGAAGTGTACGGAAGCATTGATAATTTTAAGGATTATTTTTCGGAAGATTCAAGCTTACTGCCAAACAGTCCCTATTCAGCTTCAAAAGCCGGGGCTGATCTGATGGTTAGAGCCTTTTCAAAAACATTTGGTTTTCCTGCTATAGTTACAAGGTGCTGTAATAACTACGGACCTTATCAAAACAAGGAGAAATTTATTCCAACTTGTATTACAAAGGCAATAAAAGATGAACCAATACCGATTTATGGAGATGGCTCCAATACAAGGGAATGGATTCATGTAATTGATCACAGTTCTGCAATTATTAAAGCACTATTTGACGGAACTCCCGGAGAAATTTATAACATTGGCAGCGGAGAGGAGATTTCAAATATTGATATGGCCAGATTTATTCTAAGGAGCTTGGGGAAGTCTGAAGAAGCCGTAATAAGGATAAGTGACAGGCCAGGCCACGATAAACGATACGCACTGGACAGTACAAAAATAAAGAACGAATTAAAATGGTCATGTAATTATTGTCTTAATGAAGGAATTTTAGAAACTATCAAATGGTACACGGACGATCAGTCATGGTGGGACAATTGAGTAGGGATAAATAGTTTGATCAAAGAAGTATAAAAAAAGTACAGCATTCTTCGGCCAAAAATGCTGTACTTTCAGTGATCTTTTTTTTATCCTTAATTATCTTGGCCCTTTCAGTCCATTCTTATGTATTTTCTGATGTTCGATCCATAGCTACCTTACTACAAAAGTCGTGTTCCCTTGACTTCCTTCATAATTTGTTTTAGCTGCTTCAACCCATACATTGTATACTCCGGATGCCTTATTCTTGGGAATTCTGAAATAGTACA
>JBMOLK010000199.1:0-8675 GCA_049325575.1 Bacillota bacterium | reverse complement strand
TAAGCCAAATCCAATGTATGAGACAAACGATATGGTATTTTTAAAGACCCATTATTATGGAGGAATCAAGAAATATCAATGGGTTACCATACCGCTTTCAATGCATGGAGTAGTTGTAAAAAAGGACGGAAGTGTAGTTGAGATTGTTATAGGTGAAGATGAAAAAGATACTGTGTTTACCATTACGGACTTACTGCCCCACCTTGCAGCAGACCAGATGCAAAAAAAGATGAGCGAAGGCATTACCGGAGAAGGTTTAAATATTCTTTCCGGTTCCATTCCTTATAAAGACGAAAAGGTCAAGGAAAAAGTAAAACTTAACATACTTAAGCTCCTTAATGATAAATACGGTATTGTGGAAGAGGATTTCCTGTCTGCTGAAATTGAAATGGTTCCTGCATTTAAAGCCCTGGATGTAGGCTTTGACAAAAGTATGGTGGGTGCTTACGGCCAGGATGACAGGGTGTGTGCCTATACCTCGTTAAGATCAACGGTTGATTTGGATAAGGTAGATAGAACAGCTGTATGCGTCCTTACAGATAAGGAAGAGATAGGTAGCATGGGGAACACCGGGGCACAGTCAAGTTTTCTTGAGAACTTTATTGCAGATATTTGTGCTCTTAGTACTGATAAATACTCTGACCTCATACTAAGAAGGTGTCTTTCCAATTCAAAGGTGCTGTCAGCAGACGTAAACGCGGCAATAGACCCAAACTTCGAGGGAGTGTACGATAAGTTGAACTCTGCCTTTATTGGTAAAGGTATAGTACTTCAGAAGTATACCGGGGCCAGGGGAAAAGCAGGTGCAAGCGATGCCAGCGCAGAGTTTGTGGGAGAAGTAAGAAGGCTCTTTAACAACAATCAAATCATTTGGCAAGCAGGCGAATTGGGTAAGGTTGATCAGGGCGGAGGAGGAACAATAGCCCAGTTTTTAGCCAATATGGGTATGGATGTTATAGACTGTGGTGTCGCAGTTTTATCAATGCATGCACCCTTTGAGGTAACAAGCAAGGTTGACGTTTATATGGCATATAAAGCCTATAAAACTTTTTTGGGTGATATAAAGAGATAGAAAAGAGGTTTTTTTACGATGGATATAAAGGCTGTAGTTTTTGACCTGGATGGTACGCTGGCAGATACTGTGCCGTTAACCATAGTGGCAATTAAGGAGATTGTAAGGGAATTAACAGGGAAGGAATTGTCCGATGATGATGTTTCAAGGGAGTTTGGACCTGTTGATACACAAATAGTGAGAAATCTCTTAGATGAACAGAATGGTGAAAAGGGCGTTGAGTTATACGTAAGATTTTTTAGTGAAAAATTCAACGAGTTTGTAAAGCCTATTGACGGTATTTATGAGCTTATAAAGTATTTAAGGGAAACCGGCATAAAGGTTGGACTTTTTACCGGAAGGGGCCTTAGAGTATCAAAAATAATACTTGAAAAACTTAATTTAAGCGGCTTTTTTGATGTGGTGCTGTCAGGTGATGATACTACAAAGCCAAAACCTGATCCGGAAGGTATACTTAAGGTTTTGGAGAAGCTTTGTGTAAGCCCTCATGAGAGTGTTTATACAGGAGATTTTGAGGTGGATGTATTGGCAAGTAAAGCAGCAGGAGTGACATCTGTACTTGCCTTATGGTCATCAACTGCTTCGGAAGAACTTAAAAATCTAAATCCCGATAAATCTTTTGAATCTCCCTATGATTTTATAGAGTGGGTAAAAACAGTGAAGATAAAATAAAAAAAAAGCAAAAGAAGAAAAAGCGGTTGAAAATTTTTCACGCCGCTTTTTTTGTCGTTTTATAAAGCTTATAGATTAAATATGAAAAAGCTAATGCAATTAATCCAATAACAGCATATTCAAATTTGTGAAATATGGGTCTTACAACAGATTCGTA
Source organism: Bacillota bacterium (assembly GCA_049325575.1). Taxonomy (GTDB): domain Bacteria; phylum Bacillota; class Clostridia; order Acetivibrionales; family Acetivibrionaceae; genus JBMOLK01. Next base: position 6,774 of record JBMOLK010000199.1, on the reverse strand, counting down.
GTTTTGGCCGAATTTAAACCCAATATATATAAGTAAATAATTCCAAAGCACCATACCAAGCAGGGAATATAACAAAAACTTTTTAATGTCCATTTTGGCTATACCTGACGGAAGTGAAATAAAAGTTCTTATGACGGGCAGGAGTCGACCGAAGAATACTGCTATACTACCATATTTGTTAAAGGTCTTTTCTGCCATGTAAAAGTGTTTTTCAGATATAAAGAAGTATTTGCCGTATTTTAGTATAAAAGGTCTTCCGCCCAAATAGCCTATGGCATAAGCTGCCAGAGAGCCTATCATGCTTCCTGCAGCAACAGATATATTAGCTTCCAGCATGGTTATTCTTCCTTCAGATACCATAAAGCCTCCCAAAGGAAGAACTAGCTCACTTGGAATGGGTATACATGCGCTTTCAAGAAGCATACCCAGTCCGATACCCCAATAACCAAAGCAGTCTATCAACTTTAAAATGTATAACAAAACATCTTCTATAAAATTAAACAATTAACTCAGCTCACAAGATGGCTTAATTTACCCTTATAATTATTATTCAATTATTGGGCATCTTTAGAACTGAAGTGTTCATTTATTATTTTATCAGTCTCTACCGAATCTATTTCATAGTACCAGGCACCATCACGCCTCGATTCACCTGGCACTTTGAACATGTTTATCTGATCTGCATTGATTTTGCTTATATTTCCCGACATTTTCAAAACTTCGCTCATAGTCAGATTGGTTTCTATATTGTTAAAAACTACACTAAGAATATCATTTAGCTTTGTTATATAAAGCAGATTTGCCTTTTGGCGTACAAGCTCTTTTATAAAATTTTGCTGGGCATCAATTCTTTTCAGGTCACTTCCGTCATAGTACTTGTTTACCTTATTGTTGTTATAATGTCTGAACCTCATAAATTGCTCGGCTTGGGCACCGTTAAAGTGGTGCTTGCCCTTTTTAAAATGGATATGAAGATTCTGGATAGGGTCGTCATAGTCCATGTCTACCGGAACATAGTAATCTACGCCGCCTAATTTATCTATTATTTTTCTAAAAGCAGATGTATTGACAAAAACATAGTATTCAATATCCACTCCAAGAAGCTGGCTTACTGTCTCAACTGCAAGCTCCGCTCCGCCTTTTGGATAAGCCGCGTTTATTTTGGCCTTGGAACCATTTAGTCTAACCTTTGTATCCCTGGGAATAGAGAGAATACTTATCTTGGCAGTTGAAGGGTTAAAGTTCACAAGCATAATGGTGTCGGTATTCTTATTAACCTTGTCTCCGCCTAAAACCAGAACATTTATATCCTCAACAGCCGGTTTGAAGGGCTGTAAAATTTCATGTATAAATGCCTGAGAGCTATCCCTTGGCTTCTCTCTGTCGGCACTTAAGTTAATATATAAAAGGGTTAACAACCCCAGGCAGAACATAAAACTCGAAAGAACAGAACATACAATCAAGCTAAACTTCCTAAAATTCATAACACATACTCCAATTTATTTAATATAATTATTTACAAGCACATTATAGAGATCGAACTGTAAAAGTAGATAAACAAGATGAGCCCGCCATTTGTATCAAATTAGCGGAGCGAATTATATGTTTATCTTTACAGTTCGTTATCTCTAAAGTATAATCCAATACAAAGTATAATCCAATACAGTGAATAATTCAAATATACCCAGTGTCAATATTTCGTATATTTTGGCGAATAAATATCAATCTAATGTATTAGACTTAAAAAGGGTGCATAAGGTTTCCAATATTATAAATTAGCTCTACTTTTTATCTTTTTCTTCATGTTTATCAACATACTCCGACAAAGGGTTGCTTTCCACTGCATTCTTAAGCTGCTGGCTATCAACATGGGTATATATTTCGGTGGTAGATATGCTTTCATGACCAAGTATTTCCTGAAGCGCTCTTATATCAACCTTGCCATGCTTATACATAAGGGTGGCGGCAGTATGTCGGAGCTTGTGGGTAGAATACCTTTCAGGATCAAGCCCCGATGCCCTTATGTATTTTTTCACAATATGCTGAACAGTTTTATTGCTTATCCTTTGTTTTCTTTCACTTAAAAAAAGTGCATTCCTGTCTTTTACACCATCAACAGGGCGTACCCTTAGATATGCTTCTATAGCTTTAATGCAAGCGGTGTTAAGATATATGGTCCTTTCCTTGTCACCCTTACCTATAACCGTCAGTGTATCATTCTTAATTCTGTTTAAATTGATGTTAACAAGTTCCGAAAGCCTTAATCCGCAGTTTAAAAACAGTGTAATAATTGCAAAGTCACGTTCTCTATGCTCACCGTCAATTGAGCCTAGAAGCTTTTTGCTTTCTTCAATATTTAAATATTTTGGAAGCCTCTTTAGTATCTTGGGTGATTCAAGCTCACTTGCAGGATTATATTCTAGAAGCTTTGCCTTGTTTGTAAGGTAATTAAAAAAAGACTTTATACTTGCAACCTTCCTGGCCCTGGAGCTGGAACTATTATCCCTTTCACGGCTTAAAAATGACATATATGAGTAAAGATCACTCAATGATATTTCTTTTATCAAATCAATATTCACGTCGGATATATGAATTTGCTCAAAATCCTTCTTTGAATCTTCCAATCCCTTATATATCTTTATAAAGCGGAGAAAAAGCCTTAAGTCATAATAATATTCATGGGCAGTATTTTTTGACTTACCTTTAATAGTTTCCATATAGCTTAAAAAATCCTTAACTATAAAAGGTGCCTCATTCATCATTTTATCATCCCTTATATATATAGTATTTGCTATTTTCAGGCGAAAATTATAAAATAATATCTATTTAGATTATACAAAATTTTTTCACACATTTATATAGTTAAAACAGGTTTTTGCCCAAAATCTCGTTATCTTATATGATAGAATGGAAATAATATTAGTGTGCCTCACTATTTGGCACGATGAAATAATGGGAGAGAAGAATATGAAATATTTAATGTGTATAATTACTGCTGTTTTCCTTCTAATATCCTTTGTATCCTGTTCAAGCTACAGAGCAGGTACGGAAAAGGATAATATAAAGGAGGAAGGGAGAAGCACGGCTTATAAAAACATAGCACCAAGTGAAGCAAAGAAAAGATTGGAGTCTGAAAAAGATATAGTCCTTTTGGACGTAAGAACAAAGGAAGAATATAATGAAAGGCATATCCCGGATAGTATCCTGATTCCGGTTGATGTTCTCTCTGATGAAGCGGAAGATAAGCTGCCGGATAAAAATGTACCGGTTTTTGTTTATTGCAGAAGCGGAAGGCGGAGTATAACAGCTTCGGAAATATTAATAAAGAAGGGTTATACCAATGTATATAACCTGGGAGGAATAATTGACTGGCCCTATGAGACCAAAACAGGGTCTTAATCCTGGAGCCGATAATTTAATAATTTTATAATTTTATATTGGAGCTTTATATAATTTACGTGTATAATACTGTTATATATAGAGAATACGTGGTATATAGTGAGGGAGCATTAATGAAAAAATTAAACATTGTATTGATTGGCATGCCAAGTTCCGGTAAAACCACTGTCGGTGAGCCGCTTTCTAAAAATCTGAGCATGAAGTTTATTGATACCGATAAGATAATTCTGGATAATGAAAAAAGACCTCTTAGAGATATTGTAAATAATGACGGTCTTCAAAGATTTCTTGAGATACAGGAAAACACCATATTGGGGTTGGATTTGGAAAACCACGTGGTATCTACCGGTGGAAGCGTTGTCTATAACAGTAATGCAATGGAACATCTAAAGGAAAACAGTATTGTTGTATATCTAAAATTAGGTCTTGAAGAAATTGAAAAAAGAATAACCGCAGAAAGACGTTTCGCAAGAAATACAGAACAGAGCTTTTCCGATCTTTATAATGAGAGGACACCTCTTTACGAAAAGTATGCAGATGTCATTGTTGACTGCTCTAATAAGGGCGTACAGCCGATAGTTGAGGAGATAAGAGAAATATACGAAAGAACGGTAAAAAGGTAATAGTTAATACTTAAAGGGAGATGATGTAGTATGGTAGGAAATTCATTCGGCAGAATATTCAGGGTTACTACCTGTGGGGAGTCATATGCAGGAGGATTCCGTAAAAACCTTGATATTCCGCAGGAGTTATATGGGGGTTTGATGGCAATAGTCGACGGTGTACCTCCGGGAATAAAGCTAACTGCTGATTTTGTTCAAGAAGAATTGGATAAAAGAAGACCTGGCAAATCTGATCTGGATACTCCGAGAAAAGAAAGAGACAAGGTTTATATATTCTCAGGTGTTATGGAGGATGATATCACGACAGGTGCTCCTGTTGGAATGATTATTCCAAACGGTGTAATTGAAGATGAACACCTTAATAAGCATAAAAGCTACAAAGAGGTTGTAAGGCCTGGCCAGGCAGGGTATACCTTCTTCAAAAAGTATGGTCAGTTTGCAGATAATATTGGTGCGGGACGTGCATCCGGAAGGGAAACAGCAGCTCGTGTGGCAGGAGGTGCTGTAGCAAAGGCTGTTCTGGATTCAATGGGGATAGATGTAATCGCATTTATTACAGAGATTCACGGAATAAAAGCGGAAAACATAACTTATGAAATGGCAAAAGCCAACTACCGCAAAAATGAGCTAAACTGTCCCGATCTTGAGAAGGCAAAGGAAATGATGGATGAACTCTTAAAGATAAAGGGCGAAGGAGACTCATGCGGGGGAGTTGTTGAAATAATAGCAAGGGGCGTTCCGGCGGGCCTGGGTGAACCTGTGTTTGACAAGCTTCAGGCTACCTTGGCGCATGCAATAATGTCAATTGGTGCAATAAAGGGTATAGAATTCGGAGCAGGATTTGATCACACAAAGATGAAGGGATCTGAATCAAATGATACACCTTATTTTGATGAAGATTCAGGGAGAGTAAGGTTTAAAACAAACAGAGCCGGTGGAATACTTGGCGGTATATCAAATGGGGAAGATATAAGGATAAGGGTTGCAGTTAAGCCTACACCTACAATAAATGTGCAGCAGGACACCGTTAATATGTATAAGCTTCAGAATGTCAATGTAGAGTTTGACACAAGGAATGACCCCTCAATTTGTCCCAGGATTTATCCCGTGTGTGAAGCTATGGTAAGAATTGCACTGCTGGATGCCATATACCTGGCAAAGGGCTACAGAGCTGTATCAAGTAATGTCGACCCAAGATGGGACAATTTATAGATCAATTATAAAGCCTCCAGGCTGTTAGCCTGGAGGCTCTGAAATTTACTTTAAGCATAGGTAACCATCTAGGGTAGGGTAAGCGACACACTAATTCATTACAGCTTTACTCTGCAGTATCTTCTTATATGATTCAAACTCGTATTTCAATCTGCCTATGGCATTCTCCTGCTCTATCCTTAATAAATTAATACAGTTTTCAATTTTTTCTGCAAACTTTTCTTCAACGGAATGAAATTCCAGGCCATACTCATTACCTACTATACTAGTTTTTTTCCAAATAACCCTTGCATCAAATATCAGGTCTATGGTTTCAATGCTTGTATGTATTGTAAATATTTCACCCTTGTCAAATTCATGTTTGGTGCAAAGGGACAGACCATCGAGACTTATATTTCTCATATAAGCAAAGTTACGGGTGTTACGGTGGGTTATGTAGGCACATAAGGAAACGGGGAACCTCTGGGTAATTCTCTTATTTGTTATGGATTGCATATTATTGACAGTTAGTCCAAAGGAATTTTCCTTGTAGTTTAGAAAAGTAATGACACCCTCACAAATATTTATGAGTTCTTCATTCTCATAGCCTAAAACTATAGGGTCATTATCAAAATAGCTATAGACCAGAAAATCCTTATCAGGTTTAACTATGAGGCTGTTATCATGGCTATTACTTATTAAACCCTTGTTGATTTTTTTTCCTGAATAATGCTTTAAAGTGACAACTTCTCCGACTTTAAACTTCATAAAATCATCCCCATCAATTTTATTTTGAAAGTTGAGCAATATTTACTTTGTATTAAGCAAGAATAAACTGTAATAGAATAGAAACAAAAGTAAGTACTATGCAGGCGTTTAATAAACTACTTTAAGAAAAACCCGGATAATGATATACGAGGATTGTATAAATACGACTATTATAATTATATCATGTTTTTTTAGACTTTTTAAGTCTCATTTTTAATTTTTTTCTTTAAAATGCTTTACATATGAATTATTTATATATACAATGTTATCATAATACGATATCGTAAAGCGATATTATAATGCCATGTAAAAGGGGAGGATAGCAGTGAGTAAACGTGTGAGCACATTATTTGAGATACTTCGTGTTTCATTAAAGTTAGGCTTTACGTCCTTTGGCGGACCCATTGCTCATTTAGGGTTTTTTAAGAATGAATATGTCAATAAGAAAAAATGGATTGATGATAAAACTTATGCTGATATTATTGCACTATGTCAGTTTTTACCCGGGCCTGCAAGCAGTCAGGTGGGAATGTCGATAGGTATGATAAGAGGTGGCATACTCGGGGGGATTATATCATGGATTGGTTTTACCCTGCCCTCATCAATTGCACTCATACTTTTTGCTCTTATGTATCAAAGTTTCAGCTTGGGTGATGCAGGCTGGATACATGGTCTAAAGATAGTGGCAGTAGCAATTGTTGCACAGGCAGTCCTGGGTATGGGAAAAAAATTGGCACCCGATAGACCAAGGATCACAATAGCCATATTAACAGCGATAGCAACACTGCTTTAC
>JBMOLK010000198.1:0-8932 GCA_049325575.1 Bacillota bacterium | reverse complement strand
AGTTTTCCAAATCTTATAGTACTATTATTATATATTAAAGTCAAAAAAAATCAACAAAACAAAAATCAATATATCACTTATTTTTATCAAGAATTTTCGCTTAAGTCTTTTTTATATTTATCAAATTTTTCTTTAAACTCTGGCTCCTCTTCCATAAACTTATTTAAGAGATCAATATTCTGTAGGGTGTCCACGCTAATATTATGTTCTATAAGCTCTGTCTCAACCAGCACTTCCTCATCTACCCCTAAAAGCTTTAGAAATTTCTCAATAATTTTATGCCTGCTTAACAAAAATTCGCCTATTTCCTTTCCACTTTCAGTAAGCTGTATTATACCGTACTTTTGATATCTTAGAAGGCCTAACCTGGTCAATTTCTGGACCATTTTAGTAGCAGAGGAGGCCTGTACATTTAATAGCTCTGCTAATCTGCTGATTCTTAAATATCCTTCTTTAAGACTGTTTCTGTAAACCATTTCAAGGTAATCTTCCATGCCTGAAGTCAAAAGATTTTTATTCTGTTGTAGAAGCTGATATCCCCTAACAGTATGAAACTTCTGGTTTTCCTTCATATTAAATCACAACCTTTAAGCTAGTATGCAGTAAACAAAATTTCATTTTTCTTAATTTATATTCGTAACAATTGCATTTTATTTCTCATATATTAGTCTATGGAAAAACTTTTTCCCTTAACTTATAAGAATGATATAATCGGTAAACGTAACATCAGGAGGTGGCTATAATTATGCAGGAGAAAATAATTCCGTTACATTTACTGCCTATAGGAGGAACCGGTACAGTGAGAATGCTTACATCCAAAGGAGATATAAGAAGAAGGATGCTGGACTTGGGACTCATAGACAATACAAAAGTTGAATCCTTAAGAAGAAGCCCTTCAGGTGATCCCATTGCGTATCAGATTAGGGGAGCAGTGATAGCCTTACGGTCGGAAGAAGCGTCAAATATACTGGTGGAAATAAGTTGATGCGGATACATAGTAAAATTAATAATAGAAGATAAGTTATTGTATTGTATCCGCACATATATGTCAGGGTTTGACATTTCTACCTTGGGGGGCGTACTCGTGCCCCCCCATTTATAAAATAAAAAGTTGGGAGTGAACTTTTCTATGGGACTTACAAGTCAGTCCACCGGACTTAGCATCCTAAGAGACGAATTTAATGTAAAAGTAAATACATCCGGTGAATGCGTCATAGCACTTGCAGGCAATCCAAATGTAGGTAAAAGCACTGTTTTTAACAACCTGACAGGACTAAACCAGCACACTGGAAACTGGCCTGGTAAGACAGTAACAAATGCCCAGGGAAAATACAAGCATAAGGATAATAACTTTACTATAGTAGATATACCGGGAACCTACTCTCTTATGTCCAGTTCGGTTGAAGAGGAAGTCGCAAGGGACTTTATATGTTTTGGAGGACCTCATGCAACTGTAGTGGTTACTGACGCTACCTGCCTTGAGAGGAACCTGAATTTGGTCCTTCAGACTATGGAAATTACTGATAAAGTAGTGGTCTGTGTAAATCTTATGGATGAAGCTAAAAGAAAAAAGATAGACATTGATTTAAAGCTGCTGTCAAAACGTCTGGGTGTTCCTGTTGTAGGAACCAGTGCCAGAAGTGGTAAGGGCCTAAAGGATTTGATGGATGCTGTATATAATGTTGCATGTTCTGCAATAAAAAACAAGCCGATTAAGGTTATGTACGACGAAATAATCGAAAAGGCTATATCAATGGTAGAACCAAGGATAAAAGAGCTTGCGGCAGACAAAATAAATGCCAGATGGGCTTCAATAAAACTTCTTGACGGTAATGAGCGTATATTAAACTCAATGCATCAGTTTCTGGGGTTTAATCTTCTAAAGGATGAGACCTTACATAAGAATTTGGAAGATGCCAGAAAGCTTTTAAGTGAAAATAATATAGGCCATGATGATTTTCGCGATAAAATAGTATCCAGCAACATAAGTCTTGCAGAAAAAATCAGTAAAGATGCAGTAACCTTCGAAAACCAAAAATATAATAATTTTGATAGAAAAATAGACAGCATAGTAACCTCAAGAATATTTGGAATTCCACTGATGATAGCTCTTTTAGGCGTTGTATTCTGGCTTACAATTTCAGGTGCCAATTATCCTTCAGAGCTTATAGCAACATTCCTTTTCTCTATAGAAGAACGCCTGACAGATCTGTTTATTTGGCTTAATGCTCCCGATTGGCTCCATGGCATATTGGTCCTTGGCATGTATAGGACCCTTGCATGGGTGGTATCTGTAATGCTTCCCCCTATGGCCATCTTCTTTCCTCTGTTTACACTGCTGGAAGACCTGGGGTATCTGCCAAGGGTAGCATTTAATCTTGATAACTTCTTTAAAAAAGCGTGTGCCCATGGCAAACAAGCATTATCAATGTGTATGGGCTTTGGCTGTAACGCTGCCGGAGTTATTGGCTGTAGAATTATTGATTCACCGAGGGAACGTTTGATTGCAACAATAACCAATAACTTTGTTCCTTGCAACGGCCGCTTTCCCACACTCATTGCAATAGCTGCCATATTCCTTGGCGGTACAGTACCGGGAGCTTTTAAGTCTGTTATATCGACTTTGGCCCTGACAGGGGTAATTATACTTGGTGTCTTTATGACGCTCTTAATTTCCAAAATATTGTCCAAGACAATATTAAAGGGACTTCCTTCATCATTTACCCTTGAGCTTCCGCCTTACCGTAAGCCTCAGGTAGGAAAAATCATTGTAAGGTCTATCTTTGACAGGACATTGTTTGTCCTAGGGAGAGCTGTTGCAGTGGCTGCACCTGCAGGCCTTGTCATATGGATTATGGCAAACATTCATGTTGGCGGATTAAGCCTCCTGACTCATGGTGCAAACTTTCTAGACCCTTTTGCAAGCCTTCTGGGCATGGATGGTTATATACTGATGGCCTTTATCCTGGGGCTTCCTGCAAATGAGATAGTTATACCGATACTGGTTATGAGCTATATGGCAAAGGGAAGCATGCTTGAGTTTGAAAGTCTTGAAGACTTAAGGAATTTGCTGGTTGCCAACGGATGGACCTGGGTTACGGCAGTATGCGTAATGCTTTTCTCACTGATGCACTTTCCATGCGCTACAACCCTTTGGACAATCAGAAAGGAAACAAAAAGCCTGAAATGGCCCCTTGTATCCTTCCTGGTTCCTACCGTGACAGGGATCATCATCTGCTTCGCGGTTGCGCAAACAGCCCGTTTGTTTGGCTTTATATAGTATTGTTTATCCGGCAGGGTAGCATATACTTCCTAAGAAGTAATAAGATTTGTTAACCCTGCCCTCTTTGCACTTTCAACAGCACTTTTATACTCCTCTTTTGTTATCCTCCTTTTAAGCTCTGCAAAGCTGTATGACTTATGTGCAGGATAGTACTGTTCCATTATATTAACCAGCGCACTTTTTGATACTTCTTCTGCTATAAACTTCATGATTACATCAGTTCCGGCCAGATTTTCCGGCATTACGAGGTGCCTTATAAGAAGTCCTCTTTGTGCTATTCCCCAGTTATCAGTCTTTATGTCTCCTACCTGTCTTTGCATCTCTTTGACTGCTGCCTTCACAATATCAAAATATTTCCCAGACTTTGTATATTTCTTTGCCTTATCGTTATCTCCAAACTTTATATCGGGCATGTAAATGTCAATTATTCCATCAAGCAGCTTTAATGTGTCCATTTCCTCATATCCCCCTGTATTATATACTATGGGTATGTTAAGCCCATTTTTAGCTGCAATGTTCAAGGCTTCAACAATCTGCGGTGCAAAATGAGTAGGAGAAACCAAGTTTATATTATGGCATCCTCTTTTTTGAAGTGAAAGCATGATATTAGAGAGCATTAAAGGGCTTACCTCATACCCTTCACCAAAATGGCTTATCTCACAGTTTTGGCAAAAAACGCACTTTAATGTACAATAACTAAAGAAGATTGTACCCGAACCATTTTTACCTACGAGTACATCCTCCTCTCCAAAGTGAGAACCATAGCTGTCAATTACCATATCTCCTCCAGCCTTGCAAAAGCCCCTTTCATTATTGGGTCGGTCAACCCTGCAGTGATGCGGGCAAACAACACAGCTTTTTAATCTTTCCATAAGCATGTCAGCCCGTTTTTTAAGTTCACCTTCTTTATAAAGCTTCACATATCCCGGCACGTACATCTCATCTTTTCTCCTTCATCAAACCAAGAGGTTTTAAGACTTATTAATGGTGATCCGTCCTTATGTCCCTGCCTGTCTAATCCTTCTAAATCTGGTCAGAAGCAGTGTAACAAGAAGCACTACTCCTCCATAGCCTACCAGAGGATACAAGTATTTTACAAGAGTTGAGAATCCCAGCTGACTTGCTGCAAATGCCAAAAGTGTAGTACCTATTATATAATACCTTACTTTAGGTCCATTCATATCCGTTACCCTGGCAGTAAAACCATACAGGCTTCCTACTGCAGTGGTATATATCTCCGCAATAAGGACTATTGCATAAACTATTTGTATTACATATGATATACGGCTTGCAATAAAAATCATGGGTACCTCAAGATTTCTTACCGTATCAAGATTATTGGCTACTGCAAAATAAATTGCCAGTGCAGCACCTCCAAGTCCAAGTCCGCCGAGTATTGCACCATTTCGTATTGCATTTTTATTTCTTGCCTGAACCCCTAGAGGCCCCAACACCGAAATTGCCAGTACAATATTATACGATGTATAAAGAACGGCTGCCCAAAGCCAGTTCCTTATAAGTCCGCTTGCTTCTGTGGCTACCACTATATTGTCTGTAGCCGGAGGCACCAAAATTACTGAAGCAATACTTATACCTATTGCAGATGTTATTAGGAAAGGTACTACTGTACTTATAGAATTAATTACTCCTCTCAAGCCTGTAAGTACTGTCATGACGGTAACTGCACCCATTATTAAGTTTCCCCATATTGCGTTTATTCCAAACTGCTGCTCTACTAATGCTCCAGCTCCTGCTATCATTGCAGTCAATGCTCCGAACAGGAAAAAGGTAATTATAAAGTCAATCAGAGGACTAATGAACTTTCCTCCCGAATGCCTTATAACTTCGAGATGGGACTTAGAACCTAATTCTCTTCCAAGATCCATAATAATATATCCAAAAAGCATAAATAAAATTGTCACTATCAATAAACCTATTATACCTCTACTTCCAAATACGGCAAAAAACTGTAGTGTTTCCTGCCCGGAAGCAAATCCTGCCCCAACTACTGTACCAATATATGTTGCAGCGACTTTTAGCGTTGATACTTTTCCCTCCATATTCTACCTCCTTGCCAAACTTCTATTCTATGGTGTGAAATACATCTTTCCGGCACTACTTAAAACTAACTTTAGGCAATTGATTGACAAATTGATATAGTATTGCGTCAAAAAGTACTAATGCCGGGAAGCTGTAAAAAATAATTTATTGTATAAGAACATTTGGTTAAATCTCTGGTGGATCATAACCTTAAAATCACTATTTTTAAACAGGTCAAGATATCCTTCCTCATCCCTTATATATTTTCCCTTATCAAATTTGTTCATAATAAAATTACAGAAATAGCAGTTTTTAAAAATACAAGGCTCTATAGCAACTACACTTCCGGACGGCTTTAATATCCTTCCGAACTCTTCTATATACTTTCTTAGATCTTCTGTCGGTATGTGATGAAGAACCGATACTATTACAATATAGTCCATGGAACTATCTTCTACAGGTATATCGCGGCCTGCTAAAACATCAAAATTATAGTCAGGATTAAGCTCCCTGGCATACTCTACCCTTCCAAGGTCACAGTCCACTCCCAAATAGCCGTGCGGATCAAACATATAACTTATTGACCCTACACCTGATCCAAAATCCAAAATTCTTTTGTTATCAAAGTCAAATCTGTCCTTAATGAGCCTTTCTATATACAATTTTGAGTACCAACTGGGCCGTACAAAACGTTTATAAACAGTAGGTGAAAGCTCCACATCCATTCTCCTCATTAAATTAATTTTCAATTTTAAATTTATTTTCATTTCTAATGTACCCATTAGAAGTCTAAATATAGAAGCAATTAATTGTTTTAATGGAATTTAACGAGAACAACGGTTACAAAATTTTTCAGATTTTATATTATTTTTTGAATATTTTCTGATGTTTTTATAGAAAATAACTATGAAAAATCAATGAGAGGAGTGTAATCAATGGCTCAATTAAATCAACAGGAACTACAAAACTTAAGACATCTTATCGGTTCACATGAAACAGCTGCAAAGAAGCTGGAAACTTATGCACAACAGGCAACTGACCCGCAGGTAAAACAAATGTTTCAAAAATCTGCACAGGATGCAAAGAACACAAAACAACAATTAATGTCATTTTTAAGCTAAGGAGGGAAAATAATATGCAAGATAAAGAAATGGTAAATGATATTTTATCACAGATCAACAGTAGTCTAACAGGATATGCAAGTGCAATTGCACAGTCATCAAATCAACAGTTAAGACAGACATTACAGCAAATAAGAAACAGTGATGAAACATTCCAGTATGACCTTTATAAATTAGCAGAACAAAAAGGATACTACAAGCCTGCACAGCAAGCAGATCAAAGTGAAATTATGCAGGTTAAATCCCAGTTTATGGGTGCTATGTAATAGTTTCTTAGGGTTGCGGCTGTAAAAGGTTTTAGTTAATCTTAATCCTTATTGCAGCCGCAATTGTTATTAATCATATCAAAAAATATTTATGTTTCGGTAAATGGCTCATACTCCTTTAGCATCGCATTGAAACTATCCTCAAAATCAGAATTTTCATCATAATGTTCTATGCGCTGTGCCATCTTTTCAAGCATACCAAGTGTGTTAATACCGCTTGCATTTGTAAGAGGGTCTTTATCATCGGATATCATACTTAATGAGTTTTCATACCTGTCTTTAAATTTCTTTTCAAAATCCTTGTTTACATTCTCAAATGATACCTCATTAATATCAAAAGACGACTCAATTTCCAAAGGCTTCTTTTCCATATTTGATTTTCCTCCTTTCAAAAAATAATTGAGATAAATATTTTGCATGCTTATACGCTTTATGTTTTGTCTAGTTTATATTTAATTATTTACACACCAAAATAGTTTTATTCTACTTGCTTTTATTCATATAACCATTTACCACATCCCGACTCCCATAACAAATTGGTCGTACAATGCCCTAATATCGTCATACACTTTATTGTCGCTTCTGCTTTCTTCGTTTAGAAAGTTTTTTAAATCGTTTAAGTTATTAATCCTTATATCGTATCCATTGACTGTAAGAATCTCATTGATTTCGTTAAATATCTCTCTTTCACCCATATATTTTCCTCCTTATGTATAGTGCTTTAAGGTTAATATTGGATAAATCATTAATTTTTATTCAAAATATTAAAAATATTTACGTATAATCAAAAAAATTGAACTTTCATAAATTTTATGAAAGTTTATTCCGATAAATATTGAAGACTTGTTCACCTTATCCTTTCGGAGGTGCTTTATGAATGAATCGTATTTTCGTCAAAGCTCTAATAAGGAAACATTGATTAAAGATTCATTAACAGGCGCTTATTCCCGTGAACTTCTTCATGAACAGCTCCCTATTGAGATAGAAAGATCTAATCGCTATGGTATGGCCCTCTCAATCTGTGTAATAGATATTGACTATTTTAAAAGTATTAATGATGCCTATGGACACTCACGCGGTGACCAGGTTCTTAAAACATTTACCCAACTACTGCAGGCTATAACCCGCAAGTCAGACATACTCTTTAGGTATGGTGGGGATGAGTTTGTCCTTATGATGTCAAATACAAACAAAGAGCAAGCCCTTATTTGTACTCAAAAGATACTTCAGAGGATAAATGCAACTGTTTTCCCCGGTGACCCGGCATTAACCATATCACTTAGTATTGGTGTAGCCAGCTTTCCCGATGATGCTACCACTGCAGAAGGTCTTTTCAATGTTGCTGACCGGCATTGTTATGAGGCAAAACGCCGCGGACGTGGACAGGTTGTTGGAGAAGCACCATTTATAGAAAAGGAGTTTCAGTTTGATAACATCTCCCAATTGATTGAAAGAGACGAAGCTCAAAAAAAGCTGCAAAGCTTTTTTTGTGCACTTAAAAATAAAAATTGCGGTATATTAAATATAAAAGGTGTATCTGGAGTAGGACGAACAGCTTTTCTTGGTAAAGCGGCATCATATGCAGAGATGTGTAATTTTGACATTATACATCTTTGTGCATCCCGTGAACTAAAAACCAAACCATATGGAGCATTTTCAGAAGATATTAAACGCAGGCTTCTTTCAAGCAGGGTTGGTGATGAACAAATTAAAAAGATTATTGAAAAGGACCTTAAAGAGAAGAATAAGTTCGGTTTAATTATAATTCTGGATAATTTGCCTGATATAGATCATGCAACGATAAACCTTATTCGTCAGCTCCTTATTCAAAAACAGAGCTTTTGCTTTGGCGTAGTCTATTCTTCAGACAAAAAAGATATTGATAGCTTTTCTAAAATAAACAATGCTTTATTGGAGACAATTGTTTTAGAACCCCTATCACTAAAAGGAACCGGTATTTGGCTTAGAAGCTTACTATCCTGGGACGCTCCCGGTAGTTTTCTTGACTGGATATACAAACAAACCGGTGGTTTACCCAAATTACTTAAAGAAGGCCTTCTATATCTATATAATAACGGTTTTCTCAAACGAGACAGTATTAAAAATTGGATACTTAACCCCCAATATTCAAATATTCTTCTAAATAAGCACCCGGAAAAACATTCACAGATATCACCTAACAATCTGCCTGCTGCACTTACAGAGTTTATTGCACGTGATAA
>JBMOLK010000197.1:0-9143 GCA_049325575.1 Bacillota bacterium | reverse complement strand
ATAATTCATTATGACTCCGCTAAAAATCAAGCCTATACCCATAAGAACTATACTTGTCACTATTAAAGCCAATCCTGTCCTGCTGCCGTTTTTTGTTGCCAGGATTCCCATTATTACACCAACCACTCCAAAAATAAATGGATATCCAAATAATGATGCTATTGCTGAAATCCATCCTATTGCTAATAAAGCAATGTTACTTGCAGCAGCCCTACGAGCATTAATTCTTTCCATAATATCACCCTAGTTAAGTATTTGCATCTTTGTATATTGATATTCATACTTTTACATCAACTGCTTTTCATACTGGCCTTTTCTTAAAACTACACCATTCTCAATAAATTGTTCCCCATTTATCAAAACATTATTTATGCTTAAATCATCCTTATTCAGGACAAGTATATCTGCATCACTGCCGGCTTCCAATGTACCTTTCTGTGGGTAGAGCTTTAATACCTTTGCAACATTTATGGTAACAGTTCCAAGAACAAACTCCATATCAATGTGCTTTGTCAAAATACTGTTTCTGATATCAGTCAAAAGCTGGCTGGCCTTCCCAACTCCCATACCATTAGTTGAAGGTATGCTTCCATTTGCATCAGATGACACTGTAATTTTGTCACCGGGAACCTTGGCATCAAAAAGCATCCTTAAGGCATCCGGAACGGTATACCCGGTCTTATCTGTCTCTCCCGCAGTAAAATCAATGTATCCGCCCGCTTTTGCATATTCCACTGCCTGATTAAAAAGAGTCTTATTCCTGTTTAAGTGCGTTGGTACAAACATTTCCACAGGATAGTCAGATCTTTCCACCAATTCCATTAGGGGTTTAAGGCCTTCTTTTCCATCTCCCACGTGTATATGCACAACACCGGCCTTTTTCCCAAGAAGCCCTCCGACTCTTGCCTCGTAAGAAAGCTCCCTTAGCATGTCAAGGGAAGGGTGTGAAGACCTGTGATCGGATATGGCTATTTCACCCACGCCTATAATCTTGTCAATAAGGGAAATATCCGATATTACCTTACCCGTAAGTGTAGCCGTAGGAACTCCATAGCTTCCGGTATATAAATAAGTGTTCAATCCTTCCATTTCCAAAGCCCTGGCCTTTGCCAAAAGCCCTGCCATACTCCTGGTTATATTGTCAACACCTAGAACTCCAACAACTGTTGTAATACCGGCGTTTATTACATCCGTCAGCATAATTTCAGGTATTCTGCTAGCCGGCCCTTCCTCTCCTCCACCGCCTATAATATGGATATGCTGGTCTATAAAGCCCGGACAAACTATTTTGTCGCTGCAGTCAATTACTTGTACTTCAAGCCCGCTAATGCCATCAATACCATCTTCAACTTTATAAATTTTGTTCTGTACCACCAGAATATCTTTTTTCCCAATATACATGGGACTATAGCATATTCCACCTTTTAAAAGCTTAAACACTTTTCCTCCTGATATAAATAAAAGTTATTAATAAGGTATAGTGTACAAAATAATAAAAAGAATACTTGTAATAATCTTTGTAAATTCTAGTATTTGTTATCTAAACTATTTATATTGATTTAAATTGCGTTAACCTTTTCCCAATTCTATAAACAAATGTATATGCACTAATACTTTATATTTACATTATTTCTATTAATTAAAGTTGATAAAACACTATATCTTTGCTAAACTATATTCTGATGTTTTATGTAAATCTATTCACAACTACTTATTTTGGCCCCTTGTAATAAATTGTAAGAGGCCGGATCAAGTACCCTTAATGGGTACATAGTTTTATTTAGATACAATAATAAAAATAAAAGGATGGTCAAAGTGTCTTCAGATTTTAATTTCTTAACTTCTAAACAAAAAAAGGTTTATTCGGCAATTGAGTCATTTATTAGGTCGAAAGGGATACCTCCTACCGTCAGGGAAATCGGTGAAATGGTTGGAGAAAAGACGCCGGGAGCTGTACAGGGAATATTAAACAGATTGGAACAAAAGGGCGTCATCAAAAGAGAAGTTGGAATGGCAAGATCCATACAGCTTGTTTCAAATAACTCCCAATATGCTCCACATGTATACTTGCCCAAAATTAAGAAAATAAGTAAACGTAACATTGAAGATTTTCTTAATGTTTATAATATCATTAAGTATTATCCAATACCCTCAAGCTTATTTGAGGAGGAAAGCGACTGCTTTATTATCAAGTGTCCTGATAACAGTCTTCTAAACAGTGGAATAAAGTATGAAGATACCCTGATAATTGATAGGGAATCCAAATTAAATGATGGAGATATCGTCTTAGTATTGTATGAAAACCATGTCCTTTTGAGATATTACAATAGTCATGAAAATCCGGATTTTGTTGTTTTAAAAGCAGACAGCGACCTAATCGGAAAAGAAGTATTTGATAAAAATGACGTTACCATAGTAGGAAAACTTGTTGCCAAATTTACCAAGTTTTAGTATGACGAGTATTATAAAAGGCCTGAGTTCTGCTAGCAGTCCAGGCCTTTTATGGTTGTCTTCATTTTTACTATTGTCTTTGTAATTATTCACCTGCTATTTGGTCGGTTATCAGCTTACCCATCTCTACTGTACCGATTACTTTTGTGTTGGGCGAAGCAATATCACCTGTCCTGTATCCTTTATTCAGTATACTGATAACAGCATCTTCAATATTATCAGCTGCGTCATCAAGTCCTAGAGAATATTTCATCATCATTGCTACAGACAGAATAGTGGCTATCGGGTTTGCCTTGTTTTGTCCTGCTATATCGGGAGCAGAACCGTGTATAGGCTCATACAATCCCAAAGTTCCCTGCCCTAAGCTTGCTGAAGGAAGCATACCTATTGAACCGGTAATCATTGATGCTTCATCCGAGAGAATATCACCAAACATGTTTGAAGTCACTATAACATCAAACTGCATAGGGTTTCTCACAAGCTGCATTGCAGCATTGTCAACATACATATGACTTAGCTCCACCTGTGGATAATCCTTTGCCACTTCAATCACAACTTCTCTCCAAAGCCTTGAACTCTCAAGTACATTGGCCTTGTCTACAGACATAACCTTTTTGCTTCTTTTCATGGCTGTCTCAAAAGCCAGACGGGCAATTCTTTCCACTTCAAACTTACTGTACTTTTCTGTATCAAAGGCCGCCTCTCCCATTGTTTCGGTCTGAACTCTGCCTCTTTCCCCGAAATACATGCCTCCTGTAAGCTCCCTGACAACCATTATATCAATACCGTCTTTGACTATATCAGGCCTTAGTGGAGAAGCATCCTTTAAAGCGGAATATATGACAGCGGGCCTTAAGTTTGCAAAAAGCCCCAGTCCTGCACGAATTGCAAGAAGTCCGGCTTCCGGCCTTTTATTGCCCGGAAGGCTGTCCCATTTAGGTCCTCCTACTGCTCCCAAAAGAACCGCATCACAAGACTTGCAAAGGTCCAGAGTCTTTTGGGGCAGGGGTTCTCCTGTAGAGTCTATAGCACATCCCCCTATTACGCCTTCCTTCAATACAAATTCATGACTATATTTTTCTCCAACGGCATTAATTACTTTAACAGCCTGTTCGATGACTTCCGGGCCTATACCGTCCCCTGGAAGTACTGCTATATTAAATTTTGCCATATTCTACACTCCTCTTGCTCTATTTGAATGATACCAGCTATAAACAGGTCAAATCAATATATACTTTTAACGGTTTAGCCCTTCATCTGCCTTTTTATATAACCGATTAATCCGTCGGCAGCAATTATCTCCTGCATGAACTCCGGAAAAGGAACTCCTGTATACTCTTTATTTTTTGTAACATTAACAATTCTGCCTGTGTCAAAGTCAATGCTCACAGTGTCTCCATCTGCTATATCCCTTGCAGCTTCAGGACACTCTACAATTGGAAGGCCGATGTTTATTGCATTTCTGTAAAATATTCTTGCAAAAGTTTCGGCTATAACACAGGATATTCCCGAAGCCTTTATAGAAATAGGTGCATGCTCCCTTGATGACCCACACCCAAAGTTTTTTCCAGCAACCATAATATCTCCCTTTTGAACTTTTGACACAAAGCCCGCATCAATATCTTCCATACAGTGCTTTGCAAGCTCATCAGGATCTGAAGTATTTAAATACCTGGCAGGTATGATTACATCCGTATCAACGTTATCACCATATTTTATTGCCTTTCCTTGTGCTTTCATTCTCACACTCTCCCTTTTCGTTACAAATTAATCCTATTTCACAGTTCGATAATTCATACCCAAATTACAATTCCTCCGGTGAAGCAATCCTTCCTGCTACTGCAGATGCCGCTGCAATTGCCGGACTAGAAAGGTATACTTCACTCTCCGGATGGCCCATTCTTCCTACAAAGTTTCTGTTTGTAGTTGCAACAGCCCTTTCACCCTTTGCAAGGATACCCATATGCCCTCCGAGACAAGGCCCGCACGTAGGTGTGCTTACTGCAGCACCTGAGTCAATGAATATATCAAACAATCCTTCTCTCATAGCCTGCTGCCAGATCTTCTGTGTAGCAGGAATTATGATACATCTTACGTCAGGATGTACTTTTCTGCCTTCAAGAATTTCTGCCGCTACTCTTAAGTCCTCTATTCTTCCGTTTGTACATGAACCGATTACTACCTGATCGATCTTAACATTACCTACATTATCTATAGTTCTTGCATTTGACGGTAAATGCGGAAATGCAACGGTAGGCTTGACTTGTGAAAGGTCAATCTCATAGGTAGCTACATATTCTGCATCATCATCCGCCTTATATACCTTATACGGTTTGGTGGAATGCTCTTTTACATACTCAATTGTCTTGTCATCCACCTGGAAAATTCCGTTTTTGCCTCCTGCTTCAATGGCCATGTTAGCCATAGCAAACCTGTCATCCATTGAAAGGTTTGAAACTCCTTCACCGACAAACTCCATAGACTGGTACAATGCCCCGTCTACTCCTATCATTCCTATGATATGAAGTATTACATCCTTTCCGCTTACCCATTTGCCCGGCTTTCCCTTTAAAACAAATTTTATAGCCTCAGGTACCTTGAACCATGCTTCACCTGTTGCCATGCCTGCAGCCATATCTGTACTGCCTATTCCTGTGGAAAATGCTCCTAATGCACCGTATGTGCATGTATGTGAATCTGCACCGATTACCACGTCACCAGGAACAACAAGCCCTTTCTCGGGAAGCAGTGCGTGCTCAACCCCCATCTGCCCTACTTCAAAGAAGTTTACGATTCCCATTTCCTTTGCAAATTCCCTGATATACTTTACCTGTTCTGCAGATTTTATATCCTTGTTTGGTGTAAAATGGTCCGGCACGATTGATATTTTGTTCACATCAAACACCTTATTGACGCCAATCTTTTTAAATTCATTAACTGCCACCGGAGTAGTTATATCGTTACCTAATACCATATCCAGCTTTGCTTTGATCAGCTGTCCTGAAGATACTTTGTCAAGACCTGCATGATCTGCAAGTATTTTTTGTGTCATAGTCATTCCCATATATATTACCCTCCTTATAAACTCAAAAACATTTTAAGAGCTTAGCCAAATTAGACTTTACAGATTTATATTATAAATCGTGAAAAGACAATAGAAATTTATAATACATTCTATAATAAAAATTATAAAACGTAAACTTCAAATATTCTTCCTGATATTTATCTTTATTTTACTGCAATTTTTAATGTTTCTTGACATATGGAATGAGGATCATAACTTCCAAAGGCTGTGACAATAAATTTATAAAAGTCCGATTTTTAAAAAGAAGGAATTATTTAATTTTTGTAGAATTATATACTAGTGCTTTTTAACATAACAAATCATGTATTTTATCCCAGCTAAAGCAGCTTTTAATATCATAGTACTTAAGAGCAGTTTTTTCTTTTTTGCTTTCTTATGCTCCATATTTAGAGATAGGGAACTTTGAAGATATTCTCTTGGAGGAATTCATATGAATAGACAGGAATACCTAAAGCATGTCATGAAGAGAACTATAACCTGGGCCAATACTGTAGTTTTCATAGTCTACATTATTGCTATGCTGGCAACACTTCTGGCTTTTTTTAAGGGATCCGACATAATCACTGTGAAAACCATTATAATAGCAGCTCTTAGTGTTTTACCCGCAGTAGGAGTGCTATTTGCAGCAAGAAAATTCACCAATTCGCTTACCATGTTTTGTTCCCTGTTTTCAAACTTTGTTATTTATTTCACCTTTGCCTTTGTTCTAAGAGAAAACCCCAATATTTTTATAGTATTTTACGCCTTAATGCTCACAAGCCTCCTTTTTATGAGAAGGTCTGGCGTTATATTTTCCTCCATTCTGCTTATTACAGCCATAGTCATATTCACATTTGTATTCAAACCTCCCTATCTTCCTGACGAAAGGTTCTTTGGAGTCGCATTGATAAGGTTTGTACTTGTAGTTCAGTTTTCTATCATTACAATGATGGGCTCCAGGTGGATAAACGATGCAATTATGAACAGCTACGATAAGGAAAGTATAGCACGTGAAGCGGGAGAAGGCCTAAGAGAAACCGTCAGGAATGTTATTGAAGTAAGTGGAATATTATCCGATACAAGCAGCCAGCTGTTATCAAAGGAACATAGCCTAAATGATATATTGGCCGGCATGTCAAAAACCACCACATCTATTTCACAGGAAATGGAATCGGTGTTCTCTTCCATGGAAGAAGTAACAGCGTCTGCGCTGGAAATAGGCACATCCTTAAATGAGCTTGGAAAGGAAGCCAATGGAATATCCGATAAAGCCAAACAAATAGAGGAAAAAGCAGTGAAACTGCAGGATGAGGTTAGAGCTTCAAGCCGGAATTCCGAAAGAATAACATCAGAAATAAGCCAGCAGGTGGGCAGTGCCTTTGAGAAGATAAAAGTCGTTGAAGGAATAAATGAAATGGCAGCCAGGATTGCGGATATTGCATCAAAGACCAATCTTCTCTCCCTTAATGCCGCAATTGAAGCTGCCAGGGCTGGCGAACACGGCAAGGGGTTTGCTGTGGTTGCCGAAGAAGTTCAGAAGCTTGCAGCAGACTCAACCAGAACAGCCTCAGGGATTCAGAAGCTCACAAACGAAGTAAGTGGGGCAATATCCGATTTGGTTGAAAGCACCAATAAAATGCTCCAGTTCATTAACAACAATGTTGCAAAGGATTATAATACCATGGTTGAATTAGGTACACAGTACAGCCAGGATAGTAATCTTATCAGTTCACTGGCAGATAAGATATATGGAAACGTGGTAATGGTAATGACCGCCATGGAGCAAATAAACAAGTCTATAGAATTCACTACTAAAAGCATTTCAAGTTCAGTCGAGGGTACAAAGGCAATATATGGCGATAACGTAAGGATTGTTAACATAGCCGGAGAACTAAACGGTATATCGGTAAATATGAGTACAAACGCCAGACAGCTTAATGAAATTGTTAAAAAATATAAGAATGATGCAGAGTGAGTCTATGATTTGCTGTTTGAATCACTTTGCTTTCTATACTGAAGGGGCGTAATCCTGACGTATTTTTTGAATATATCATTAAATCGCTGCTGATTTGAGAAACCAATATTAAGGGCTATATCGCTTATCTTAATATCTGTATCTTTAAGCAGTTCCTTTGCCCTTTCTATCCTGACCTTTAAAAGGTAGTTTATAGGACTTATGCCTACCTCTTCCTTAAATGCCCTGGTAAAGTAGCTTGAGCTTAAAAACACATATTGCGCAATGTCTTTTAATGAAATATCTCTCTCATAGTTGTTGTGTATATAGCTTACGGAAGCCTGAATGAGCTCCTTTAGCTTGGGACTTTTATTCTTTATGCTGTTTTCCCACTCCATCTTAAGAGCCCTTGAAATCAAAACAAAAAGCTCCAAAACAAGGAGATAATTTAGAAATTCACTTCCTATATCCGGATTCTCTTTTTCGCTAAGTATTCTATTTAAAAGCGTAACAATTTCATTTTTCTGGCTTACCTTTAAAGTTATAAAAGACCCGGACTCTTTACCGCTTACAAAGTTAAGGAAATCATCCAGCGACACTCCGGAGTACTGACTGTCGAACTTATTTACAAACTTAAAGTTTAAAACGATAAACTCACAACCCGACTCGGACTTAACTATAAACTTATGCGGCTGGTCAGGCTTTATTATTATAATATTGTTAGGGCCGATTTCTGCGGGATAACCGGATATTTCAAATACTGCATTCCCCTTTCTAATATATACCATCTCGAAAAACTCATGCCTGTTAGGCTCCATGTGCCAGCTGGTATCATGGAACCTCTCGATGGTCTTTACTATAACCGGAATAAAGGTTGAAGAATTAAGCAAGCTCTCCCAGGCTTTAGGAAGAATATTTGTATCCATTTATTACCCCACCCCTTAACATCTAAATTTAAATCTTAATACAAGCTCATCCTACTTCATTTTCCTATGAAGGCCTGATAAGCGGTGGAACCTGAACAGGTTTAAAACACCGGTCCTGTTATAATTTGAAGAGGTTCCCTCTCTAAATATTCCCTGACTCACTTTTCTGGCATCTTCTATGGAATAAAACGCTTTTGAATTACATTTATTTATTATTTCCATAACTTCACGAAGGTCCTTACGCTTTATAATGGTATAAATAATCTTTACCTCACCGCTGATTCCCCGGGCATCAACCACTGTAACTCCAAATCCGGCATTAGATAAACGCTCCTTAAGCCGGCACTCGTCTTTAACTAAAATAACCCTTACAATCAGCATACCTATTGCCAGTTTTTCCTCAATGATTATTCCTACAAAAGTACCAGCTGCAAAACCTCCGGCATAAGCAACATAACATGCAAAGTTATTTAAATTCTGCATAATCTGGCTTATGGCCATAATCCATATCATTACTTCAAAAAATCCGAGGAGAGGAGCCAGGTATCTTTTTCCCCTGGACACAAATATAATTCTTATTGTACCTAAAGTCACATCAAAAATCCTTGATATAAAAATAAGTATAGGAAGAATAACCCAACTAAACAGCTCGGAGTTTAAAAATCCTGATATGTCTATAGTAATCATCTCCTTTATAGATAGTTATATATCTTCCTATATATAATTCTAACAAACACAGCAAAAAGGT
>JBMOLK010000196.1:0-9160 GCA_049325575.1 Bacillota bacterium | reverse complement strand
TTAAGGCACCGCGTCCTTGCGGCTCTGACTTTGCGGGGCACCTGACCTTCACATATCAACACATGCTCATAAAGGTGTGGGTAGAATTTCATGAAGAATTGCTTCGAAGGTCATTCTATGTAGAAGAAACGCACCACACCGTCTCGTCGGGCACGCAGTGCCGCTCACTGGTATTCCTTTGGGGTCCGGTTCATCGGCGTCGTGAATACAACGCGTTAGAAGAAATTTGCTGCAATTCAGCTCGCCATCGTGGCTCGCATTTTATAGAAGGGCGTTGAAGAGTAAAAACAGGAGGGTATCTATGAAAGTACTCACAATAATTGGCTCTACAAAGTATGGAAATACATCAGAGATAATAAGATACTTTAAGGAACAATTAAAGTCATTGGGCTCGTATGAATTTGAAGACATATACCTTCAGGATATTAAAATTGACTTTTGCACAGGCTGTCATAATTGTATTTTTATTGGTGAGGATAAGTGTCCGGATTATCGTGAGGTAAGAATAATTGAGGACAAGATTTCGTCCGCAGATATATTGATTCTTTCAACTCCAGGGTATATGTTCAGTATAACTGGAATTATGAAGAATTTTTTAGATCATGTTGCCTACAATTGTCATAGACCAAAGTATTTTGGAAAAAAAATATTCTTCATATCAAGTTGTACTAAATGGCAAGAAAAAAGTGTATTTACTCCAATGCAAACATGGGGATCTGCTTCTGGATTCAGGTTTGTGGGAAAAGTATATGTTGATATGCTACCGTTACCTTTGAGTGAAAAAGAAATAAATAAAAGGAGACGAAAAATTGAAGTAGCTGCTATTTCTTTTAATAAAACTGTAAAAAAAGAAGTGTGTTTTAAACCTGATTTTGGAGGAGTTATAGTTTTTCATGCATTTAGAACCCTATGCAGGTTAGCACCTAAAATTCTGAAGGCAGACTATAAATACTTCATTGAAAGAAAAGCCTATGAGAAAGCAACAAAGTGGTATGTTGCTGCAAAAGTATCACCTATCATACATTTTTTAGCAAACCTTATTGAAAAAAGGATGGAGAAAGCTATTAGCAAAATGGTTGACACAGATAAGCTTAATAATTCTAACGGAGCTTTTCGGAACAAATTGTGATCATTTAAGGTCGCCACGTCCTGTGACTCCTGCTTAGTGGGACAGCCAACATCTTCTAACAATAGGCTCACACAAGGGTTCGGTGGAAAGAGCATGAAGCAATCCTTTGGAGTATGAACATGAAGAAGGACTCGCCACATTCCTTCACCGACGCAAGCGTGCCAGCGTGCCATAGAAGAAAGGCTCTGCGGGTCCGGTTCAGGAACATCGTGAATCAAGACGATATAAGAAATGGGGGGTAAAAAACCGAGCATCCATGCTCGGTTTTTTAGGATGGGCTTTGAAGTATGTTAAAATATTATATATGGAATAAGCTATGTAATTTATATAAGGAGAATTGTTATGCAAGTATATTATTTCAGAGGTAATCCTATAGTTCTGGTAATAGTTTCTACAGTTTTTTCAATTTTACTTTTAGTGTTTACTATATTTGCACTTATAAATAAAGTTGAATTGCCAGTAGTTGCAGAACCATTTATATTATTTGTTACTTTATATAATTCAGGATTGCTAATAGCACTTTACTTGGCATATCATAAAAGTGATTATGCATTTATGTCACCTAAAAAGTATCAAAAAGCAATGCGTCTTTATGAAAAGAATCAGAAGCTTATGAACGTATTAGGGCAAATTGATGAAAAGTATAAAGGAATTAGTCCTTATGAGGCAATTGATAAGGCGATTGAGATTTTAAGTACTGTTAAAGAAAATGATAATGTATAGGATAAATATGTGATTAAATTCAGACATATTACCAATTTAGGTTTGTTCGGGTGTCGCCATCCTTGGCGGCTCGGCTTCGCAGGGCCCACCACTTCTTATATCAACACATGACCGTTTCAGGTGCTGTTGAGAAAGAACATGAAGTAAAGCCTTTGGAGCATGAACATGTAGAGTGCATCACAACACCGTCTCGCCGGCCGAACAGCGGCACTTTACGGTAGTGTCAAGAATTTTTCGTACATTTATAATGGCACTCCCATGGAGTGACTTTATGGGAATCATCCCTTGGCCGCTTCAGAAACCAGCAAGACAGTAGCTGTCAAGGCCGCGACCTCCGGGCGCGGTTCACCTTGCCTTGATGGGTACTGACTGCTGGTTTAACATACTGCCGGTGCTGCAAATATGCCTTAGTCTTGCACATACAAGCATTAGTGCAGAGTGTCCGTCCGGGAAACTTCCTACCACTCTGGTGCGTCGACGTATTTCTTTCATAATTCTTTCAATTCCATTGTTTGTCCTTATTTTTATCCAGTGCTTTCTTGGGAAATGCATATGTGTGAGTGTCTCTTTAATACCGACTTCTACCTTTTTAGCAGCTTCCGGAAGTTTCATTGATTTTAGTTTTTCTACAACAGATTCTGCCTTTAAAAGAGCACTTTCCATGTCTTCTTTCAATATGCTCATAACCTTTTGATTCAAGTTACTTATGGTTCCTGCTGAAACCTTGGTTCCCCATAGAGCTTCTGTGACATCTTCTATTCTTCGTACAGATACTCCAGCAAGGTACATCTCTATCAACGCCTCTTCAATTCTACTTCTCCAGCCTTTGTATGAAGTTTTCTTTTGTAATATCCGGCACGAGTGTCCAATCTTTCTTCACTTCTTTCATACCTGCTGGCACCGGTTATTCGGTCTGCTTCTGCATCTAAAAGCTTGTTAAGAGTCTCTTCAACAGTTCCTCTTACAATTTCACTTAAATCCTGCTTTAAAGCTTCTTCATTTAGGTGTATAATTTTATCAGACATAAGGGCATTCTCCTTTCGTGTTTTGGTTACTTGTCATCTCCAATTTACACTAGGAAATGCCTTTATGCAATTGTGCAAAAAATATTATACGTTATCTTCTTATGGGGCCGGTTGGACTTTTTTTATATGAAGTTTAAAAATTTAATGTAGTAAACTTATTTAATGTTTGGTAAAATATATGTGAAAGGATGTGCAAATATGGAAGAAATCTTAAGACAAATGCTAAATAAATTAGAAAAACTGGAGATTATTGCAAATAAAATAGATAGAATTGAATCAGATATATCTGCTTTAAATAATACATCAAAGCAAATGGACAATAAAATTGATTCAATAACAAATGTGGTAGCCAATTTAATGGAAGGTATGACGGAAGTTAAAGCCAATATTAAAGAACAGGAAGTTGAAATTAAAGTTATTAAAGGTGGTAGAGTGTCAGAAAAATAGTTGGTTAGAGGTACATTTTGTTATAAAATATGGTTTGCATTTTAATAAGAATACAGAGTATGAAAGGAGCTACCATCCGTGGTAGCTTCTGAATTTTGGGTCGGTGCACTTCGACTAACAAGTCCATTTGCGTAAAGGGAAAAGTATGAAGAAGATTCTCTGGAGCAGGATCATGATGTCATTCTGCCCGCATCGCTTCATCGGGTGCAAGCATCGCCTTCGTAGAAAGGCTCTGTAAGTCCGATTCATCGACATCCGTTAATGGCGGACGTTATATGAAATGGAGGCAGGCCTCGACATCGTGTCGAGGATTTGGTTTTAGTAAGTCTTTGGAGAATTATTGACTCAGGAGAAAGAGGGATTTATGAATAAAAAAGAAACTATACATAAAGCCAAAACGTTAGCTGACACCAACCGCTTAATGTTTGAATTACAAGTAAAAATTGTTGAAATTGGACTTTTTAAAGAAATATAATAATGAATATGGTTCTATATCAAATATGAAAATAATGAGGTATTTATGAAATATGTTAGAAATGCACTTGTTTAACTATATTTGAACTTAATAATAATTATCATCTTTATTGTTTATTTTATCAAGGTGTTGACGCCGAATGTTATTGTTTGGCTATTATTGACTGGTGTTGTGATACTAGGAATTATCAACTTTATTTTTGCAATTTTTAATATTATCAATACATATCGACTATATAAAAACAAGGAATTTAATAATTTGCGAAAATGTATGAAAATTCTGAAATTTGGGTCAATCCCATATTTTGTTGTGAATTTCCTAATTTATTCATTATTATTTTTGTTATTTTTTGCTGCATCTAGAGGGATTATTATTTTTACACCAATTCCAATCATATTTATTATTCCAATATTATTCACATATGTTACTACAGTATTTACATCATGTTATGGTATTGGATTTGTGGCGATGATTAAAAAAGAAGCAAAGATGGGAACAGGAAAGCTTATATTGCATGTTTTATTACAGTTGTGCTTTATTTTAGATGTATTAGATACAATAATATTACTTATGAAATATAAAAGAATAAAACAAAATATTGAAGCGCAGGATTTTACTTAGTCTAAATTGAAAATGATGAACTACATCAGTACTTTGTTGTAAAAAAGGAGCAATATATGGAGAGTATAACAAAAGTAAAACTTTCAGATAAAAAAATTTTAAGGATGACAAGGCAAGTTTTCGGAAAAGATGCAGAGCTGTACGATATAAAGGAGCTTACTGACGGTTTCTTCAATACTGCTTATATGATAGCTCTAAAAAGTGGATATAAATCAGTACTTAAGGTTTCACCTAAAAAAGAAGTAAAGGTAATGAGATATGAAAAGAATATTATGGAAACCGAAGTGTTTTTTCTAAATAAAATTAGTACGATAGAAGATATTCCTATACCGAGAGTTTTATTTTATGATAAGAGCAAAAAAATTATTGATAGTGACTATTTCTTCATGGAGTTTATAGATGGAGAACCTTTAAATAAAATACGTCAGACACTTACTGTTGAACAATATAGTACTATCTCCTCACAACTGGGTGAGTATGTAAAAAAGATAAATACAATAGAAGGAGAATACTTTGGTTACATCTCTCAAGTAAATAAGAGATTTAGTACATGGTCAGAAGCTTTTTTAAACATGATAAAAGAACTTATAGATGATGCAAAGGATATAGGTGTTCTGCTTCCATATGGGAATAGTGAGTTATATTTAATGATTAGTAAATACGAAGCTGTATTAAGTAAAGTGAAAAAACCATCATTTGTACATAAAGATTTATGGGAAGGCAACATTTTTATTGACCGAAAAACTCCCAGAATTATTGGGATTATTGATTGTGAACGCGCTCTATACGGAGATGCATTACTTGAGCCAGTATGTGGATTTTTGTTAGAAAATAAGAGTTTTATGAACACATATATTGGAAGAGTTGAGTTGGATAGGGATGAGTACATAAGGACTATACTTTATAAAATATATTTATTTCTTTTGATGGTGATTGAATGCCCATATAGACGATATCCTGGTGAAAATGCTGATAGATGGGCGCGTTCAAAGCTAAATGAAGCACTTGAATGTTTGATCAAAATTCATTAAGTTGTGTTAGATAGATTTTAAGGGTCTATTGTCCTGTCCGATTCGACAGTCGGAACTCTGTATAAAACAGAGGAGAAGGGGAAGTCGAACCATGTTCCTAGAGTAAATTATTTCAAGGGCAGATGTCTTATCCCCTTCTGGCCTTCGAAGGCGCGTGGCTTCACATAAGAAAAGCTCTGCGAATCCGGTTCGGGCACGTCGCAAATGCAGACCGTTATCGAAACCTATTTTAACAAGAAGCGGTTAGAATACATAGTAAGGAGTTAATTATGGCTAAGTTAAAAGAAAAAGTGATCAATTTATTAGGAACAGACTTGTATTACAAAGTAGTAGGAGAAGGTATACCGATATTAATGTTACATGGATGGGGAGTAGATCACCGGCTCATGTCTGGCTGCATGGAATTGGTATTTAAAGATGGCATGCAAAAATTCATGAGAATATATATCGATTTGCCTGGAATGGGGCAATCAAAAGCAAGTAAATCAATTAAAAAATCAGATGATGTATTGGAAATAATCCTTGCTTTTATTGATAAAGTAATACCTGAACAAAAATTTATATTAGTTGGAGAGTCTTATGGTGGTTATCTGGCTAGAGCGCTTGTTCAAAAGAAGAGTAGTATGATTCTTGGCCTATTATTGATTTGCCCGCTGGTATATCCAGGTTATAGAAAAGGAGAAGTTCCAGCAATGACAGTCTTGGAAAAAGAGATGTCACTTCTTGAAAGTTTAAATGATAGAGAAAGATCATATTTTGAATACATAACGATAGTTCAGAATAGAAAGGTTTGGGATAGGTTCAAGAGAAGTATTTACGATGCATTAATAAATCAAGATAGTTATTTTCTAAACAATGTACTTGATGGAGCTTTTACATATGACGTTGATAAGTTAGAAAAAGCATTTGATAAACCAAGTCTGATACTTGTAGGAAGGCAAGATACGGAAGTTGGCTATAAAGATCAGTTTAAGCTTCTTGAAAACTATCCAAGAGCATCATTTGTGGTATTGGATAAAGCAGGTCACAATTTGCAAATTGAGCAAGAGGAGTTGTTTATTAGCGTTGTAACTGAATGGTTAAAAAGAGTATTAGCGGAGTTATAAGTGGGTAGGGGGCATAGCATAACCCTTAAGCGTACTTTTGGCAGTTGCCAAAAAACTCTCACCTTAGATACAAGCTTTGAGTATATAATAAGGAATATACAATGTCCTAAATAAGCATAGCATCCCCCTCCCCAAAAAAAAGGCTATTAAAAAAAGTAATCAAATACATAAGCATTAACCGGTAGCAGCTAAAAAGGAAGCAATCCTTCTAATATTTCCTCCACAATTCTTGCATAGGGATATGTCGATACTTTTAAGTTTCAAAATGAGTTCTCTTGCATTAACCTTATCCTTAATTTCAGGCACCCCAGTAAGTCTTTTGTACTTGGAGAGGATTTAATGTATATTTGTTTATAAAATAGGAGGCTAAACAATGAGCAGAGAATATATAAGTTTAACAGCAGACAGCATTGCAAGTGAGCATTTGTGTTGTGCTATAGCCGATAAAAAACATCAACGTGGTGTTGATGTAAAAAAAACATGGCTTGCTGACAGAATTAAAGAAGGTCATGTATTTAGAAAATTAAATGAAAAGGGAAAAGTTTTCATTGAATACGCACCACTTGAAAAAGCGTGGGTGCCGATTGTTGGCGACAACTACATTTACATCTACTGTCTTTGGGTTTCAGGGAATTTTAAGGGCAAGGGGTATGGTAAAGAATTGCTCCAATATTGCATAGCTGATGCAAAAAGACAAAATAAAGCAGGTGTTTGCATAATAAGCTCAAAAAAGAAAAAGCCTTTTCTTTCAGATAAAAAGTTTATGCAGAAATTTGGTTTTGAAACTGTGGATACAATTGATAGTGAGTATGAACTAATGGCGTTATCTTTTGATGGTTTAAAGCCAAAGTTCGCTTCTAATGCAAAAAAGAAAAGCATAGACAGTGACACATTGACTATTTATTATGGCTTACAATGCCCCTATATTCCAAACTGTATAGAGCAAATTGAAACCTATTGTAAGGCAAACAGCATTCCTGTAGAGTTAATAAAAGTTGATACTTTAGAAAAAGCGAAAGAACTTCCTTGTGTTTTTAATAACTGGGCTGTTTTTTATAAAGGTAAGTTTGAAACAGTACATTTGCTCAATGAGGGTTATTTAAAGAAGATGATTCATAAATAAAGATAAGTAAAAGATTTTGAGGGCTTAGGGTGGACTCCTCGGAGCCTCATCCATCAACTAAACCAGCTAAGCGTTGTGAAGTATTATGAAAAATAAATATGAGCCAATAATAATAGGTAGAGCAAAGCTAACCCATTTTGCTCAATACAAAAAAACGCTTTTCTAAAGAATCCTTTTCTTTTTTGTATTGCTCTTAAGGATTGATTTATACCATATTAATGGTAAAATATACATAGTTAATGGTCATTGACAAAAGGCTGCCTGTTTTTCCAAACACCATAAATAACGCAAGGAAGCTTATTACGGGAAGCAACAATAGCTGAGGAGCAACGACTTCGTTTATAAGAGAACATTAAATATCAATACTTGCCCGCGAAAGTGTGCTTAAGATGCAGTATGAAGTAGGACTTCGTAGAATAATCGTGAAGTAAGCCACACCACATTCTCTTACAGTTGCGTGTTAACCATGGTCATCCCCAAGAAGACCGTTCGAGGATGCCGGAGACGGGAGACGTTATCAGAAATGGAGTGGTTATGTTTTGCGCTTAAGGGAGCGCACTAGTGCTTTTTAACATAACAAATTTCCAGTCATACATAATGTTAAAAATGCACTTCCTATGTTTGTGCCAAGCATGCTCTAGAAAAGAATTACGTTACGAAGCACTTGGAATACTACTATGTAAGAAGCATGCATTAAGCTTGGAAGATTTAGTTTATGGAGACTTTCACCATGTTCATTTAAAACAAAAATTTATTCTAGCTTTAAATAGTAAATATACCTGAAAGAAGTGATGATAGGTTTATGAAGAAATTAATCTTATTATATTTAATTTTTCTACTTGTATTTATTGGATGCAAATCAAAGGTTAATCCAAAAAAAGAAGAGTTTATTCATATAAGTACTCAAGCTATATCTCATTTAAATACACAGTACAAAGAGGAAAATAATTCTATTGGTGAAGAAATATCTTAAAGGTAATGCAAGAGTATAGGATTAAGAGGTATATTGTAGTAACTGGATCTAGCCTCAATACTCCAAATGATAAAAAAGACATTAATAGATAATAAAGAAAGGTAATTATCGTGACACAAATCGTTTTTATAATAACAGGCATGTTAATATGTTTGTATGGTATATTCATTAGCACTGGAAAAAAGATAATAGTTAACGAGTTATTAGAAAAGTTCTTAGTTTACTCACTTTCTTGGATTAATTTAGCAGTTAGTTCTTACAAAGAAGGTAAATGGGAGTTCCTAAGTGTTATTATTTTTTATGTTGTTATAGCAAGGCTTTGTAGACTTATAGAATGAGAGGAAGAAAAAATGACCCTTTCTCGATAATTTAGACACTCTAGAGTTAGAATATCTTTGTTTTTCACTTTCGTGTATATTTACCGCATTTATTCCACGGTCCTCTTGACAACGAGCCTCCGACGGCATGTTTTCAAGCATCAGCGGCATTCACCATGCTGAACAGGGA
>JBMOLK010000195.1:0-9221 GCA_049325575.1 Bacillota bacterium | reverse complement strand
GTGGTCACGCAGGGATTGTTTTATCCAAAAAGGCCATTTTAGAAAATACTCTTTCCTTTATGCAGGATTTATGGAAGTGAGATGAATTTGCTGTATGATTTGGCTTGTTTTATCATTATGGACATTAGCAATAATTTTAATTGTAACTGATTTTAAAACAGAGACTACCAGATGGGCAAGTATGGTGGCATTTTTTTCAGGTGTGGGCGGTTTTTCAGCAGTTTGGGAGGAAGATATAATTCCACTTATAAAACAGAATTACGTTATTAGCCAGGCCACTGAACAGGATCTTTATACTTTGGTGGCTGTTTTTTCAGCAATATCTCACTATCTTGCTCCTTTTGTCATGCTGTGGTATGGATTGGTCTTTGCAAATATACTACCTAAAAGGTGGAAAAAGCTTATATTTGTTTTGCTCCTGGTGCCATCAATTTTTTCGTTTTTTTATTATCCATATGTATCGAACACTTTTAAGACTCCATTGGAAAGGCTGGAGTATTTTAGGTCTTTGTCAGTTTGGACTGTTCCTTATATATTTGTTAGTAGTTTTTTAATAGTATACTCCACAATAAAGGAAAGAAACCCGGCATTAAAGAGGATTAAAGTAATTAACTGTTTAATTGTAGCCCCATTTGTTACTATTGCCGGTATTACCAATTTTATACTCCGTGACTTTGGCATTGATAATACGTGGAGATATAATACTGTGTTTATAGTGATTCAATTTGTGATTTTTATGGTGTTTGCAGCTAAATATGGGGTTTTAGGTGTTAAACTGAAATTTGAAAAACTTCGTATTGATAGTGCCATGAAGGCTATGACTTCCGGTACATCGATAATTAACCATACTATCAAGAATGAGATTTTGAAAATTTCAATGTGTGCAGAAAACGTAAAGTCAGGTGATAATATCTCCAGGCAGGAAATTGTTGAGGATATGCAGGTTATATTGGATTCAACAAAGCACATGCTGACTATGGTAAATAGAATCCAGGAACAAACTAAGGATATTCTCTTAGAGGAAACGCAATGCAGCATCTCGGAACTGATTGATCACGCTTTGCAAATGAGCAGGCCCGTTTGTGAGAATAAAGGCATAGAGATCATCAGGAATTATGACAGCAATATTGATATTGTATGTGATAGAGTTCATATTATAGAGGTTCTAAACAATATCATTAAAAATTCAGTCGAGGCCATAAGAACTAATGGGAGAATCAATATTTATACTCAAAGAAATAAGAAAAATGTTTTTTTAATTATTGAGGATAACGGAGCCGGAATATCAAAAGAAGACTTTCAATACGTGTTTGATCCGTTTTTCTCCACCAAAAAACTTACATTGAACTTTGGATTGGGTTTATCCTACTGCTATAATGTTATGCAAAAACATGGCGGGACGCTGGAGCTTAAGAGTGAAGAAAATGTTGGCACATCAGTTATACTAAAGTTTAACCCCAGGAAGGTTGTTAACATGACTCCTTATATATCCAGAAAGGGTGTAGTGAGTGGATAATATTAGAGTGCTGCTGGTTGAAGATGATCCGGTGTGGGTGAGAAATCTGACAAAATTTTTGAGCAGGCAAAAAGATATTCTTGTTATTGGTGTTGCATCTAGTAAGGAAGAGGCAATAAGGCTTGCTCAATCATTGGAATTTGATGTTATATTAATGGATATTAATCTCGATAAAAATAAATATGACGGGATTTATGCTGCCATGGAAATCTTAGAAATCAAGAAAGCCAAAATAATTATGCTAACCTGTATTATGGAGGATAGTGTCATTACAAACTCCTTTGCCGCCGGTGCTGTAAACTACGTTTCAAAAGAAAACTACCAGGATATACCTAATGTAATTCGTATGGCATATAAAAACAAATCACCAATAGAAGCTTTGTTAAATGAGTTTTCCAGGCTGAAAAAGGAAGAGCAGTTAAAGGACTTATCACCTTGTGAGAGGGAAATCTTTGATTTGATTGAGCAAGGGTATACACGGTCACAGATTGAGGAAAAACTTTTAAAGACCAGGAATACTTTAAAAGTACAAATAAAGAAAATCCTAAGTAAGTTAGGCGTAAGCTCAAGCAAGGAGGCAGTGCACAAAGTCAAGTATAAAGGTATTAAACCGGAAGAGGATAGTGATTTGAGGAAATAGACTGAACTTACCTTGGCGGGGTTATAAAATATAACCCCGCTTTTTTAATCGGGGTTATCAAAAATGACAGTATCTTCAACATTATCATAGGGATATACTTAAAATGACAGTATAGGTAGTTAAATTTAAACATAGAGTATTGCATTAAACTTATGCTTTTAGAGTAACGGGGAGAAAAAGGAGATAGGAAGTCATCACAGTTTCTTCAAAATATAAAAGAATGAAGCGTGATGACTACTACACGGAACTGGTAATTTTTTGTGGGGAGTTTTATTATAAGAACGGATTATTGATTATAAGAGAAAATCAAGTAACAGCAGGTTAACTATAACCTATTTCCGTTTTCTCTCTTATTACAGCTTGAAATTCTTTTTCTGATATAGTGCTCTATTTTCATTCCAGTTTTTTTATTTCAAATGCTATTCCAATCTAAACAATTTCACTGTATTAAAACAAAAAAGAGAAGAACCAAATAGTGTTTTGATGTATAATAGATAAGGGATTGTATTAAGTTAGGATACAGTCTGTAAAATATTACTTAAAAGGGAGAGAAATATGAACAAATCAAGTGGATGGATTGTAACAGCGGCTGCTACAGGCATTAATTTGGTATTGGGGGTACTTTATATCTGGAGTATAATGAGTAAAGCCCTCATAAAGGAACTTAACTGGTCAAGCACAAAGGCTTCATTGCCATATACGGTATGTATAGCTGCTTTTGCATTTGTAATGATTTTTGCAGGAAGGCTTCAGGATGTAAAAGGACCAAGGACAGGGGCAACTCTTGGAGGAGTTCTTTTAGGGGGAGGTCTGATACTATCGGGCCTTGTAAAAGACCCGTTTCTGATGACGCTCACATTCGGTGTCATGGGTGGAGCAGGTATAGGTTTTTGTTATGCTGCTACCACACCTCCTGCTGTTAAGTGGTTTTCTTTAGAGAAAAAGGGGTTGATTTCAGGTATTGTTGTTTCAGGTGTAGGTTTTGCAGCTGTGTATATTTCTCCCCTTACCAATATCTTAATAGGGAATTATGGAGTTTCCAGGGCATTTGTTATTCTTGGTGTTGGCGCGCTTTTAATACTGCTTGTCCTGGCCCAACTTCTTATAAACCCGCCTCAAGGGTACTCTGCCAAATCGGAGGGTGCAAAAACTAAGGAGAACTCTGCGGGCACTGTAGAGAAAAAACAATACAGTTTTAAAGAGATGCTTAAGACCATCACATTCTATAAGCTTTGGATAATGTATGCATTTACTGCTTCAGCAGGGTTAATGGTAATTGGGCATCTTGCCATAATTGCCAAGAAGCAGGCCCAGTGGGAGAATGGGTTTTACCTTGTAGTGCTTCTGGCTGTTTTCAATACACTAGGCAGGATTATTGGCGGTATTGTCTCGGATAAGTATGGGCATATAGGTACCATGAGGATAACATTTTTAATCCAGGCAGTAAACATGTTTCTTTTTGCAAAATATCTTACAGCTGGGTCTCTTGCCATTGGAGCAGCCCTCACAGGCTTAAGCTATGGCGCGCTGTTTTCCATATTTCCTGTTGCTACCGCTGAATACTATGGCACTAAAAACCTGGGCGTGAACTATGGATTGCTTTTTACATCATGGGGATGTGCAGGTGTAATAGGGCCGTTACTGGCAGGCAGGATATATGACTCTACAGGAAGCTATACAATCTCATACATTGTATCTGCTGTCCTTTTAATAGTAGCAGGTTTGATGACTTTTACCTTCATTAAGTCTTCTGATAAAGGGTTAAAAACTAAAGTAGGATAAGGGATATATATTTTACCAGATATATAATTCTTCAAACCGGAATAAATTAGAGATAGCAAGCTATTGAAGGCACAAAGAAAACAATGTGGAAATTTGTGCCTTCTTCTATTATTATAATAAATATAATTGAGGTATGTTGATATTGTTAATACCGCTAATGAAATTTTAAACTTATTCCAAGTCTTTACTTGAAAATATTTATTGCTGTTATAAGAAGTAAAGCTAATGATAAACATAGTGGTAAGGTAGCCAGCTTAACTTTAGAATAATTAGCAAGTAGGAAGTATTCCAGAACATTTTTGTTAAACAAGTAAGTTAAGCAAAAACCTGTTAAAATAAACATTGCAAATGCTCTAAGAAGGTCATCACCGTAGAAGTTTTCCTTTGGCCAGGAATTTGTAATAAAAGTAGTAAGGAATGATGTAAATAAGACTGAAAGAAAGCATACTGATAACCACCAACCCCACCTTTTACCAAGTAACATTCCTATTCCAGTTAAGAATAGAAATATTGATGTGATAACCATCAAATTAAGTGTAGAAATTGACTCTTCACCAGGACTAATTATCATTATTAAACAAAGTAGTAATTGAAGAAAACCAAATACCAATAAAGTTACTGACAATGCTGTTACTCCGCCAGGCCTTTTCATAAACAGATTTCCCCTTTACATTCGCTTCTGAACATTATACTCTTATACGTTTTGTAAATTAAAGTAAATTTTATATCAAAACGATTTAGTAAAAAGCTGCTCATATTATACCATTTTTAATTTAAAACAGAAACTATATCCTTTGCAAAATTTATTACCGAATACTTAATTTAATAAAAAAGTACTTTACCTGTCGTAGTAGATATGTTATAATTACTACGACAGGTAAAGTACGACAGACGTAGTAGTAGTTTTAAGGAGGAATCTTATTGATTAGCAGTGATGTGATACGCGGTTATAACGATACCATTATACTAAGCCTCCTTTTAGATGGTGATTCCTATGGGTATGAGATTTCAAAGAATATACGGTCGATAACAGACGGACAGTACGTCATGAAAGAAACAACGCTTTACTCTGCATTTAACCGTCTCGAAAAAAACGGCTATATTGAATCCTACTATGGTGAAGAAACCCAGGGAAAGAGGCGGACCTATTTTAGAATAACCAAAAGCGGAATTGCCTACTACAAGGAAAAATGTGAAGAATGGGAGCTAACCAAAGAAGTAATCAACAAATTTGTAAAGGAGCTGAAAAATGATGGAGACTATTAAAAATTATTTGGAGAATATGTTTCGAAATTTACCGAAAACAGAAGAAATGGAACGTTTAAAAAATGAGATTTTCTCCAATATGGAAGAAAGATATCATGAACTTAAGAGTGAAGGAAAATTGGAAAATGAAGCAATTGGTATTGTTATATCCGAATTTGGTAACATTGACGAGCTATTGGAAGAAATGAATATCGAATCAACTGTCAGTGGCGATGCTTACCCAACAATAAGTATGGAACAAGCAAGAGAGTTTATTTCACTAAAAGACAAAGCTTCTCATCTGATAGGAATAGGGGTAAGTTTAGTCCTATTTGGAGTATCTCTTTTGATTTTTTTAGCTCAACTGGTAGAAGATAAGCGCATCTTTCAGACATTATCACAGAGTGCACAGGATACAATACCGGTAATATCTTTATTTTTGTTCATCGCACCAGCTGTTGGTCTGTTTATTTATTCAGGAACCAAACTGGAAAGATTCAAACTCATTGATGAAGGACTGTTTGAACTTACATCTGCAACAAAATCTGTTTTAAAAACGGAATTAACCGGTATTTCTTCAAAACAAACAGTTGGAACAATTATCGGTGTTTGCCTTTGTTTACTTTCTCCTGTTGCTATTTTTGTTGGTTCATTGTTTGGAGAGGGTGCCTCGGTATATGGGGTAAGTGTACTTCTTATTATAGTTGCTATTGCAGTATTTATTTTTATTCGTACCAGCACCATTTCTGAAGCTTATAAAAAACTTTTAAAAATAGACGATTTTGCTCCTGTACGCCAAAAACAAAATAAGGTTATTGGAGCTGTTGCAGGTATTGTCTGGCCAATTGCGACTTGTATCTTTTTATACACCGGTTTGGTTTTAGAGCTTTGGCATATCAATTGGATTGTATTCCCTATTACAGGAATATTGTTTGGAGGTTTTTGCACATTATATAATGCAATAAAGCCAACTTAAGCTTCTGGAATAATACGGGCCTAAAGTACAACAGAAAATTGTAAAATATTAATTTTCAAAATAATGTACACAACTTCAGGTATAAATGGTATAATGAGATAATTATAAAAATATGAAGTGTGTGCTTCTCGTTTTGAATAGTGGTTTTGTTGATACTTAACTATAATTTGATTAATACTTTAGTGTAGCGAAGAGTGGATT
Source organism: Bacillota bacterium (assembly GCA_049325575.1). Taxonomy (GTDB): domain Bacteria; phylum Bacillota; class Clostridia; order Acetivibrionales; family Acetivibrionaceae; genus JBMOLK01. Next base: position 2,861 of record JBMOLK010000195.1, on the reverse strand, counting down.
ACTTTGTGTATCCACTTTTTTATTTTATAATTGCATTTATAAATAAATTTGGTTTTATTACAAAAAATATCAGTGGAGGTGTTTTAAATTAGAAAAAATGATCTGCCAATGAACGAAGATATAAGGGATAGAGAAGTCCGTCTTATTGATGCGGATGGATCAGCATTAGGTGTTATGTCGTCAAAGAATGCGCAGGAACTGGCAATTTCAAAGAACCTTGACCTTGTAAAAATTGTACCGAATGCAGTACCACCTGTGTGTAAAATCATGGATTATGGCAAGTTTATGTTTGAAAAGGTCAAGAAAGAGAAAGAAGCTAAGAAAAATCAGAAGGTTGTTTCACTAAAAGAAGTAAGAGTATCTGCTAAAATTGAAGAACATGATTTTGAGTTTAAGGTTAAAAGCGCGTATAAGTTTTTACAGGATGGGGATAAAGTAAAAGTCAGCATTAAATTTCGAGGCAGAGAAATGCGATACACAGTGACAGGAAAGGAAGTACTTGCAAAGTTTGCTGATGCAGTTATAGATGTTGGAACAGTTGAAAAGCAGCCAATGCTTGAAGGGAAGAGTATGATAATGATACTGAATCCAAAAAAGAAGTGAGGAGAATAGTTATGGGTTCTTGGAAGGGAAAAAGTTTAACAATAGGTAATTTGACGGCTAAATTGCCGGTTATTCAAGGTGGAATGGGTATTGGAATATCTTTAAGCAGGCTCGCATCAGCAGTGGCTAATGAAGGAGGTATTGGGGTTATATCTGCTGCAGCTATTGGAATGATGGAACCGGATTTTACAACAAATTATCTTGAGGCTAATATCAGGGCGCTCAAAAAAGAGATAAGGAAAGCCCGGGAACTAACCAAAGGAATTCTTGGAGTAAACATCATGGTAGCCCTGTCAAATTTTGCGGATATGGCTAAGACTGCAGTAGAGGAAGGCATTGATATTATCTTTTCGGGAGCAGGTCTTCCCCTGAACCTTCCCGCGTTCTTAAAAGAGTCAAAGAAGACAAAGCTTGTTCCTATTGTCTCTTCTGCAAGAGCAGCTAGTCTTATTGCTAAAAGGTGGCTTGAGAAATTTAACTACGTACCTGATGCTGTTGTAGTAGAAGGACCTATGGCAGGAGGACACCTGGGATTTAAGAGTGAGCATATTACAGATCCTGACTATAAATTGGAAAAGCTTGTTTCTGAAGTGATTGGTGAAGTTAAAAATATTGAAGATAAAACTGCCAGATCTATCCCTGTAATTGCTGCAGGAGGCATATATACCGGGGAAGATATATATAAATTTATCCAACTGGGAGCTTCGGGTGTACAAATGGCAACACGTTTTGTGACAACAGTAGAGTGTGATGCTTCTGTAGATTTTAAAAATACCTATATTGAATGCAAAAAAGAAGATATCGGAATTATCAAAAGTCCGGTGGGCATGCCTGGAAGGGCGATTATAAATGAATTTATAAACGATGTAAACTCAGGAAATAAAAAGCCATATAAATGTCCATATCACTGTATTGTCACCTGTAGTTACGAGTCCAGCCCTTATTGCATTGCCATGGCGTTAATAAATGCTAATAAAGGGAGAATGAGGCACGGATTTGCGTTTGCTGGCGAAAATGCCTACAGGGCAAAAGAAATTGTCTCTGTGAAGGATTTGGTAAATTTCCTCATAGAAGAATATGACAGCGCAGCTACAACTTAAGCATTTCTAGGCACGTGTGTAAAACCTACCTTGAATAGGATGAATAACTGATGCCTAGTGTTAACATAATATATTTAAGTTCATAATTTATTTGATGTATAAACCGCAGAGTGTAAGGAGGTGCAATACTAAATGATTGGTACAGTTAAATGGTTCAATGCGGAAAAAGGCTTTGGATTTATTGGAAGAGAAGGTGGAGATGATGTATTTGTGCATTTCTCCGCAATTAGATCAGAAGGCTACAAATCCCTTGAAGAAGGTCAGAGAGTTGAGTTTGACGTAGAGAGAGGTCAACGTGGACCACAGGCGACAAACGTAAGGTTTTTATAATTGGTTAATGTTATCATAATATAAAGTAATGACCTAAATGGAAAGACAGGAAAATTTTATTAAAAAGTATATTGCTTTATTTTAAATATTATGATATACTTACGCAGTTAGTCACTATATATAACGGATTGATTTTCTGAATACATCTCTCTTTAATTTATTGGAGCGAGAAGTTAGGAATTATATGATCCAAATAAATTAAGGAGGTATATAGATATGGCAGATAAGGTTATAACATGCAAGGATTGTAACAGTGAATTCATTTTCAATGAAAGCGAGCAGGCTTTCTACAAGGAAAAGGGATTCGATAATGAGCCACAGAGATGTCCTGACTGCAGGAGAGCAAGAAAGCAGCAAAGGAACAATAACAGAGGCGGCGGAAGAAGCTTCGGTAATAGGTGGTAATTAAGAGGAGAGCATAGGCTCTCCTTTTTAGTTTTGTGCATCCAATTCATTTAAAATATTCTCAAGTTTGTTACCTAAAAAAAATTTAATTACGTATTATAATAATGAATACCGTTATACGTCTTTAATTAACTGTTCAAGGCTGATATAAATATATAAAATAAGAGTTTTTTGGGGGGATATAATGAATAGAAGACTATTGTTCTTTTTCATAACACTCATTAGCATTACTCAAGTATTGAGTTTTACCGGGTTTTCTTTAACGCAGCTGCCTATAGGTGATGTCAATGGTGATAATGCCGTAAACAGTGTGGATTTAACAGTGATGAAAAGGTATCTGTTAGGCATTATTTCAGACTTTCCTGTTGAAGATGACTACTGGGCTGCAGATCTTAACGGAGACGGATATGTTAACAGCTCTGA
>JBMOLK010000194.1:0-9278 GCA_049325575.1 Bacillota bacterium | reverse complement strand
CCATTTTTTACAACCAATTTTGGCAGGCTTATTTGGGAGTCCCTTCTTTGCGTCTTTTAGGGCAAATACCTATGCTTTTTTAAAAACTTTTTCCAGTTGGCTATTGACATTTAACCGCTGGACTTTTTAAATTTTAGGTTTAAAGTCTCCTCTATTGTAATTATATCTTGCAGATGGTTAAAAATGGTTACAGAAATGTTAAAATTGTATATTTTTATGAACAAGTGCAACTTTTTATGGTTCCCATAAAGTGTAGGATAGGAGATACTTGCAGCACCTCTTTAATATCTTATTCTACCCTTCTGCCTTCATTCTTAAAATCCCACCAATACCAGGTTTTATAGCCATCAATTTCATTCTCCCTATCTGACCGGTATGGTTTCTTATAATAAAGAGAATAGAATTGGTAATCAAATTTATCATCACTATCTACATCAAACTGAACATATGCATCAGGGTATATTTCGAACTCAAGATCTTCAAAAATACTATCCTGTACCTTCTTTTCTATAAGAATCCCTTTAGTTTCTCTGAAAATATCAAACATCTCGTTTTCAGTTGGTTTTTTACTAAATTTATAATTGAACTGTAAAGAAGCCGAAGAATATCGTATTACTAGGCTATTGATTATTTTATATTTAGTCATTATGTTTTTCTTAAAATTATTTGTTTCTTCTGTTTTAATATTTACAGAGGTACTATAACAAGCACTAAATAAAGCAGTTACAAAAACAAAATAACTAATAATAAGCAGCTTTTTCAATTTACTATTCCCACCTTTTTTTAAGTTTTATGTAATATCCTGAAATAGTTAAAGCTTATACTAAAATCAATGGGCCGCCTTTTAAAGCAGCCCATTGCTCAAACAAGCATCATATCCAAACTCACGATACAGGAAACTTAGTAATAATACGAAGTACAAACCTTTTTAAAAGTGTATAATCAGTTGAATTTATGTACCCATCCCCGTTTAAATCAGCTGTCCTAAGATCATCCTCTACCGGAAAATCATTAATAATTGAAAGTAAGTATCTTTTCATCAGTACACAGTCGGTGGAGTTAATATCCCCGTCTCCATTTAAATCCCCTTTCTGTACCGTGGTTGGTGATGGAGTTGGTGTAATTATAGTATCAGGAATAGTATCGGTACTAAATGGAGATGCAGGAAGACCGGCTTTATTATATAGATTCCCTTTGGGGTTACTGGCCCCTGCTATGGCAAAGCCTTTAATTCCACCCTTTGTAAAGGACCACCGGGGAAAAGCAAATAAAAGCCAGCTAAAAAACTTAAGGACAGCCGATTTACGGCTGCCCTCAAGCTAAGTTAAAGTATCAAATTCAGGATTTTTGTTCATTTATTTTACAATTTCTATAAAGCCACTTGTAGTTTCTGCTGTAATGTTTACTTTGTGTTCAAAACCTTCATAACCATTGCTTTCTGCTTCCACAAAATTATTGCTCATTTGCTTACTGATATTACGATAAGTCATTTCAGGAATGAGAAGGTTGATCTCCCCATTGGTTGTATGGGCCTTTATCTTATACCCTCTTCTTTCCATGTCATTCATATTCACCTTTATACCTGCATAAGCGGTCTTTAGATTCACATTAATATCTGACGACCCCTGGTAATTATGAATGTTCTCAATGAGAATCCTCCCGTTTCTGGTAACAGCATTAATGTTTTCAGCCTTTATATGCTTTACATCTATAACCGAATTATCGGTATTGACATTTATATCCTTGCCTATGATATAACCGAACTGTATTCTTCCGTTTTTGGTGGATACAGTTATTTTATCGCTATTAACCCCCATCAGATCAATATTGCTGTTGCTTGTAACGGCCTCAAAGCTTTCAGCCAGTGAGTCTTCAACATATATTTTCCCGTTTCTTGTCATAAGATTTATATTTTTAAACTTCACAGCAGGAAGAAACAGTTCGTGGGATACGCTTATATTACCGATCTTATTATACTTTAAAGTCACTTTGTTTTCGTCCTGGCTAAAAGCAAGGATTTCATCTGCATTATCAAGAGGACTTCTTACAAGGGATCTTATAACGATCTTATTATCCATATGCTTTTTTACCAGAATGTGACCGTTTATTCCCTCAACAGAGAGATCCATGCCTTCCTTGATGTTATCTACTTCATAGCTCTTATTGATAGCTTTGTACTTTCCAAAAACATTAAAGGAGTTTGTATCTACGAAGCTGCTTACAAAATCAACTACCTTATCTGCTATACCTATGGTTGTATAGGCCAGATTCTTACCTACTTTCTCAACTCTGGTGCTGAATTCTTCCACTGCCCTGTCAAAATCCTTTTGACTGTAGTTGCTTTTAAATTCTTTTTTCCAATCATTAAGCCTGTCTTTTACTTTTGAAACCTCATCAGTGAAGTTTACCTTTTTCTGTTGTCTAAAGCTGTTATCAGTTTGTGTATTTTTCCCAGAAGGATCCAGAGCCGCTATAAGTTTGGCTGCTTCTTCACTTGTAATTTTACCTTCTTCAAGCATTTTAAGTACATACATCTTTTCTTCATTTAATGACATAATGCAAATCGCCTCCTATTTCTTAAACTTACAATCGAAACTTGAAATACAAAACACTTTGATTAACATCAATCTATCTATGTTTTCATCAGCTCAAGTGCTTCTTCCACTGTAATTTCACCGTTATTTAGCCTGTCAAGAACTTCCCTTTTCCTAATACTGTCGCTTGCTTGGGAATCTGACTTGTGTCCCAACGCATTTGCTGCGTCCTCAAGTCTGTTTTTCACCGTAGGGTAGGATACTCCCAGTTCTTTCTCCACTTCTTTTATATTCCCTCTGCATTTAATAAATACGTCTATAAACTGTTTCTGCTCTGCTGTAAGCCTGCAGAACTTACACAAATCAAATCTGCCTTCTATACTTGTATTGCATGTATCACAATAAATTTTTGTTACTGTAGTTTCACTGTTACAGATGGGGCATTTACCGAGTACTTCCTTACCCATATGATCACTCCTTAAATTTTAAATACCATTCTTAATTTTATAAAACTATTATTTAATTTTTTTACTATATTTATTATAGTATATCATTTTTTTATTATTGTCAATCATATCATAAATATAATTAATCATATAATTAATTTTTTTAATTGGAATTATAAATAATTAGCCATGGTCAATAATTTCCATATGATATGATAATGGCCAATTTATCCATAAATAGCAAAGCAGCAGATAGTATCAAAATACTATCTGCTGCTTTCTATTGTTTAAATAAATTATATTTCACGTCTTCCCTCCAGGGCTTTTGCCAGGGTAACCTCATCCGCGTACTCAAGGTCTCCCCCTACAGGTATCCCGTGTGCAATCCTGGTGGTCCTGATACCCAATGGCTTAATCAGCTTAGATATATACATCGCTGTAGCTTCACCCTCTATATTGGGGTTTGTTGCAATTATTATTTCCTTTACACTGCCTTCTCTCAACCTTGCCAGCAGTTCTTTTATCTTAATATCTTCAGGCCCGATCCCCGCCATGGGAGATATGGCACCATGCAGCACATGATAAAGACCTTTAAACTCCCGGATCTTCTCCATTGCAACTACATCCCGGGAATCTTCAACAACACATATCACAGAATCATCCCTATTCTTTGAGCTGCAAACAGAGCAGGTATCCGAATCGGTCAAGTTACCGCACACAGTACAGTATTTCGTTTTTAACTTTGCTTCACTAATAGCATTTGCAAGCCTATCTGCCTTTTCTTGAGGCATATTGAGTACATGAAAAGCCAATCTTTGGGCTGTCTTATGACCTATACCCGGAAGCTTCTCAAACTCTTCTATAAGCTTTGCAACAGGTGCTGCATAAAAGCTCACTAATATTCACCCTTATCTACACATTTACAGATTTCTTTTGCATTACAATATTAATTATAACAAAGAGCACTAAAACAGTCCCGGAATTCCACCCAGTCCTCCTGTGATCTTACCCATCTCACCATTAACCATTTCATCAGCTTTTCTCAAGGCTTCATTAACTGCTGCTAAAATAAGATCCTGCAGCATTTCTACATCATCCGGATCAACAACTTCAGGCTTTATATTTATTTCCTTAATTTCTTTTTTTCCTGTTGCTACAACAGTAATTGCTCCTCCGCCTGCTGATGCTTCAACTGTTCTTTCCTGAAGCTCCTGCTGAAGCTTCTCCATATCCTTCTGCATCTTCTGGGCCTGCTTTATCAGGTTACCCATATTGCCTCCGAACCCGGGAAAACCACCTTTTGCCATATCTAACTACCTCCAATTTTTCACATTTAATATAGTTAGAGATAGCGAACTGTAAAGATAAACACTTAACTACTTTTACAGTCCGATCTCTTTAAATTTTGAAATGTCTATACAGTAGTATCTCTTAAAGTACCTAGTACATTATATATTAATACAAACACAAAATACCAGTACATTTTTAATATATCACCCAAAAGTATCATATGACATTTATTATAAGCAGCTTTATTCATCAATTATATTCAATGTAACATTTAATTTATCTGCAATATTCTGCGCCTTTTCAATAAGCTCATCCTTGTCTTCTGCCTTATTGTTGTCTACCGCATCTTCATCGTCAAGGCATTTAACCTTTATATCTCTTCCCAGGGCGCTGCTTAAATAGGACTCAACAACCTCAAGATTTTCAGCCTTTGATACGCACAATTTATTGAAGCTGCTTCCAGTTTTAAATACTATCCCTATAAGTTTACTGCTAAGCTCTATGACCTTTGTTTCCATTAAATTAGTATAAAGCACCATTCTTCCGTTGTTTTTAAGCTCTTTTAGAACATTATCCCACACTTCAAGCCCTTTAACACTTCCGGCAGTTTTTCTATTTACCTCTCTACCGCCAGTACTCGACTCTTTGACATTTTTACTATACTCTTTAGAATCTCCAGTTTCACTTTCTTTTACGGAATTATTTTTAACTGCAATACCATTTGACAAAATATCATTTACCCTCTTCTCCAAGTCCTGCAATCTGTCCACCATGTTTGAATCACTTAGGTCAATTCTGCTTTCACACAGCTTTATAAGAGCCATTTCAAGGAGGACCCTGGGGTGGGTCGACCACTTCATGGATGCCTCCAAAGCTGACAACTCTTTTATTATGGACATTATCTCATAGCTCTTAAGCCCAAAGGATTGCTCCTTCATCCTTTGAACCGATTCCTGTGAAGCCTCAATTATTTCCTCAGCATTGGAAGATGTACTGCATATAAGAAGATTTCTATAGTATAGGACTAATTCTGAAACAAACTGGGTAATATTCTTGCCGTCCATGACCAGCCTGTCAATCTGGTACAGAACCTTGTCAATCTGCTTTCCTTTTACTGCATCAACTACCTCCGCAATAAAAGTATCATTAACCAGACCAACTACAGCTAAAACATCTTCATATGTCAGCTCTTTATTCCCCTGGGAAATACACTGGTCCAAGATACTTATAGCATCCCTTAGTGCACCGTCAGATAGTCTGGCTATCATCTTTGATGCTTCCTTTTGTATGTCTATGCCGCTCTCTTTAGCAATATGTTCAACCCTTTTTACTATACTTTCAACAGGAATCCTTCTAAAATCAAATCTTTGACATCTGGATAAAATTGTAGCAGGTAGCTTGTGAGGTTCTGTGGTGGCCAATATAAAAACCACATGTGAAGGAGGTTCCTCCAGGGTCTTCAGCAAGGCATTAAAAGCACCTGTTGACAGCATGTGAACCTCATCTATAATATAGACCTTATATCTTGCCTTGGATGGGGCATAAACAACCTCATCCCTGATTTCTCTGACATTATCCACACTATTATTTGAAGCTGCATCTATTTCCACTACATCAAGAAGGTTGCCGGAAAGTATTCCCTTGCATACTTCACACTCATTGCAAGGGTCTCCATTCTTAGACTCCAAGCAGTTTATAGCCCTGGAAAAGATTTTGGCCATGGTAGTTTTACCTGTACCCCTGGTACCGCAAAAGAGATACGCATGCGCTATACGTTCTGACGCAATGCTGTTCCTAAGGGTTTTTACAACATGCTCCTGTTCAACCACATCCTCGAAGACCCTGGGTCTCCATTTTCTATACAGAGCCAGATATGACATAGTTCCTCCCAATCCCTCTACAAGTAAGTGAATAAATCAAAGTACAGCATTAATTTCTTAAGAATTATAAAATAAGCTATTTAAAGTATTAAATAGCTTATCAGGATCAAATATTCACAAGTTTTGTTATTAATATATAATAATTGGCCGTGCACCTGCCTTTGACAGGTTTCTACAAGCGTAACCTTTGCAGTTAACTCTAACCAGGCAATCCTACGGCACACGAAAGGGCCTACTTACCGCTGCTTTCTTCCGAACCTGACGGGGTTCATAGGTTTTCATTGCGTAGGACCCAATTTTCATTGCCACTTACAAAGAGCAGACCTTACAAAAACAAGCCTGCGGCAGGAATTCAACCCTGCTATAGCGGATTGCAGGTTACAAGGCGCCGCTACCTCCCCATCTAGCACGACCAAATATTAACTTTGTAATATGTGCTAAAGCACTTAAATATAGCACGTCTCCAAGTAAAAATACTACCTGTCACGAGACACTTAATATATTATACTTAATATTTATCAATACTTCAAGACTTTTTAAATAATAATATAATGAACATTTATCCAACAGAACCAATGCCTTTTGTAAATAAAACGGGCAAGGCGTGAACTTACTGCCTTTGCCCGTAACCTTCCTGCTTAAACATATCACATCTTGCTTTTGTATCTTTCTTCTTCCAGTATATCTGTTTTGGCGGTATTACTTTCTATAAAATTCGAATAGAACTTTGTGTACTTGTCAAGAACCTTTCTATCCCTGTCACTTAAGGCTGTTAATACATACTTCTTTTCCTTGTCCATAATATCACTTCCAATTATCATATTTACTATTTTTATAATATGAAATTAAATTTAATAGTATACAAAAATAGATTATATATTTTTATGGAAACTAAAGAATTCTTTTTATATCCTGCAATTAGAGCACTTTCTAAAAAAGCTAAACAAAATTATGTATTTATTTTTATACAATAGTATAGTATACTTAAGAATTGATTAAGCCTTATAAATAAAAACTTAATAATAAAAAGATTATTTTTATGACTATATACATAAATCATACTTAATGTTATGACTAACTATTTATTTTAATTTTAGTATAGGGAGTATAGGAGAAGACATATGCTTCAAATTGTAATCTGTGAAGATAACGAACACTACCTTAGTCATCTTACATACACTGTAAAGAACTTATTAATAAAAAACAATATGAAAGGAGAGATAATCTGTTCCACTACCAAAGCTGCTGATGTCGAAAATACACTGACAGAAGGCAACGGTAATGTTTTCTTTCTGGATATAAATCTTACTGATACCAATACAGGCTTTTTGCTTGCAGAGAGAATACGAAAAACCAATATAAATGCCTATATCATCTTTATTACGGGACACTTTGAGTTTGTATTACAAGCTTTTAAGGTACATTCTTTTGATTTTTTGGTAAAGCCCGTAACGGATGAAGTTTTGGAGCAGTGTCTGCAAAGAATATACAAGCACCATATTACAATAACAAACAATTATAAGTATATCGAAATAAGGTCCGGCTCCAGCATTTATAAAATCAAAACAGATGATATAGTTTATGTAGAAAGATTAAAGCGAGACACTATTATCTATACAAAAAACGGTCAAATAACTTCCCATGAATCGCTGGAAAGCCTTGAGAAGACCTTGAATAGTGAGAACTTTATTCGCTGCCATAAATCTTTTATTGCCAACAAACTCTTTATTTCTCAAATACTCCTAAGGGAAAAAATAATAGTATTTGAAACAGGTCAGCAGTGTTCCTTTGGAAGAAAATATAGAAATGAAGTGAGTGCTCTCAAACCCTAATAGTAAATGAGCCCAAAAATTGCGCCTGCCGATTTAATAAGTATATCAATCAACAAACGCAGCTTTTGGGCAAAGTTTGAATCGAATATGTAAATCTTGTAAGATTAGTTCCGTTGTTTGGTCTTATCAGGATGCTTTATCTATATTGTACTATAAATTCTTTATTTATACTCGTAATTTGTGCATAATGCACAAATTACGGTGCAAGATGCAGTATTATATCATTAATAAAACGAATGTGCTTTTCAGTTCAAAAAAATCACCTTTCACACAGTATGAAATTTACTCTCTTTACATCTATATACTGTTATTCCTTCTTTATGCTAATAGGTTGAAATGTTGCAATCAAAAAAGCACCCTATTCAGGTGCCCATAAGATGAAATCATTTTGTTTTTAGTCAAACTAGCAACTTTGTGTAAACTGGTAATCTATATGATAACTTTATAAAACAGCAATGCAGTCCAAACAGAAGATGTTATTTATTGAGTGATTTAGGTACCCTCGGTTGATAAAATAACCAATAAGACGCCGTGCTTGAGACCAGAGCTGAAACCACAAACAAAATAGCAGAAACAGTCCCCAAAATTTTACCTTTCATAATAACATCCCCCTATTTTCTATTTAATAGAGTGAAATCTACATAGATACATATAGATCTCTTCTATTAGCGCTAATCTTTACTATTTACCATTCCGGTATCTATATCATTTTTCATATACTCAAGTGTCTTTCTTAGCTCTCCATATTCCTTTGCATCAATTAACGAACACATATAATTGATGTTTTGAATAATTTCTCTCCCATCATAACGCCTTTTTAGCTCTTCTTCCTTTTGTATTATTTCTCCCATCTTAAAAACAGCTTTTACTACAATTATTGTAAAAGAAATAGTTATAATAAAGCTTAGTACAGCAAGAGACTTATTTGTTATAGATCTAAATATTTCCATATTCTTTAAAAATATAGTAAAAATAATAATTAGGTTCAAAAAAGCAAAAGTCAATTGCAAAACCAAAAATCTGATACGGCTGACATAAGGCTTGTCCGTTTTTTTATGCTTCAAATAGTAAATATTGATGTTTGACCTATACATGAAAAAGATTATCCCGCAAACAACAATTAAGTAAGGTATGGCCAAAACAACTCTCATAAACTCATTGCCAAGAAATTCTTTTTCAGTCAAACTTGTTATAAGAAGAATAGTATTAACAGTAGTACCTTGAACAGCTGTAAATACAACAAGAGTCACCAAACAGCCAATTATTGACTCAATAACATTAAGCTTATACCCATAA
>JBMOLK010000193.1:0-9343 GCA_049325575.1 Bacillota bacterium | reverse complement strand
GGTATATTATTGGAGGGGATTGATAATGCAGATAACGTTAATATAAAGAATAATACAATAAGTAACTGTATAGAATATCCAATAAGTATACTAATTAATTCACTAAAAGCATCTATATTCGGCGGAATATCAGATAATAAATATATAAATAATAGGAGAAACAGTGTAGAACTTAATTACAATACATTGCATTATGGACAGATTTCAACAGATATGCATCTAACAAAAGGTATATACGATGTAACAGGTAGTATGTGGATTCCTAAAGATATTACGTTTACAATAGAACCGGGAACTGTAATGCTTTTTGATGGGCCATGGTCTTTTTATATTGAGGGTACTATGATTATAAAAGGGAACGCAGTGTACCCTGTGGTTGTGACGGCTTATAAGGACAGCAATTTTAACCATATTGGAGAATGTGATGTTATTGGAGGAGATCATTGGGGAGGATTTAGAGTTAAAGAAGGTGGATTATTTAACGGTGAGTATGTGAAGATAAGATATGCTGATACTGGAATTGAAAACTATAATGGGAGAGTTCGCCTAATAAATTCTGCTATCCTTGATTCTGCTCGTTCTATTAAAACATTTAATGAAAAAGTTACATTACTGTTTAATACTTTTAGTAATAATGAATATGGAATGAGTTATATAAATGGATTAGATGCACCTCTATTGGATGCACGCTTTAACTACTGGGATTCACCAACTGGACCCAGTATATATACATATATTAACAAAGAATCGGTTTGGATAGGTGACGGAGATAAAATTTCAATTGGGAATGAGGATGAAATAGTATACTATCCCTTCCTTAAACATTCATATACAACAGTTGATGCCCTACATTTCGGTAAGAATGGTGTCAATGCTGCTACTGGTAACTACTCGCGCACATATACCGACATGAGCATTAAAGTACCTGGGTTTGACATAGGTATTTCAAGAACATATAACTCACTGGATGATAGGGAGGATAGTCCTTTCGGAAGGGGCTGGACATTCAGCCTTGAAGGAAGTGTTAAGGAATTTGGAAATATAGCACTTGTAAAGCTACCAAACGGAAGTATGCAAGTTTATGATAAAAATTCTGATGGCTATACTGGAAAAAATACGAGAAACAAGCTTCAGAAGGACAGTTCTACCGGAGTATTTACTTTGACAACCAAGGAATTATTCCAGTACGAATTTAATTCAAGTGGTAATTTGACTTTAATGAGGGATGGGAATGGTAATACAGTAAAGATACATGATATTGATCCTTCAACAAAGACAAGGGAAATCAGTAATGGTAAAGGAAGAAACTTTTTTACTATCTGCTACAATGATCAGAACTTGATAGATTATATTATTGATGCTGCAGGTATAAGGGTGGATTATCATTATAATTCTGACAAACAGTTGTTTGAGGTTACAGGCCCTTTGAGAAATAAAATAACCTATGGATATGACGGTTCCGGCTTCCTGGACAGTGTAACTGATTCATACGGAAAACTTATTGAATCGCTTGTATATAATCATTCGCCCGGCCCAAATTTAAATCTGGTTGTTAGCTTAACTGATGCAATGGGGAAAATGTCTACGTACTATTATGATTTTATAAATTCTCAAACCGTCATTGTTTCAAGTGACAGGGGTGATGGAAGCAATAAACGGCAGACAGTTCAAGGATACGACAGTATGAAACATATAAGTCGTTATGAAGACCCTTATCAAGGGGTAACTACTATTGAATATAATGAATTTGGTGAGGAATTGTCGCAGACTGACCGCTACGGTAATGTCACTATATATGAACGGGACGACAGAGGAAATATAATTACCATAGTTAACCCCGATAAATCCCGTAAGGAAATAGGCTATTACTCAAATAACAATTTAATGTGGGAAAAGGATGAAGAGGGCAATTATACTTTCTATGAGTATGATAACGAACAAAAAAATCTCGTAAGAAAAGCCAAGTATCGTTATAAAGTCGCATTAACCGACAGGAGTGCTTATCCAGTTTTAGGTGCTGATAACGAGGATGACTTTGATATAACAGTATACACATACTTTCCTCAAACAGAGGCACAAAAGATGGGATACAGCGGAGGATTACTTCAGTCTGTAAAGGATCCTGAAGGTGGAGTAATAACATATGACTATGATACAAACGGTAATATAAAGTCAATTGAAGACCCGGAGAGTACCGCTGAAAATCCGATAATTACTATTTACAGCTATGATGTAATTGGAAGAAAAATGTATACTGTTTCTCCAAAAGGTTATAGGGTAGACTATATATATGATGATAATGGTATGCTTGAAAAAACTATCCAGACTGGAGGAAACAAGGAGACAACCCGGATAACATATGATAACGAGGGAAGAAAGATGAAGGAAGTATTTCCCAATTTGTATAATGAAAACTTGGACGATATTAATAATCACTTTTACAACGGTGATCATGGATACAGGTATACATATTATGACAATGGAAAATTGAAAACGGTAACAGACCCGGATAATAATGTAACGAAATATTGGAAGTATGATATTTATGGGAATCTTGAAATCGAAGAAAAACCTAATGGCTCAGTTTACAGGTATACTTATGACGTATTGGACAGGTTAACAGGAATCTACTTTGTAAGCAGTTTTGACAGGGAGTTACTAATACCTTTATCTGAAGAACTCCTTGAAGAATATAGTTATGGAACTTTAGACGGTAAGACCCTACCCGATGGAACGGTTATTAAGTATACTTCAAAAATAGTAACAAGATACTTAAGTAGTACAGAATTTGCAATTACAAGTTATATATTAGATGATTCGGGAAGGCTTGTCTTACAAAAAAATCCTGATGGAGGGACAATTAGTAATGAGTATTATCTAAATGGTAAAATTAAATCTCATACCGATTTGAACGGAAATAAGACCTACTACAAATATGACTTGTATAACCCCGTAGAGAAATATAAATATGATGAAAAATGGACTCCTTTCAAATCTATTAAAAATGGAACCTCTATAATTACAAAGTATTCTTATTCAAAGATAATATATGATAGAAATGGAAGGGTTAAGAGTGTTGTTACTGAAAATGATGAAATAGGGGTGGACTATTATGAAAGTGCTGACAGTAATGGAGATGGGGAGAGACCAACTAACTTTGTAACTGCCACCTACAATTATTATAAAAATGGAAAATTGCAGAGTATAACAGAAGGTACAGGCAAGAAAGTATTCTATCATTACGATAATGACGGAATCCTTGAAAGTGAAAAAGTATACACAAGCCCTACAGAGTATAATTTAATTGAATATAATAATAATCACTTGGGTAAGCCTTTGCAGAAAAAGGTTTATGTAAAGGCTGGAGAGATATTATACAGCGATGATTCAATAAATTCAACCAATACTGTTTTGGTTACAGATTACAGTTATGATAAAAATGGTAATTTGAAGACAATTACCTATCCTGATAGAAATACTCTTGATACTTTCCCAGACAGACTGGTGACCGTATACGGCTATGATAATATGAACAGGCAAACAAGTGTCAGCCAGACAAGTACAAATGAGGAAGGAGAAATAATTACATTAGCAACTTCTACTACTTATGGCTGGAATGGTAAGCCTCTAACGAAGACCGATGCAAATGGAAATACGACAAAGTATGAATATAATCTAAGAGGTCTTGAAACAAAGACGATAAGAGGTATTCTTGTAAGCAGTTGGACTGATCCCGGTTATGCTGAAACTGAAGGGACATGGAGCGACTCCGGAATTAGCGGATACAGAACTAATAATTCAAGGACAACCACTGCTCAAAACAGCAAGGCAGTATGGACTCTGACATTGCCGGTAGAAGGTCAGTATAATGTTTATACATGGTATCCTTATGATGTCGACAATACAAAAAATGCTAACTTTACAGTAAAGTCTAATGAAATAAGCGATAGTAAGAGCATTGACCAGAGTTTAAATGTAGGCAAGTGGAATCTTATTGGAACGTACACTTTTAAAAAGGGAACTGATGAAAAAATAAGTGTTGAAGTAGCACTTACTTCGGGAACGGGCAAAACACAAGCGGATTCATTGATGTTTGAACCGGTATTACCAAGAGAAGTAACATCATTTTCCTACGATAGAGGCGGAAGGAAGATAGCTGAAGTTACACCACAGAATTATGATATTTCAAAAGCAGAAGCAAAGGATATGAATAACAGGTTTACATATGCCTATGATAGTATGGACAGGCTTAAGGCTGTAGGATTTATTGGATATGAATTTAAGGTAGGTGCTTTAAATACTTTAGAGCAAAGCTCATTAAATATAACTTTGAAAGCTTATGATTATGACTATAATGGAAATGTTATAAAAGAATGGGATGCGCTTGGGCTTCAAAAAGGCTATTATACGGAATACACCTATACACCGCAAAATCAGATTGAAACTGTATTGGACCCGGTAGGTAGGGAGAGAGGGCTTACCTTTACAAGCAAATACGAATATGACACTATCGGCAGGATATTTAGAGAGACCCTGGCTAACAGAAATCCGGATGAAGATAAGGAATCGATAACTACTTACCTATATACTTTTAACAAAAATGAAAATGGAGAAATCATATCAACTGATGTTAAGAAAAAGGTAAATATAACTGATCCGAATGCCAATGCTTCTGAAAGTGTAGTTGAGCAGAATATATATGACCTTACAGATAATCTTATAGTTAGAATAGATGGCAACAAAAAGCAGACAACCTATCTTTACAATGCTTTTGGCAAGGTAAAACAGGTTAATTATCCTGGTGATACTCAACAGGACTTTATATCTATACTTCCCAATACTGTTGAATATAGTTATGATGTATTCGGAAACTTAAGAAAACAAAAGGATACCTTTGGTACTATTGACCTATATACTTATGATGGTCAGGGAAGAGTGCTGACTCACACAACTAAAAAGGAAGATAACCAGGAAGCAATAAATACTTCAATGGGTTACGATAAAAATGGAAATGTAATCTATACAGTTGATGGAAACTTAAATAGGACTGATTATAGTTACGATGAGTTTAACAGGCTTATAAGTACCAAAATAAGCGTAAATAATGCAGACAGTCAGGTTTCTATACATACTTCAATAAATAATTATGATTTAAACGGAAACATCATTGGAGTGACTAAAAGAGTTGAGGCAAGAGGAAAAACTGTTGAGAATACGTTTACTTATATATATGACCCGTTAGACAGGCTTGTTCAAAAGAACTATATTAAATTTGAGGAAAATATACCTTATGCCAAAACAATCCACATGCTTGAATATTATCACAACAGTACTCAAAGTAAGTCTTACGAAGCACCAAACGATGATTCAACGAACTTTAATGTTACTGAATTTAAATATGATAAGAATAACAGGCTTATAGCTACAATTGACCCTGAGCATACAGATACCGATTTATTTAATCATATTGAGACGCGGGAGTATGATAATCTAGGCAGCCTTTATAAAAAAGTCGATGGCAGGGGTAACGTAACAACTTATAGGTATGATGAACTTAATAGGCTTGTTGAAGTTGAAAATGCAAAAAAGGAAAAAACAATATATATCTATGATCTTAATGGAAATATGCTCTCACAGCAAATTGGAAGGGAAAACGCCGGAGGCATCAAGATAACTAAGTTCTACTATAATGCTGCAAATAAGTTATCAAAGAGAGTTGACCCACTTGGAGATGGAATTGACTCAAAGACAGAACTATACACGTATTACCCTAATGGAAACCTTAAGACTAAGAAAGACAAAAAAGGCCAAGTTACTACATACATCTACGATATCCACGGAAGACTTAAGAATGAGACGGTAGGAGACATTACTATTACTTACGGGTATGATAATAACGGCAATCAAACAAGCATAACAGCCGGTACAGAGATAGTAGAAAGACAATATGACGAGCTTAACAGGGTAAAGGTTAAAACGGTTACATACGATCAAGGTAGTTCACTCAAGACTTCTTATACGTATGATATTATTCCAGAAGCAAGTGGAATTCCAGGTGTTGATCCGGCTGACATACCTTTGGGATGCATAGCCGAAAAGACAGCAGATAGTAGAAATAACGAGATTTTAAAGGTTTATGATGGTGAAGGAAAGTTAGTATATATTGTTTCAGAAGGAAGTACAACAACATATGAGTATTATGAAAATGGCAGCAGGAAAAGTGTAACTTATCCTGGGGGAGCAAAGGAAGTTTACAGTTATCATAAGGATAATCTTTTAAAACAACTTATTAACTATAAGATGGTAAATGGACAAATTGTTGAAATGGATAGATATACTTATGAGTATGATGGTGCCCATAACCAGGATTATAAGATTGAATATATTAACGGTAAAACTATAGGTAGAACAGATTATGCATATGATGAGCTAAACAGGCTTATTCAAGTTAAAGAGCCTGATGCGGCAGGAAAAACAACGGATTATGTTTATGATGCATCGGGAAACAGGTGGATAGAAACAATAACAAAGGGAACAGAGGTTATTGAAAATAAGTACTACTATAATGAACAGAATAGATTGACTAATGTTGAATCCCGAGTAAACAGTGTACTAAAAAAGAAGTTAAAATATGGATACGATGAAAATGGTAATAGGACCACTACTACAGAACATTTATACAATAATGATATAGTGTCATCCATAAACGTAGTTGAAGAAAATCAGTATGATGAACTTAATAGATTGATTAATACTATTGCTGACGGTGTTAGAATTCAAAATACATATAATGGTGAAGGATTAAGGGTTACTAAGAAAGTAGGAAATGCTCTTACAAGATATTTCTACGAGTATGATAAGGTTATCCTTGAGACCGATTCAAGCGGTAATCAAATTGCTCGCAGTGTATACGGTACAAACCTGCTAATTAAAGATATAAATGGACTTAGAGTCTATTATATGTACAATGGTCATGGAGATGTTAGCTCCCTTATTAATGCAAATACTGGAGAAGTTATTGAGGACTTTTATTACGATTCCTTTGGAAATGTAACTTCAGAAAAGATTTTATATGGTGATGCTGATAGTGATGGAATAGTCACGGCTAACGATTATGCACTAACCAGGGATTACGTACTAGCGAAGATTAGCAAATTTCCTTCACCTTATGGTAAACGGGCAGCAGACGTAAATGGAAGTGGAAGTATAGATTCAACAGACTGTATACTAATACAAAGACATATACTTGGAATAATTACTTATTTCCCACCAGACAGAAACCAAGACGAATACATAAATGATAGAAGTTTGACTGGCTACGCAGGATATCAATATGATAATGAAACAGGTCTGTATTATCTGAACGCCCGTATGTATGACCCCAAGATAGCAAGGTTCTTGCAAGAAGACACTTACCTGGGCGACCCAAATGACCCGCTAAGTCTTAATCTGTATGCATATTGCCATAACGAACCAATTATGTATATAGATCCATCGGGTCATAATAATATACTGAATGATTTTAAAGAAAAATTAAAGCATTATGCAGAGAAGAAGTTAGCTGATGCCTTTAATGCTGTTTTAAGCTTTACAGTAAATACAGTAACAGATTATGAAAGCACAGAAGAAGCTATCAGGTATGTAGTAGAGAATCCGGGAGAGGTTGCAAAAAACGTTGTATATCAAACAGTTTCAGATATTAAGGAAACTGCTACTGAAACAGTCGACGCAATTGTAAGTGGAGATGTTGACAAACTAACTGATATTGGGGCGAAACTTGTTGTAGACGTTGCTGCAGATTTCATTTTAGAAAAGTATCTATTTTCTGACCTTAAATTACCTGGGAGTACAGATGAAGTTTTAGGATTTAGTGTTGGCAGAACTGGAAGGTATACTTCGACTGATTTACCGGAACTTGATAGTCGTTTTATGAGCAATAAGAGTTCCCTAGATATAACAACAGTAACAGATCCAGATAGTATACCTCATCATTCGGCATTATTAAGTGAGCGTGGTATTCCTAGTTCTGCACAAGAGTTGGGTCTTGACGGCTCATGGGATATGCAAATGAGCCTTAATAGGACACTAGATAGTGTGTTTAACGAGAGTCCTGGTACGGGAGTTGGTGGCAATGGATTTGGTAAGAATCCTAATATTGTTAGACGTGCAGTTACCCCAGAACAAGCTGAAGCAATTCTTAATGGAAAGGGAATTATTAAGGAAACGCCTTTTCATAAAACAACTCCAACTCAGCATGTAGCAGGGACAAAACATTCACGTAACCCTTGGACTTCTACAACAAAAAGAGCTGAATCAGCTGAATATTTTGCAACACACGGAGGAACCCGACCAGCAAATCCTATAGTAGAAATAGATTTATCTAAAATTAATCCCGAAAATATTTTGGATGTGTCTACCACTGAATTGGCAGCTCAGCACTTAAAAACTCCATTTACTCGTAATGCAGCTTCATTCCATCAGGAAGTTTTGATAAAAGGAGATATTCCGCAGGAAGCAATTATAGGATTTGTGAATAAATAGTATTGATATAATTGAAGAGGAGGCATTGTCATGAGTATTGGATTAAAAGAAAAAATATTAAATAATACATTTATTGATAAAGTGCGAAATCAAATGCAAATTGATGAGCAACAATATAAGGATCTGTGTGAATCATTAGAAACACTTGCAAATGAATGGAGCAATAAGGAAGTTATAGACAAGGAACTAGCTTTAGTTTTATATAGTGCCCCTCAGATAGTAAGAAACATATTTCTTAGTTTTAAAGAACATAATGAACCTTTACCTGACATTGCAAAGAGGTTAGAGGATATTTGGGTAGAATTAGATGCACTTGTAATTGAATGTTTAGCATGACAGTTATCTTAATTATTAGGGTAGGTGTAACAAAGCCTACCCTTTTTATTTCACAGGCCGAAAGATGTATATTAAATAATAAAAACTATCTTTAGTTTAGTTTACTGGGCGGGAGTGTAAATAATTTCGTGTATCTGAATTTCGTTGCTCCTCCTAGAGCAAGAATTGTTGGTTACAGTTAGTTTACAGAAAATAGTGATTTATTACTGTTACATTATATATTATTGCCAATTTATTTGGGTTTTATACATAAACTTGAATAAAATTGGCAATATTTTTTTATAATGGGCATGGTATTTGTAATTTTAGGCCTTGTTTTTTGTGAGGTCTAGCCCGTCTGGCAATCTTATCTTTATACATAACTCTTCCAATAGAATGGAAAGTAATTTAAACTCAGTTAATACATTCAATTGAATATTTAAAATAGTTTATGTAGTATTCAATATGACTATATAAATAGAATTGA
>JBMOLK010000192.1:0-9567 GCA_049325575.1 Bacillota bacterium | reverse complement strand
TTATTTAACACCATCGCAGTATAAAAGTATAAAGATGAATAAATATAATGAGGAAATTAAATTAGAAAAATAGTGAGATTTCAGATGATTTTACAAGAAAATGTCCACCTTTTGGGGTATAGTTCAAAAAAGGGGTCAATTTTACTTGACAGTCTACAGATATGGGGCTGATTTTTTGGAGTACGGTATGTGTTCCACCGCTTACAATTCTTGCTTTCACAGATGAACGCAATCTTACAAGTTTGTGTCTGTATCGGGTTAAGTCACGTAATTCACGTATATGCTTAGAAGGAATGAAGCTTGGCAAGACGAGGCCAAGTCTATGTAGCTCTGCAAGCCACTTTGCATCCCTACGATCAGTTTTATTACCTGGAAAGGTTTTAGTATAACTGGGATTCCGCCCAAAGATGGATCCTACCAAACGTCCGCGTGTTCATAATGTAACCTATGATAATATAATAGCAAAATAAGGTGAATTTTGGTATAATATTTTCATCATCATTTATGCTGCGAGTTTTAGTGAGCAGCATGTTGCGAGTTATATGTAATACAGCGCTAATTTCCGCACATCGTGTGCGGTTTTGATAGTGTTATTCTTTGAAGTAAAAGTTTTTTCTTGACTTGAATTATATAATGAAGGTGTGAAAAATATGATTGTGAAGGCGTTATTTGATGATTTGGAAGAAATATTGGCGTTACAAAAACTAGCTTATCAAAGCGAAGCTGAAATCTGTAATGATTATAATATTGCTCCACTAACTCAGACAATCGAAGGAATTAAGGAAGACTATAGAAGTCAAATAATCTTTAAAGCAGTATATAAAGGACAAATAATTGGTTCAATAAGGGCGTATGAAGTAGATGGTACATGTTATATAGGCAGAGTAATTGTTCACCCAGAACATCAAAATAGGGGGATTGGGAAAAAACTAATGAAGAGTATTGAAGAATACTTTTGTAGATGCAATAAATATTCTTTGTTTACAGGGAAAAAAAGCTTAAGAAACTTATATTTTTATAGCAGTTTAGGTTATGAAGAAGTTAAGGAAGAAAAGGTAAACGATAAATTGACACTTATATATCTAGAAAAAATTGGAAATTCATAAAAGTTATAAGTTGTTTTGGCTGCGGCATCCGTGCCACTCTTGCTTCGCGGGGCGCAGTACTATGTAGAACAATGCATTGCAGGCTTCGCTACGCTACGACCCAAACTTTTCGCCGGGCAGACAAGTTGCCTCTCACGGGAAGTTCTCTGGGGTCCGGCTCAAAAGCTTCTGCAATGCGGAACGTTATATAAAATCGCGCGCAGACTTGCCACATTGTGTGGCGGATGATTTACAAGAATAAGAGTAAGTATGATTATTAATTAGAGGTGGTGATTAAAATGAGAAAGAGATTATTTTTTTTAGTTGGGATAATTATATTACTATATACCTCAATAACCATATATAGTTTCTATAGAATAAGTCTATTAGAAAATAGTATTAATAAGGCTTTAGAACAAGGGGAAGAATTAAAGTCTAAATCGGAGAGTACCACAGAATGTTTTATAAATATTCAAAATAAACTTGAGGGAATAAGTAATTCAATTAATGAGGTTGAACAAAAAAAAGAGAATTATTCAATTGATGAAAGATATATTAGTCCATCAAGTACTGAAGTTATAATTGACAGAAGATTAGAACTTTCGCTTATTGATGTTATTTTCAAGCACTTTGAAGCATATGAAAAGAATAATAAAACCTTATTTTTAGAAACAATTTATTATTCACAACCATCTCAATGGGATGAAGACTTTGAAAGTTTTAAAAATCGCAAATATATAATCAAAAAAATTGTTCCAGAATCAGGTAGAGATAGGTTGAATCCAAATGGTTACTATTGGGTTCATGTTCTTATGGATGATGGTGGTGAATATTTTCCATTTGTCCTTGGTGTTGCAAAGGAAAAGGGGAAATGGGGAATATATGGTTATGATTAGAAAAAAAGTGGGTATTTAAGTATGAATTATGGGGCCGATGTCCTACCGGCCTCTGAACAAAGAAGGCGCGCGACTTTACATAGCAAAGGCTTCACACAAGGACTCGAGGGAAAGAGCATGAAGCAATCCTCTGGAGGATGAACATAAAGAAAGGCTCGCCCCATTCCTTCACCGGGTCAATGACCGCCTGCGGAGAAAGGCTCTGCGGGTCCGGTTCAGGAATGTCGTGAAGCCAAACCGTTATATGAAATCGCGCGCATAAAGACGCCCCATCCGCGGGGCGGATTTAACAGGAATGGCTCTGGAGCAAGACGTATTTTTGAATTATACTTAAATTGTGAAAGACGAAGAAAACTATTTGCCTATGCGAGATATGAATTAGGACATTGTGCAATACGAAATGGAGTGAAAAGATATGGCTATAGACAAGCAATATTTATCAGATTTTGAAGCGATATTGTCACACAGGTATGATAATGGCGCTGACTATTGGACTACTCCCGACAAACGCCTAATAAAAGGGTCACCTTTCTCCACTCTGGACAGCGTACTTTATCTGTTAGAATTGGGTATGGAACCCACCGAGCCTTTACTTAAAGAATGCGCCGACTTGATATTTAGTGCATGGAAAGAAGATGGATGTTTTAAGTTGTATCCTCAAGGCTCTATTTACCCATGCCATACCGCTCACGCTGCCAATGTGCTTTGCCACATGGGGTATGCTTACGATACCAGATTGCAAAAAACTTTCCAACACCTTTTAGATACCCAATATACCGATGGCGGTTGGCGTTGTAATAAGTTTAGCTTTGGTCGAGGTCCAGAAACTCAGTATTCAAACCCATTCCCAACACTTACAGTCCTGAACGCATTCCGCTTTAGTGACTATCTCAACAAAGAACTAGCGCTTGACAGGGCTGTGAATTTCTTACTTGAACATTGGACAATCCGGAAACCGATTGGCCCATGTCACTACGGAATGGGCACATTGTTCATGCAGGTAGAATATCCCTTTCGCAACTACAATCTTTTTGTTTACGTCTATGTGTTATCCTTTTATGACCGCGCAAAAGAGGACAATCGTTTTCTGGAAGCCTTAAAAGCGCTGGAATCCAAAATGGTTGATGGTCAGATTGTTGTTGAGCGCATTGTTCCAAAGCTGGCCAAGTTTTCTTTCTGTAAAAAAGGTGAACCAAGTACATTGGCAACGAAACGCTATCAAGAAATCTTAAAAAACCTTGGTATAAAGTGATAGCCAACATTTGATGATATAATCAAGTAAGTAATAAATGTTACTCCTTATGTTGTATTTAATAGATTTATTTTAGGCACCACCGCTCGTGACGGCTCTGGCTTCGAGGGGCGTGCGACTTTACATAACAAGATGTTCAGGCTCAGGGTGGCGGCCCAAATGGCCTCAGGGAAAGAACTCTGGAGTATTGTTAGGAAGAAATTTATGGCCACCACCACACCGATTCGTCGGGCAGACGAGCTGCCGCCAAGGGAGCAGGGCTTTGTGGGTACGACTCATTGGCGTCGTGAATACGGGAACGTTCTATGAAGTATCACGCTCTTACCGCCCATCCAGGGCGGATAGTACTTAATAAGCTTGAGGTGAATGATGAAATTTGTTGCGAAAATGCCACATACAGATAAAGAACTTAGCAGACAACTTTTATCGGAGGGTTGGAAAAAGATAAAAGAACCGGATACCTTCTTGTATGCGGTATTGTTTTCACTCCCATTTGCCTTTATATGTGGAGGAGTAACCTTCCTGTTTTTATATTGGATATCACCATCACTGTGGAATTTTATTAGCGATAAGAATGGTTTTGAAATTTCTATTCAAATTAATCTTATAACGATTTTTTATATTATTGGAATATTTGTATTTATGTTATTTCATGAATTAATACACGTGCTGTTAATACCAAATGTTTTTAAATCAAATAAGACACTTTACGGAATAAGCTTTGCATTTGGATTTGTTTTTACAACTGAAATAATCAAAAAAGATAGATATATACTGATTTCTGTTATGCCATATATAATTTTATCAATTGTATTGCCGCTTATCCTCGAAACAATAGGATTACTAAATGTTTATATAGTGTTGCTTTGTATAATTAACGCAATAGGAGCTTGTGTAGATTTCTTAAATGCATGCCGAGTTTTAATCCAAGTACCGAATGGTGCAAGTATTATAAACAATGGATTTGAAACATTTTATAAAAAGTAAAATAAGAAAATTATAGGTCGCCACGTCCGTGTGGCTCTTGCTTCGCGGGGCGTGGTACATCATAGAACAAAGCACTCACACAAGGGCAGGTCAGGAAGAATAGCTGACGTGGGTCATCCCAGAGGTCATCCTGCCATATCGATTTGTCGGGCACGGGGAGTTAATGTTTTGGATTCCCTCGTTTTTTACAGTACTTTCACCTTTAAACTCCTAAATTTTAACATGCTTTTTGCTTTCCACCTAAAAAAGGGTACACAAAAATAGCCCCTGACTAAGGGACTTTTTGCATTCTTATTCCGTAAGATTAGAGCTATTCTCTTAAAACAATTCTGTTTATAAACTCTGATCCACACAGAGGACAACAAAATATATCTGGCCTAAAAAATTTTTTAGAATCTCATGCCTGCTAAGTCGTTTGATTTCCTTCAGTAAAATCAATATCTTGCGGGGTAGTAATATTTTTGTTATTTAGTAGAAGACATAAATGGTGCATAAATTTGCCTCTCAACTTTCTACTCATAACTCTTACCGTTATAAAAAACTTCTTTCTTGAGTGTCTAAACTCTGTGCCTGTAGATGATAAACACCGCCTGGGAGAATACAATGGATATGAGGATGGAAAGAGAGGTTTTGCCCCCATGTATGGAGGATTGTAGTAATACCAATTTGGACTCCAAGATATTTTTTGTCCATTGCAAGTTCTGTAAGAGTTTGTGAAGCGCAAGTAAAAAGAAGTTTATAGAGCTGTTCCTGATTACTGTAAATTAATTTATTCAATAAGTCCGGTACGGTAAATACAACATGGAAATAGCGAGTATTTATGAGTTCAGACTTTCTAGCTTCAACCCATTCTTCCTTTGAAGTATTTTGGGATTTGTGACAGTGTCTGTTACGGAAGGAATTATAGAATACTTTTTTGTGTCCGCATGCCAGGCAATCTTCGATATGCGTACCTAGACTAGCGATTCGGCAGGAAACTTTCTTTTTTTCTTAATACGTGGTATATGCTTCATAAAGGAAGTTGATGGCACTGTAGCAGGAATTAATGTACTCACTGCTAAGTTTTCTTATATTGATTGCATGTTGCAAAAAGTCTCTTACATGGTCATAGTTCATATCACTAAATTCAAGAGAGAAATGGCTTGTGAAATGCCTTAAGTGCACAATTTAATTATGCCGTTAACAAGCAAAACCCCTGAGTTCCATCAATTGTTTCATTTTCTTAAATGCTTGGTTATTTGTCATGGTCAAACACCTTCCTTAAAATATATTTGATTCAATTCTAAGGGAAAGTGTGGTAAAATTGTTGTAGTATATTTGAATGTTAATATGCCACCGCTACAAGCGGTTTAGTTCATCAATGCGTTTGTGTAAGGGCCTGGGGAGGTAACGAGCATGGAGCAGGGCTCCGAAGTGGTTTTAGTGAGATGATGGAAAAAGGAAAGAAGGTAAAAGATAACTGATAAATTTAAAAATGCTCTCTTTGCTCTGACAACAATCGTGTTCCTTTCATTAGCTATAAATTATATTTTTATAGAGGCAACAAGTACAAGTAGAGATATTTGGAATGGTTATTCGTATTTTAGATATATAATACCCTTTTGTTCAATAGCCATTAGCTTCTGGGTTGTTAAAGTCATTAAAATTTTTATAA
This sequence comes from Bacillota bacterium, assembly GCA_049325575.1. Taxonomy (GTDB): domain Bacteria; phylum Bacillota; class Clostridia; order Acetivibrionales; family Acetivibrionaceae; genus JBMOLK01. The sequence continues at coordinate 3,693 of JBMOLK010000192.1, read as the reverse complement.
ACCCTTCAGCTAATAAAATAATATATGCTTTCGTATTCTGCTATTTGTTGTTCGGATTACTTTTTCGTATTGAAGAAAACGATAAACTATCTTTAGGGGCATTAGTAGAGATTTCTTATATTGTGGCATTTGTTGTTGGGTGTTTGTTGATCACCTTATTTGATTTTATATCAAAAAAAAACAAAATTGCAGACTTTTTTATTCAATGTTTAATAGTAAATATTTTTTTAAGTTTTATTATGTTAATAGCTGGAAGCTATCATTATGGGAATAGTTTTATGCAGCTACCTGGAAATTATGGCTTTTATAATTTAATTATAGAGATTAAGAGATTTTATACGATTTTTATTGAGTTTAATGTGTTAATTGGAATTTATTTGGTTATTTCGTTGTTTGCTATTGAAATTATATATATGTTATTTTGTGTGTTTTACAAAATGATATCTTTTAAAAAAATTGCTCAAAAATAATAGCAGGAAAGCAAGGAATCAGGAGGGAAAGTCTCTGAGGTCTATGGTGTTTGAGGGTTACATCGTCCAACCACGCATACTCACAGAGGGCACGGAAAGAAGGGGCAAGGAGTGTGTGTCGTGCCACATAGCTTCAGCAAGAGACGTCGCTCTAAGTCACAGTCACGTCGGGTATGCCAACGTTATAAGAAATGGGGCGTATAGATGTCCGCCACATAGTATGGCAGCTTTTTAGGCAGACACTATAAATGTAAGTTATTTATAATATCTCATCATTAATTTAAATTGACAGAATCATGCTTTATTTATATAATTAAATTACCGGTAAATAAATAGGGGTGATAAATATAGCTCGCATAAAAAATAGGGAATCTGGCGTAGTGGTAAAAAAGGGAATAGTTAAGTCGGCGGTTGAAATCATTATTGCCAAGGGCTTTTCTAATACTAGTTTAACTGATATTGCTAACAGGGTAGGAATATCTAAACCAGCTTTATATTGGCACTTTAAAAACAAAGATGAGTTATTTTTTGAGGTTATAAACTATGTCAGAGAAGAATATCTTGAGAAAATAAGAGAAATAAGTAGACAAACAAATCTTGATCCTTATGAAAAGCTTATGCAGATTATCGGATATTCTTATCAAAAATCATTTGACGATTTAAATATATGTGTTTTGCCTATGAAAATGCTGGTAGAGTTTTCAAGTATCAATGAAAACTTTGGGGTGAAATTACGAGAAATTTATGCAGATTGTATAGGTATTATTAAGGAGGTACTAGATGAAGGTGTCTTAATGGGAGTATTTAAGAATAGTATTGACACTTGGAGTTTTGCTATGTGTCTGATTGGCTCTATGGATGGTGTCCTTCAACAATGTATACTGCATTCTAAGTGTAATTCAATAGAAGAATGTAATGAGCAATTGTTTTTTTCAAATATTATTGAAAGTATTATAGTAAGCGAGAGGAAGTAATGATGAATAGTAAAAAAATCATATTCGGTTTTAGTGCTTTTACAGCAGTTGGAATTACTGCATATTGGTCTCTTGTTTTTGCCGGGTTGTTTCCTGTTGAGGAAGTGATACCTGGATATAAACACTGGTTTATGTCATTTGCAGTTGCTGATTTTTGGATTGCAATAAACTCAATATTGTTAGCTATTTCCATTAAAAAAGATAATATAAAAAAATCTATTATTTTTGGCTTAATAACTGCATCAAGTATGATTTTTCTAGGATTATATGCTTTACTTTATGGTATAAATACAGGTTTGATATTTAATTTAACGGTAGATGAATTAATTGAAATTGCTATTAAGGTATATTGCCTATCGGTTGGTGCTTATTTTATTAAGCACTTTTCACATGATATAAATAAGATACCTAAAAGCGTCTAATAAGGGACATTTCTTGTATTGGGTGTTTTTGGTTCTTGCCATTAGTTTCGAAGTATTGGTAGCAAACTTAATGAAATTTTCAAATGAATTTACGGAACTCATTTCTTCAGTTATTATATGGCTATTTAATTTATAGACTTATTGTTGTTTAAGCAATTTTGTAGAGGCCTGGTACTACTGCTCTAGCAAAAAAAGATTTGTTCTTCCTAAAAACAAATAAACATAGCAAAGAATTTTGTATTACTTTAATTATTGCTGGAAGGACGTATTGTTTGATATATTATTAATAGTATTTGACACTTTACACTCTTTATATATTATGACTTAGCGGCTGATTATGTTTTGTTAAAGGGGCCGACGTCCTGTTGGCCTCTGAAACTAGAAGCGCCCCACATCTTATAACAATGCATTCACACCCAGGGGTGGCGGAGTGTCTTCACAGAACATATTAACTATGGTAGAATTATCCTACATTGATATTCGCAACAGACCGATTCATTGGGCGGCAAGCACCGCCAAAGAAGAAAGGCTCTGTGGGTCCAGTTCATCGGCCTTGTGAATGCGCGGACGTTAGCCGAAGTTATTGAATAATGTAAAAAACTCAAAAAATTTTCTTGGAATCCTTGTTTCAAGAAATTTTTATTCAAAATGAGGAAGTTATTATGATTAGGAAAAAAGTTGCTATTTGCTTAGGCATAATTATTATATTGTTATCTATTAGATATAACCAACACAATATAGTATGGAATTCAGAATTGTATGAAAGTAGATATGAAGATAGTACAGAATTCTTATCCGATGAATATTTTGATAGACTTGATGAATTATTTGAACAAGTAAGATTAGAAAATGACAAATGGTATGTTTTTGATGGATCAAAGCAAATCGCAGCCAGGATAGTCATAGCAAAAATGATGAAGGATTTAGAAAATAACCCACTCACTTTAGAAAATCACGATAATTTTAATCGTTATTTTGAGATGTTTGATAAAAGTATTAGAGAATTAGATAGTATAACTGAGGAAATGCACTTTTTCAGAAACACATTGAACTCATATAGTGATGCACCCAAAAAATTAGATGAAATGATAACTTTAGCTGCTAGTGGTAAATGGAAGCTATTTAGCGCAAAATACCATAGATATGATTTTGAGGGGATAGACGGGGCTTTAAATGTTAAATTTATTTCGTCAAATGGTAGGTTTGAGGCTGTTTATAATTCTAAGACTGGAGAAATAGTTACAGATTCTGCTAACATGGGAACATATAATTATGTCCCTGGTTCAATGAATCCAATAGAATATTATAAGCATAATACTTTTGATAAAATACCTTGGAAAAAATGGGGGAATATTGAAGGATTTTCATATAAGGACATAATAAACTTGGAATCCAAACATGGTTCAGATGAAGCAAAAAATAATTTAAGGGAAGTTAAAAGACTGATAGAGCAAAGAAAATTGGAATTAATGCAGCAATTCTAAATATAAATAGATTCCAGAATCGTAGCTTAGTAATATTTAAAGTAATGCAAAGAGGACAATGACTTCGGCTAACACTTAGCCAACATTCCGAAGTTTTCGGCGTAAAAAAGCTCTATCCTTGACTGAAAAGGGATAGAGCTTTTTTTGTGCAAACTCGCCGGAAATTTCGGAATTGCATGATGAACGAAGCCGCTGGAACTGAAAGCTCTATGTGGGGATTTAATGTTTTGGATTCCCTAGCTTTTTGCAGTACTTTCACCTTTAAACTCCTAAATTTTAACATGCTTTTTTGCTTTCCACCTAAAAATGGGTACACAAAAGCAGCCCCTGACTAAGGGACTTT
>JBMOLK010000191.1:0-9594 GCA_049325575.1 Bacillota bacterium | reverse complement strand
GAATATATTCCTTCGTCCCCCGATAAAAGCATGATATTTACAAGGCTGGGATACAGGAAAACCACTACAGTTATTAGTGATGATTATAAGAAAAAACTCCATGACAGCATAAAGCAGGGACTTATGCTTTGTAATACAAAAGGTGTTTTTGGAAGGTTTAAAATATTAGAGCACAAAGAGGATTTTATAAAGCTTGAGAACAATGCAGTATTTGAGAGCAAAAGTTTGGCAAAGCTTCTTACCAGGAGCTTTGAAGTAATTCTAATGTCTGCAACAGTAGGAGAAGATATAACAGAAAGGATCACCCGGGAGGTTAAAAGTGGCGATGCGGCACTTGGGGTGGTACTGGATGCTGTTGCCTCCGAGACAGTAGATTCAGCCCTTGATTGGATGGTTGACTTTATCAATAAAATACTAAGAAGAGAAGGAAAGAGACTGACAGGGATGAGGTACAGTCCCGGTTATGGAGATCTTCCTTTGTCAAATCAAAAAATCATTTTTGATATATTAAAATTGGACAAACTTGGACTTGATATCACCGAAAAGTATATGCTGATTCCGGAAAAATCGGTTATAGCTATCGCAGGAGTAGAGGGGATTGGTTCTGATGAATAAAGAAATGTTTAAAAATTACTTGAAAGAAAACATAATGGTTCTTGATGGAGCTACCGGGACAGAGCTTCAGAAGAGGGGAATGCCTGGAGGGGTTTGCCCTGAAGAATGGGTTCTTAAAAACCCTGATGTGATAATAAGCGTACAAAGGGACTATATAAACGCAGGCTCTAATGCTGTATATACCTGCACCTTTGGTGGGAACGGGATAAAGCTCTCGGAGTTTGGTCTTGGGGATAGAGTGGTTGAAATAAACAGAAGGCTTGCGCAGCTTTCCAAGGAAGCTGTAGGAGATAAGGGGTTTGTAGCTGGAGACCTGGCACCTACAGGACAGTTTGTAAGACCTTTTGGGGATATGCCTTTTGAAAAGGCGGTTGAAATATACAAAGAGCAGGTTGAGGGTCTTTTGGAAGGCGGAGTTGATTTCTTTGTCATAGAGACAATGATGGATATACAGGAAGCTAGGGCTGCTTTAATCGCTGTTAAAGAAAGCTGTGATCTTCCGGTGTGTGTAAGCATGACTTTTGATGAAACCTGCAGGACATTAACCGGAACTGACCCCGTGACAGCATTGATAACTCTTCAAAGCCTTGGGGCAGACGCAGTAGGATGTAACTGCTCAACAGGGCCTAAGGATATGCTTAAAATAATAAAAGCTATGAAGCCGTACGCAAAGGTTCCTTTATTGGCAAAGCCCAATGCAGGGCTGCCAAGGTTAATTGACGGCAAAACAAGATTTGATATGGAGCCGGAGGAGTTTGGAACCTATATAAAAGACTTTGTTTTAGAAGGTGTAAACCTTATGGGTGGTTGCTGCGGAACTTCACCCTTATACATTGAACAGATCAGAAGAAATATTGGGGACTTAAAGCCCATTAGTCCCAATTCTGAATCCATGAGCGCTCTTACCTCTTCAAGAAGTACGGTTTTTGTCGGCTTTGATGAACCGGTTGCCGTGGTTGGAGAAAGGATAAATCCAACAGGTAAGAAGAAGCTTCAGGAGGAGCTAAGGGAAGGAAAAACCTCTGAGGTTAGAAGATTTGCATTGGAGCAGGTGGAAAAGGGAGCAAAGATTCTTGATGTGAATGTTGGAATGCCCGGGATAGATGAGAAGGAGACCATGTTAAAAATAGTTGAACTTCTTGTACCTATGGTGGATGCACCACTATGCCTTGACTCATCCTCACCTGAAGTTCTGGAGGCTGCACTTAGGGTTTATCCCGGCCGTGCGCTTATAAATTCCATATCCTATGAGAAGGCAAAGCTTGAAAAGCTTTTGCCCATAACAGCGAAATACGGTGCAATGTTTATACTTCTCCCATTAAGTGAGGAGGGGGTACCGGAGACAGCAGAAGAAAGATACAGGATAATTGAGGATGTATATAGTGAAGCCTCAAAATACGGCTTTGGAAAAAACGATATAGTTGTTGACGGTCTTGTTATGACAGTGTCCTCCGACCAGAAGGCTGCTGTGGAAACTTTAAAGGTTATAGACTGGTGTACCAATACCTTTGGATGCGGTACAATAGTCGGGCTTTCAAACGTATCCTTCGGGCTTCCCGAAAGAAGCTGGGTCAACACGGCGTTTCTCGCAATGGCAATAGGAAGAGGCCTTACTATGGCCATATCAAACCCTTCAAGTGACATATTGATGAATATAAAGATGGCCTCCGATGTGCTGATGGTTAAGGATAAAAACAGCAAGAAGTACATTGAATTCTTCGGAAATGTGAAAAATGAAAAGAAGGCTGATGTTGAAAAAAAGCAGACGCTAAGCCCTGTTGAAAGGGTATATGATGCTGTTGTAAAAGGAGATAGGGAGAATATAAGGAGCTTTATTGATATTGCCCTGAAAGAAGGAATAGAGCCTTCCTCCATTGTGGATAATTACCTTATACCTGCCATAACCCATGTAGGGGATTTGTTTGATAAGAAAGAGTACTTTCTGCCACAGCTTATACAAAGCGCCGAGGCAATGAAGGAAGCTTTTGGCTTTATTGAGCCTATGCTGAAAAAGGATGAAAATCCAAATCAGAAAAGTAAGGTGGGAATAGTACTTGCAACAGTCAAGGGAGATATACACGATATAGGAAAGAATATAGTGGGCCTGATGCTTAAGAACTACGGCTTTGAAGTCTATGACCTTGGTAAGGATGTAGCTTCGGATGAGATTATAAGACAGGCAAAAGAGAAAAATGCTGAAATAATCGGCCTTTCTGCGCTTATGACAACAACCATGCTTGAAATGAAGGAAGTTGTCGAATTGGCAAGGAAGGAAGGACTTGATTCTAAAATTATGATTGGTGGAGCTGTAGTAAATTCCGATTTTGCAAAAGAAATAGGAGCAGATGGATACTCGGAGGATGCCTATAGCGCAGTGAAGCTGGCAAACAAATTGTCAGGACTGAAATAAATTTTAGAAATATGAAAAACATTATTGACACTATATATAGTGCATGGTATAATTAACCACAACAAGATATTGAAGTTATATGGGTGACCAAGGGTAATGGCATCCTTGGTTTAAAAGGGAAGCAGGTGTGAATCCTGCACGGTCCCGCCGCTGTATTGAGGAGACGTTTCATGTGTACCACTGGTTGACTTTCAGAAGACTGGGAAGGTATGAAATATCAGCGATCCTAAGTCAGAAGACCTGCCTGTATTTTACTGGAATGATCAAAAGATTTCCGCTTGCATTTGGCAATAAGCTTATTTGATTAACAAATAGCAGTGCAAAGAAGGCGGAATTAATTTTGCTCATTTCCTTAGCACCATATACTCTACGGATGATAGGGGGGTGTAAGTTTGGTTCCGATTTTCCAAATATAACCTCCAAATTATGATTTGAGGGGTTTTTCAATTATCACTTCTGGAAAAGAGTTATATGTACTTTCAGAAAAAACTAGTAATAGGAGATGTCTTAATGATTACAAAAATTACAAAGAGAGATGGAAGGTTTGAGAAGTTTCAGCCGGAGAAAATTACGTGGGCTATTTTTAAGGCTGCAACTGCATGTGGAGGAAATGATTTTAGCCGTTCTGAAGAGCTCTGCAGACAGGTTGTTGATATGGCAGAAAGTCTGTACAAGGGCAGGGTTCCTAGTGTAGAGGAAATACAGGATGTTGTTGAAAAAGTACTTATTGAAAACGGTCATGCAAAGACAGCAAAAGCTTACATATTATACAGGGAAAAGAGAAAAAGTGCCCGTGACCTGAATGCTCTTGTAGGGGCAACAATTGATTTGTTTACTGATTACCTTGGGGACAAGGACTGGCATATACAGGAAAATGCAAATACCCAAAAAAGCGTCAACGGATTAAACAACTATGTAAGGGAGACTTTTACCAAAAAATACTGGCTTCATGAGATCTATCCTGCAGAGGTCAGGGAGGCTCATGAGGGAGGGGCATGCCATATACATGATCTGGGATTTTTTGGTCCATATTGTGCGGGATGGGATTTACGTCAGCTTCTGATGGATGGATTCGGTGGTGTTGACGGAAAAGTTGAAAGCAAACCAGCCAAGCATTTAAGATCATTCCTTGGACAGATAGTAAATTCTACATTTACTACCCAGGGAGAGACAGCAGGAGCTCAAGCATGGTCCAGTATAGACACATATTGTGCGCCGTTCATACGTCATGACAACCTGACATATGAACAGGTAAGACAGTGTATACAAGAATTCATATTCAATATAAATGTGCCCACCAGAGTAGGCTTCCAGTGTCCATTCTCAAACCTGACATTTGATATAACCGTGCCTAAGACTCTAAGGGATGAGCCGGTTATAATCGGTGGAAAATACATGAATGATACATACAAGGATTTCCAGAAGGAAATGGATATTTTTAATAGAGCATTTTGTGATGTAATGCTTGAGGGTGATGCAAAGGGGAGAGTTTTTACCTTTCCCATACCGACAATAAATATTACTAAGGACTTTGATTGGAGTAACCCTGTTGTAGATGATTTTATGAGAATAACCTGCAAATACGGTATTCCTTATTTTGCAAACTATATAAATTCAGACCTGTCACCTGAAGATGCAGTATCAATGTGCTGCCGTTTGAGGCTTGATACAAGCGAGCTTCGTAAAAGAGGCGGAGGACTTTTCGGAAGCAATCCTTTGACTGGTTCTATAGGAGTATTTACCATCAACCTTGCAAGGATAGGATATCTTTCCAAGTCTGAAAGCGAATTTAAAGCAAGGCTGTGGAAGCTTGCCAGCATAGGTAAAACATCACTTGAAATTAAGAGAAAAATAATTGAGCAGCAGTCGGAAAGAGGGCTTTATCCATACTCAACACACTATCTAAGGCATGTAAAGCAAAGGACGGGACAGTATTGGTACAATCATTTTGGTACCATAGGCATAATCGGAATGAATGAAGCTTTGCTGAATTTTATGGGTAAAGACATAACCAGCGATGAGGGCCAGAGATTTTCCATAGATATCATGAACTACCTAAGAGATGTACTGATGGAATTTCAAAATGAGACGGGACATTTCTATAACCTTGAAGCAACACCGGCAGAAGGAACGTCGTACCGGCTTGCAAAGATTGACAAGCAAAAGTATCCGGATATCATTACAGCAGGAAAGGATACGCCATACTACACCAACTCTACGCAGCTTCCGGTGGAATACACCGATGACATTTTTGAAGTGCTGGAGCTTCAGGATAATCTCCAGTCTCTCTATACCGGAGGCACTGTTCAGCATTTATACCTGGGCGAGAGTATAGAAGATATTGAGCTTTGCAAAAAGCTTATTAAGAAGGTCTTTACAAACTACAAGATGCCTTATATATCGATTACCCCTACATTCAGTATTTGTAACGATCATGGCTACATTAAGGGAGAACATTTCAGCTGCCCCAAGTGCGGTGAGAGGACGGAAGTCTGGTCCAGGGTAACAGGTTATCTAAGACCTGTTGCAAACTTTAATATTGGCAAGAAGGAAGAGTATTCTATTAGAAAGAAATTCAGAATAGTGGAGAAGGTATCATGAGAATAGCCGGGATACAAAAGAATTCCTTTGTAGACTATCCGGGCAAGGTTTGTGCCGTATTGTTTACGCCCGGATGTAACATGGACTGCTTTTACTGCCATAACAGAATGCTTTTATCTGGCGGAGAAAGAGTGAACCTGATTGATATGGATAAGGTTCTAGGATTTCTTACAAAAAGAAAAGGCTTCCTGGAGGGGGTAGTTGTAACCGGGGGGGAACCTACACTCCAGGATGACCTTTATGATTTTCTGGGTACTATAAAGGGTATGGGATATTCGGTTAAGCTTGATACCAACGGCACCAATCCCCGCGTGATTGAAAGCCTTATCAATAAAAGGATGGTTGACTATATAGCCATGGATATAAAGGCTCCCTTTGAAAAGTATGAAAAAGTGTGCGGCATTAAAGTGAAAATTGAAAGCATTAAAAAAAGTATTAGTTTATTAAAGGAAAGTGCTGTAGATTATGAGTTTAGGACTACTATAGCCCCTGGACTTAATTTTGATGATATAATTAAAATAGCAAATGAGGTTTCGGGTGCAAGGCTGTATGTACTCCAAAACTATCGGAGTATAAATGCTCATGATGCAAAGGATCATTTGAAAGAACCTTCTTGCAGTCCTGAAATAATACTGGGAGCCGCTGAAAGCATCAAGGGAACGATAAGAAGGGTTGAGACCAGAGGTGTATTCTTTTGTGCATAAATTATATTTATAGAAAGTAGAGTTTTATCGTATGCTGCCGGGATGTAATAAACTTTTTATATCCTGTCAGCATATTTTGCATATGGTAATTGGGCTTTTAGGTTATGCCCAATGATTTTATATAATGACATATAATTTGATTTAATATATAATTTGATTTAATATATAATTATTTACATAAGAACAAAATAATAAATTTAACGGAATAAGGTTAATAAAATGGTAATCAGATTAGTTGTTAACTTGAGAGCGGTGCTCATTTTAATTTCGCTGGTTTTATCGGTTACAGTAATACTTTATGTTTTATTGAAGGGAAAAAGGAATAGATTAACGTATCTCTTTGTCTTATTTCAGGTAATCGCACTAACATGGTCATTGCTTGAGCTTTTTGAGGTATATACATATGATACAAAGGGCAAATGGTTTGTGACGCAGCTTAAATTCTTTCCAATAAGTATTATAGGACCTATTTGGCTCACTTTTTCTTTATATTACGTCGAGCACAGGATACTAAAAAAAATTCAATTTATATACTTTCTTTATATACCGCCCATAATATTTTATATTTTTTGTGTAACCAATGAATATCACTATCTATACTTCGATGTTTTCAACTACAATGTTACCGGGTACGGAATAGTGTTCTGGCTTCATACCGTAAATAGCTATATTTGTGTGTTAATTGGTGTTATATTACTCATAAGGCCCTGTGCACAGAATAGAAAAAACATAAAACAGATTTTTATTGCAATTGCTACACTTATTCCAATGATTTTTAATGCTTTACATGTGTTTAAATTCATCGCTACACCATTTGACGCTACTCCTCTTATCTTTCCTCTTTCTCTTACTATTTTTGTAATTGCTACATTTCACATGAAATTCTTAAATGTTATGCCCTTTGCATTTGAAAGAATATATGAAAGACTGGAGGAAGGTGTTATTGTTATTGATAATGATAACAGGATCATCAAGGAATTCTTTCAAAACTATTTTGAATTTGGTATTAACATGAATTTTGAAGTCTTTACCAAAAAACTGCGATCTTATGCTTCTGATAATAGAGTATCCCATGATATCATAAAATCTTTGGAAATGCCATCCGAGAAGTTTTCAACCGGTGAGCTTTATATAGAAACTCCTCTAAAGAAAGTATTCCAGATAAAGGTGAGAAAGATATTTGACAAAGGTAATGAATTACTGGGAAGGTGTATTCTATTTAATGATATTACAGAGCAAAAAGAACTCCTTAAGGAAATCGAGGATAAGAACTGTGAACTGACGGCTTATAATGAAGAATTGGCTGCAGTGAATGAACAGCTTAGCGAACACCTTTCTACAATAGAAGAACTTACTCTATACAAGGAACGGACAAGGATTGCCAGAGAAGTTCATGATACGCTGGGGCATACATTAACTTTGATCATAATGCTTTCAAGAATAAGTAAGAATTGTATTGAAGAGAATAAAGACGAAGCATTGGAGAAGCTTGATGATATTATTGAAATAGCTCAAAATGGGTTTAATGAAATAAGGTATTCAATTAAGGGTCTAACGGAAGAGTCTGAAGACTCAAAGGATTTGATCCTTGCAATTCAAAAGCTAATTCAGTGCTCATCCAGCTCCAATGCAAAAATCAAATTGACGGTTATGGGGGAAGATCACTACCAGTATGTATTAAAACACAGTAAAACTAACAAGCTTGTAGAGGTAACTGCAAAAGTATGCAAGGAAGCCATTACAAATGCACTGCGACATGGAAAAGCAAAGGAAATAAATATTATTTTAAAAATTTTTAGGGATAAGATAAAACTGTATATCATTGACAATGGAAGGGGTTGTCCGAATATTAAGAAAGGTTTTGGGCTTTTAGGAATGATAGAAAGGGTAGAAAGCATATCAGGGAAAATAGCATTCGGATCAAGCGGGGAAAAAGGCTTCAATATTCACATTGAGCTGCCTATTGAGGAGGATTCTTATGATAAATGTTCTTCTGGTGGATGACCAGGAAATCATATTGAAAGCACTTAAGATAACTCTTGAAAAGGATAACGATATAAAGGTTATAAGTACGGCAAGAAACGGAGAGGAAGCAGCAAGCATCTGTGACCGGCTTAAGCCTGATGTTGTTCTTATGGATGTGATGATGCCGGTGTGTGATGGTGTAAGAGGAACAAAGCTTATAAAGGATAAAAATAGGTCCATAAAAATTATTATGATTACCACCTTTGATGATGAGAAATACATAGAACAAGCTATAAAAAACGGAGCAGATGGTTATATTCTAAAGAGTATAAGAGATGAGGACCTAAAAGCAGCAGTAAGAAGTACTGCTGCAGGACTTAGCATCATGCAGCAATCGGTATTTGACCATTTAAAGGGAAACTATCAAACAAAAAAGCATGATGCTACTGCAAAGGAACTTGAAGATCTACTAACCCCTAGAGAAAAGGAAGTACTTGCATTGATTGTTGACGGAATGTCAAATAAGGATATTGCCAACAAATTATTTTTAGTGGAGGGAAGAGTAAAAAATATAGTTTCCAGCATATTGATGAAATTAGATGTAAAAGACAGAACCCAGCTGGCCATATTTGCCATTAAGAATAATTTGGTATAAATTCTTTCAGCAATAATGATTAACTATAAGGACCCTTAGGTGTTTTTTTGATATCTTCTCAAATAGCAGTGACTTAAGTAACTATTGTTAGTGACTTAAGTTACTGTTTTTATACAAAATTTTCATGATATAATTTAAACAAATATAGTGAACCGGTTCATTAGATGCTAATATTATTAGGAAAATGAGGGGATAAGATATGTTGAAAAAAATAAATATAACACTTATGGTACTTGTTATAACAATGGTGTGTTTTACATCGGTCTATACATACATATTTGCTGCGGACACTCACCTTCTGGGGTTCTCGGCAGTGGATGGAAAAGAGATAAGATATCAACAAAAGTCCAAGTATGGTGATGCCTTTAATCATGCCAAATCACAGTGGAACTCTATCAACCAATCAAAATGTCATATCCTTGCTGACAAATGGTATACAGTGTGTGATCTTGAAATATTTGATACATACCGGAGTGATGTGACCTGGAGTGGACAATATCAATGGAGAGGTGGTACTGCCGATGCTGACCATATCACATTAAACAGGTACTATTGTGACAGACCGGGCTGGAACCCCAAGAGAACTATGACTCATGAGGTAGGACATGCTATAGGAATCAACGATCATTACGATTCAGTTTATA
>JBMOLK010000190.1:0-9631 GCA_049325575.1 Bacillota bacterium | reverse complement strand
AATATCAATTTCACCCTCCCTTTAGGCACAAGAAATGCTTACATTTTCAAAGAAACTGTTATATAATAATAAAATAACAATTATTTATAATATAAATAAATCGGGCTACGATATCGAATTACGATATAATTATACCTTAGAGGTGATCATAAATGCAAGACCGAATTCTAAGAAAATTTTTTCTAGGGTTTATTCAAATCCACATTCTTCATCATGCAAAGAAAGATCCATTCTATGGCGCTTGGATGATCGAGGAACTTAGTGAACACGGATATGATATGAGCCCAGGAACATTATATCCTCTACTCCATAATATGGAAGAAAGTGGACTTTTGGAGAAAGAAGAAAAAATTATAGAGGGAAAGATTAGAAAATACTACAAAATAACTGAACTAGGCAAGGAAGTGTTAGAAGAAGCGAGGAAGAAAGCCTATGAATTATTTAAAGAGATAAAAGACTAACAGGGTAAGAGAAATGCTCGATGTCTGTTCCCATGTTTGGGATTTGACCTAAACCAATTCCCCTTGGAAAGCTATGAGCAATAATAACTCTATTACTACCCGGAGGCGGTTTCATTTCTGACTTTGACTAAAGGGAGCCTAATATTCTTTTTTGCTCTGCACCAGAGATATTTTCACTCAACTTATAAATTTCAACCAAAAACGGATTGATTTAGATACCTGTAACGATCTGTTAAATTCTACTTTTCCCATCCTTACGTTTGCTTTCTAGATTAATAATATATGATAATCACCTTGTTGCTAATCTAACTGTAGATATTATTCTTCATAAAAACTTCATAACCCTCTGCTAAAATAGGATAAGTCTATCTTTTGGCATGGTTTTTGCTTATAAATTTATATAAAGAGTCTTAATGGGGGAATTTTTATGAACAACAGAAAACATATTCTTTATATTTTACTAATTGTTCTAGGTCTGGTGCTGGTATATAACTATATGGTTGCACCTGTACTTATGCAGTACAATACTCCAATGGGAATGCACCGGAGAATGTATGCAAGCACCAATTATTTTGTTGATGTCCGCTTTATCCTTCTTATTGGCGTAGCAATTGCGGGACTTCTGCTTTTTGAGTTTTTAAGGCCGCAGACTAAAAGCAGTAAATGCAGCAAATGCGGCAAGGAAATTGAAGAAAATAGATGGAAGATTTGCCCTATATGTGGAAACTCTCTTGAATATAAGAAAGGGTGATAATCATGACGTTGTTCTTTTTTATTATAGTAGCTATAGGGATTTATTATTTCTTAATTTATAAAGACAGGAGTAAAAGCAGAATTTTTGTGAACAAAGAAAAGAGATGCCCAAACTGTAAAAACATAGTTAAGGAAAGTTTTAATGTTTGTCCTATTTGCAAGGAAACTTTAAAAAGAAAATGTGATAGCTGTTCTGAAAGAATTAATGTTGAATGGAAGTATTGCCCTTATTGTGAAGAACCCACAAAAAAAGTGTGAGGTAAAATGAAAAATAGGTTTAGAATCAAGGGATTGGTAGCTATTTTAATAATAGTTATAAGTTTTCTTCATTATTATGGAGGAGGTAGGGATTTGCCTATACACAGCTTCTATAGGCTCTTATATTATATCCCTATCATTCTTGCTGCCTTTAAATTTGGATTTAAAGGGGGAGTTACAGCTTCACTGGCTGTAAGCCTTATCTATTCTCCATACATTCTTCTAACCCTTGATACTTTTAATTCACAAGCTATAAATGAATTATTCGATATCATCTTGTTTTTTGCAGTTGGTATTATAACGGGCACACTGGTAGAAAAGAAAAACTTAAGCCTTGTCAGGCTTGACGAGGAACTAAAGCGGTATATGATGCTTGAAAATTATACAAATAGTATTATTGAGAGCATAGAGAGCGGAGTAATTGCGGTAAACAGCGACATGCTTATAACAATGGTGAATCAAGGTGCAAAGAAAATACTTTGTGTAGGAAACGAGTGTATAGGACAAAGTTTTACGGAGGTTTTTGCCTGCTGCGAGAGTGTAAAGCACAGCATCTATAGCTCTTTTAAGGAAAATATACCAAATAAAAATATTGAACTTATGATTAATAAAAATGAAAAGGAAATGGCTATAAGAATTAGTGTTTATCCGCTAACCTTTGAAAATGTAAAAAAGGGTTTGGTTATTATAATTGATGATATAACAGAGATTAAAAAGCTTCATAAAGAGCTGATACGTAATGAAAAGTTAGCAACTCTAGGGGAACTGTCAACTGGAATTGCCCACGAGATAAGGAATCCTTTGGGAATTATTAAGGCTATAGAACAGACAATGAAAAATGAATTAAAGGGAAATCCGGAGCTTCTAAAAGAGCTTGATATTATAGATGAAGAAGTTGAACGGGCTAATAGGGTTATAAAGGCGCTTATGGAATTCGGAAGACCGTCAAAGGGCAACAAAACATTATATCCTGTGGGCTTGATAATTGATGATGTGCTGACTATTTCTAATAAATATATTTTGCAGCATGGGGTTAGTGTAGAGTGTGTAAAAGATGACGAAAGCAGTGCCTGCATCGACAAGGAGCAGCTTAAACAGGCTTTTATCAATATTATTTTTAATGCTGTTCAGGCCATGCCTTCTGGAGGAACTCTTAGAATAAAGACTTCAAATGAGACCCGGTTCATCAAAGTTACTTTTGAGGACACAGGTACAGGTATCGAAAAGAATGACCTGGAGAGAATTTTTAAGCCGTTTTTTACAACAAAAGATGAGGGGACCGGGCTGGGGTTATCTATTGTTCACAGGATTATCGAGGAGCATAACGGTAAGATTCATGTTTTCAGTGAGTCCGGGCAAGGAACTAAATTTGAGATTACTATCCCTAAAAGGAGGGATGAAAATATATGAAAAAAATACTGATTGCAGATGATGAAAAAAATATGAGATGGATCCTTAAGAAAAATCTTAAGGATGAAGGCTTTGATGTTATAGAAGCTGTAGACGGACAGGAAGCTTTTGAGCTTTTCCTCGACAAAGAGCCTGATATGGTTATACTTGACTACCGGATGCCTGTGGTTGACGGCATGGAGGTTCTAAAGCGGATAAATACCGTAAATGAAAAGGTTCCTGTTATCATGATCACAGCACATGGAAGCACTGATGCGGCAGTAGAAGCCATGAAACTGGGAGCAGTAGATTATATTTCCAAACCATTTGACATTGAGGAACTTAAAATAACAATAAAGAAGGCTCTAAACCTGGAAGAGCTTAACAAGACCATAGACTATCTTAAAACACAGGTTACAGAAGCTTTTGATAAGAACATTATCGGAAGCAGCAAAAGAATGCAGGATATATTTGAAATAGTGAATAAAGTATCAGACACACCAGCAACAGTTCTTATTACCGGTGAGAGCGGAACGGGCAAAGAGCTTATAGCAAATGCCATACACAATAAAAGCAGCAGGAAAGATAAACCATATATTAAGGTAAATTGTGGTGCAATCCCTGAGACATTGCTTGAGAGTGAACTATTCGGTTATGAGAAAGGTGCCTTTACAGGTGCACAAAACCGGAAATTAGGACGGTTTGACAGGGCTCAGGGTGGAACCCTGTTCTTAGATGAGATAGGTGAGCTATCCTTATCCCTTCAGGTGAAAATATTAAGAGTCCTTCAGGAACGGGAGTTTGAAAGGGTCGGAGGAACAGATGTCATAAAGGCAGATGTCCGCATTATTGCTGCAACTAACAGAGACCTGGAAAACATGGTGAAAGAGGGTAAATTCAGGGAGGACCTTCTTTACAGGCTCAAAATAATTCCGATAGAGATACCGGCTTTAAGAGAACGCAAAGAGGATATTCCTCAGCTTGTAAACTTTTTTATTAGCAAGTTTGCAAAAGAAATGAATAAGGGGCCCATCAAAGTTGATGAAGATGTATTGGATATACTGACCCATTATGATTATCCAGGAAACATAAGAGAGCTTGAAAACATAATTGAACGTTTGGTTATTCTAGCACCGGATGGAAGGATCACCGCATCTGTTTTACCCAAGGAGGTGTTAAAAGGTGCCTATTCTAAAAAGGATATCTTTTTACTGCCGCCAGAGGGTATTTCACTCGAAGAAGTTGAGGAAAGCCTTGTAAGACAAGCTCTTGATATGTCGAAGGGGAATCAAACACAGGCAGCAAAGCTGCTAGGCATCTCCAGACACGCATTAATATATAGAATGGAAAAATATAAGATTCAGTAAAAGTGTAAGAAATGATGAAGATGAGCAGCTGACTTAAGCTGCTTATTTTTTAGTGTTTAAAATCCTACAGTGAAGTGTGCAATATTGAACACCTAGTAAGATAAATATACAGCAAACCCGGTTATAAAGACCTTTATTCGGCTGGCATGGTTTTTGCTCTTATATACTAGTGTGAGGTGAACAGTTTTTAATACATCAAATTCATAAGGGTGTAATCAGAAAAAAACATATGAGTATATATTGGAAGGAGGTGAAATCATGACTAACACAAAGGGAAACACCACTTTAAAACTTCTGGGTGCTCTTGTACTTGGCATAGTTGGCTTATGGCTAATTTACACACTGCTGATTGGAGCAGGTATGGGAATAAACATAGGATTTAGGGGCGGATATGGAGGCGGTCATATGTATATGGGTACAGGAGCAGGTTTTGGAGCAATAGGAACAATTTCTTTCCTTTTATTGTTTTTGATTAAGGTTTTATTTGTGATCTTCATTGTTGGTTTGGTTGTTGGTATTGCAGTAGCTATAAAGAACTATGTATTTACAGAGGAAGACATCAAGACGATTAAGGGTACATTTACGGGAAAGAAAACTGTTGTTAACAGGGAAACATGCACAAGCTGCGGTAAGGAACTGAATGAAGAATGGAATATATGCCCATTCTGTGGAAGTGAAACAGTAAAAATAAATACTTAAAAGGAGGTCAGACAAATGGCTAATAGTGGAGTTGTAAATAATGCTTGGTTCAAGCTGGCAGTAGTTTCTCTCGTTGGTATCATATTGATCTTTGCAGTTCTTTGGGGTATCAATGAATTCAATAGGAGCTATGGATATGGAAACATGAACATGGGCTACTATAACCAGATGAACAACATGGGTGGCATGAACATGCAGGACGGTATGAATATGAGCGGCGGAATGCAAGGCGGTATGGGAATGCACGGCATGATGGGAAACATGATGGGCGGAATGAACATGGGCGGAATGAACATGGGCGGAATGAACATGGGCGGCATGAACATGGGTGGTATGAACATGGGCGGCATGGGAATGATGGGCGGCATGGGAATGCACTAATATCAATGTTTGAAATTAAGGAGAATAACCTGCCGGGTAACTGGCAGGCTATTCTTTTGTTATCTCCATAAAATCTTCATAAACTCCTGATAAGATAAATTTAATCAAAACTATCAAAGGGTGAGGGTAAAAATAAGAAGATTATCAGATAAGAAACTGGTAAGAAAATCTAAATGAAGTATTTCAAATTGACGATATTAATAAAGTTAGGCTTGATAGTATAAAAAATAGAGTAGAGAACTAAAACCGGTATAGGACCAGGTATTGGTAGATAATGCTGCAAAGTTTAACTTCCTTATTCCGGTTATGTTAATAAATTACTTTAGAATACGGAGGATGTGATAAAGTGGCAACAAAACAATCATACAAAATTTCAGGTATGACTTGTGCTGCCTGTGCAGCAAGGATAGAGAAAATTATAAATAAACTTCCGGGTATAACAAAAGCCAATGTCAATTTTGCTGTTGAAAAAGCAACAGTAGAATTTGATGATGCATTAGTAGATACTAATGCAATATGCGATGCAGTTAAGAAACTGGGCTACGGAATTGAAAAGGAAGATGACCAGTCTCATTCCAGAACAGAATTAAAAATAAGTGGGATGTCCTGTGCAGCTTGTTCAGCAAAAATTGAAAAAAAGCTTGGTAAAACCGAGGGTGTTATAAAGGCTGCTGTAAACTTTGCTACAGAGAAAGCAAATATTGAGTATGACCCGTCAAGGATAAAAGCATCAGACTTGATTCGTATAATCGAATCCTTGGGATATAAGGCGGAAAAAGCTCAAGAGGTGGCAACCGACAGGGAAAAGGAGCAGAGGGAAAAGGAAATAAGACGGCTTAAGTATGAGCTTATAGCCTCTGCTATACTAAGTTTTCCTCTGGTGCTGGCAATGATAGTTATGATGGTACACATAGATATACCATTACTTCACAATGAGTATTTCCAATTAATCGTAACAACGCCGGTACAATTTATTATAGGTTTTAGATTTTACAAAAATGCCTTCCATGCTTTAAAAGCAAGAAGTGCCAACATGGATGTTCTTATTGCTTTAGGTACGTCAGCCGCTTATTTCTTTAGTATTTACAATGCCTTCTTCCAGCCTCTTAAAGAAGGTATGATGATGAAGGAGTTGTATTTTGAGGCTGCAGCAGTAATTATAACTCTTATCCTGCTTGGTAAGTATCTTGAGGCGGTTGCCAAGGGTAAGACATCTGAAGCCATAAAAAAACTCATGGGCCTTCAGGCTAAAACTGCAAGGGTAATAAGAAACGGTATTGAAGAAGATATATCCATTGATGAAGTTATAGTTGGCGATATCGTTGTTGTAAGGCCTGGAGAAAAAGTACCCTGTGATGGACAGGTTCTTGAAGGAAATTCATCCATTGATGAATCGATGCTGACAGGTGAAAGTTTACCTGTAGAGAAGAAAGTAGGAGATACTGTAATTGGAGCAACCATTAACAAGTTTGGTACATTTAAGTTCGAAGCTACAAAAGTAGGGAAGGATACTGCTCTTTCCCAGATAATAAAAATGGTTGAGGATGCCCAGGGGTCAAAAGCCCCCATCCAGAAAATTGCCGACCAGGTGTCAGGTGTATTTGTACCAATCGTTGTAGTGATCGCTGTTTTAACATTTTTAATTTGGTACCTTGTTTTTGGTGATTTTACTCATGCTATGATAAGTGCCGTATCAGTATTGGTTATTGCGTGCCCTTGTGCTTTGGGCCTTGCGACTCCAACGGCTATTATGGTTGGTACAGGCAAGGGTGCTGAAAACGGTATTCTAATTAAAGGCGGGGAACACCTTGAAATGGCATATAAGCTAAACAGTGTTGTTCTGGATAAGACCGGCACCATAACAAAAGGCCAGCCTGAAGTTACAGATATAGTACAGCTGGGTAATATGAATAAGGAAGAAATCCTTAGGATATCTGCTATTTCTGAAAAATCATCGGAACATCCTCTAGGAGTTGCCATATATGAAAAAGGCAAAAGTACTTTTGGAAATCTATCAGATCCTGATAAGTTTGAAGCTATACCTGGCAGAGGTATAATGTCGGTTATAGGAGATAAGCTGGTTTATATCGGCACAAGAAAGCTTATGGCTGAAAAAGGACTTAATACTGCCAATATTGAGTCTATGATTGCCAGGCTTGAAGATGAAGGAAAGACGGCAATGCTAATGGCTGTCAATGACAGGATGGAAGCCATAATTGCCGTAGCCGATACAGTAAAGGAATACTCCAAGGAAGCCATTCAAGACCTACAGAAAATGGGCATAGAAGTATATATGATTACCGGTGACAACAAGAGAACGGCCAATGCTATTGCAAAGCAGGTAGGAATTAAGAATGTACTGGCAGAGGTTTTACCGGAAAACAAAGCCGAGGAAGTGGAGAAATTAAAGAGTCAGGGCAAGGTTGTTGGAATGGTTGGTGATGGTATTAATGATGCCCCTGCACTGGCTACTGCAGATATAGGTATGGCTATAGGTACTGGAACGGACGTAGCTATTGAAGCCGCGGATATTACCCTTATGCGTGGGGATTTGAGATCCATACCTACTGCAATCAGGCTGTCAAAAAAGACTATGAATAAAATCAAGCAAAACCTGTTCTGGGCGTTTATATATAACATCATCGGAATACCTTTTGCAGCACTGGGGCTTTTAAGTCCGATTATCGCAGGCGGAGCCATGGCATTTAGTTCCGTATCGGTTGTAACAAACTCTTTAAGTCTAAAAAGGTTTAAAGCCTTTAAGGGATCTAAAGCATCTGATTCATACGGAAATTTGGATGCCCCAAGGAGATCAGCAGCCAGCGGTGTACTGGCCTTTTCATTAGTAGTAATTATCGTCTTGGGAGCCTCGTTCTTAGGATATAATTATATTAAAAATGGAACTATGTCGACTCATACCAGTGGACACCCTAAACAGGCAAGTACTGCTCCAAAAAATGAAGCCAAGCAGCCTAAGGAGCAGCAGGCTAATACGACAGCTTCTGATCATCAGAATCAAAGCAGTCAAAATAGCCATACAAATAATAATAGTCAAAGCAGCCATACTAATAATAATATGAAAGGTATGTCACATACAGCATCAGATACCTCCACAACAGTAGTAGATATGACACATACCAATTTAATAATACAGAATAAGGAAAGTTTAAATAAAGCAGTGAACAAGATAAATGAAGCTCTAAGACTTATGACTATGGACCCGAATTCGCCTGATACGGGACAGCGGGACAGCATGAAGACTATGCAAAACATGGGTATTACCTACGATCAGAATAAAATGACAGAGCTTCATAATAGTTTGTCCAAGGTTGCTACAGGTATGGTAATTTTGGAGCGCATTGACAGTGAGCTGGAAACACAGGCAAGTACTGTATTTAGTACTCAAAACCCTCTGCAGTATTATCTAAACCAGTATAGTATGACTCTGTACAATAAGAATAAATTACAAGAAGCGATAAACAATATCAACGCGGTTGCAAACCTTGTTAATATTAACCCATATGTTTCTTCCAGCGGTCTTGTATATGACAAGGATAGAATGAATCAGGTTCATCAAAGTATGAAAGTACTGGCAGAAGGAGTAGTGGAGCTAAGTCAGCTAAACGATGATCTTACAAGGCAAACAATAAACCTGGCTAATACTATACAAGGTTATAGCCAAAACTAATATTATATAATAGGAGGATCTTATTATGGCAAACGAAGTAAAAACCTTAAATGTAGAGGGAATGTCATGCAGTCACTGTGAGAACAGTATTAAAAAAGCTGTAGGAGCATTAAATGGCATTATTAATGTAACTGTTGACTTAAAGGCTAAAAAAGTTTCAGTTGAATTAGACCCTCAAAAGGTAAGCATTGAAACCATAAGGGATACCATTGAAGATCAAGGCTATGATGTAAAATAAGTAAAACATATAAAAACTAAGCTTCTGTTTATGAAAGCTTAGTTTTTATATGTTAGATATCCCAATCTGTTAAGAATATTTTAAAACTTGACGTAATTAATCAATCTCCATAAAATCTTCATATTTAGTATATATAATTCACTTATAAACTTAAGGAGTGACATAAAGAAAGGGGGATAAATGCATTTCTCCAAAATCAATGTAAAGTTCCACAAGGCATGATCTGATAGTTTAATTAATGGTCTAAATATGAGGCTTTATGAAACTAAGTAAAGGGGTGAATCATAAGTGAGGTTTTTTAAAGGTGTTTTAGTATTTTTTCTGATTCTTATTATTGTTGGTGGCTTGGGATATATAGGGTATAATACTTATATTAATTATTCCGGCTATAATGCAT
>JBMOLK010000189.1:0-9693 GCA_049325575.1 Bacillota bacterium | reverse complement strand
ATCCTTGGTCTGCTCATAGTATAAAAGTGCAAGCATGGATTCTGCTGCTGCATATCTTAGAACTCCCCAGTTGTTTAAATACTTAAGGCCGCCTGGGGTGGTAGTGAGTGAGTTTTTCCAGTAGTTCAAATTGTATGTCATAGCATCCTTGTACTGCTGTTTGCCTGTAATCTGTGCCAGCTTAAGGTGTACCGGAAGATACATGTCGTCCCAGCACATGGACCAATTACTGCGGAAAGGATCATCTCCATAAATGTTCTTTTGTGCTACAAACTGTTCAGCCTGTGTAAGGTATTGACTTTCATTTGTAGCCACGTACAACCAGACAGCAGCCCATGCCAGGTCGTCATAATAGCCTCCTGACTTGTAGAAGGTCTGTCCTTCCCCCACACCTAGGTTTGTCCTACCCATAGTGTAAAGTTCTTTTGCTGCTAAAAGACATTTATTGGCATAATTAAGATCTACGCTTTTATAGTTTAAATACATTAAGGAAAGAGCCGCAGAGGTTTCACCCAATACATCGGAGGCAGGGCGGCTTGCGTCTGCTACATACATGGTCGGCCTCGAACCGGTCTGATTTTCCGGTGCACCCCAGTATGCATGGTCTACATCACCATCACCTACCTGGTAGTAGAAGGTAGTTGAATTGGGGTGGCTTTTTAGAAAATAGTCTGTAAAATACTTTAATGTAGAAAGTAATTTATTTGTATTTCCGGTTGAATCCATTATATCCTTGTATTCATATAAGGACCAGCCTAATACGGCTGCTGAAAATCCCTGAGCCAGACCGAATTTTACATGGTCACCGGCATCATGGAACCCGCCTGTAAGGTCAAGACCTTTGTCGCTTCCGTCTGAAGTATGGCAAGCACCTCTCCAGCTAAACACGTTATTAAGTGCTACATCTTTTCCGCATTTGTTGGCATCAAAGAACTGAATTGAATACCCAAGGGTTGTCTTGTAATCGTATGTAGCTGCTGCGACGGCAGAAATGCCGGTTAGAAAGGATGTGGCAAGTAGAGCAAGAATCACGAAAAAAGTACCTAAAGTTTTTGTGCGTCTAAACTTCATAGTATGGTCCTCCTTAGAAATAAAATAAATATAATATACGGCTGCAGCAATAACCATAAAGTCATTACAAAACCGTTTATTCCATTTTTACCACAGCGGATTACCTTTTATTTTTTATGTTTGCTATTTAAATGAAATTAGGAAAAAAACTAAATAAGTGACTACTTTAGCAGAAAAATAGATTTAATAAAAAATAGATTTAATAAAAATAATAAAAGCATTGTTACATTAAAATGGAGTTAACCGAGACAAAAGCTAAAGAATTAAAGTATCTACTGCTCGAAAAGCTATAGGATATGAAAACAACATATGCAATTACTATTCATGTTCTTATTGTAACAGATAACTTTTTAGAAATCAATCCTTATGTTAACATTTTTTTCATTCAATAAAGAAAGCCCGGCTGCCATTAACCACAAACAGCGGCTGACCGGACTTTTTAAACTATTAATATACAACTTCAAAAAGGAATAATTTGTATAACCAGCATATAATTAGTACCCGTAACCATATCCATATCCAGGGTATCCTCCATAGCCCGGGTAACCATAGTATCCTCCATAAAATCCTGGAAATCCGAAGCGTCTTCTTCTAAGCAACTCTCTGATAAGAAGTATGCCGACTAATCCACCCAGAAGTGACCTTCCGCCAAATCCCAGTTGTCTATCTTCACCCTCTCTCATATCTTGCTTTATAACTACTTCAACTTCCACTTCAACCTCTTTACAGATTTTATCACACATGTCATCCAGATGTTCTTTTGTAGGAACATAGGAAGGTCCATAGTTCATGTCCATCATATCACAGTAACGCTGTACTGCCGGATATACAGCATAATAAACCTTTGGATACATGGCTTCCAACTGCTGCTGCGGCATGGTTGCCATGGGACAATACTGCTGCGGTATCCCCATCATGTTCATATAAGGTATGTATTGTTGTTCCTGCATGTTAACCTCCTGGTATAAATAAAATTCACTTAGTTTATTGTATGCAGTAGTTGCCGAACTGGTAACCTTACATATTCATTATGTCAAGAAAAAAATGTAAATTTAATTTGAAATCAAATTGTTAATTACATTTAATTCCATATGTAAACATATGTGTGTTCATTATAAAATATTAACTCTTATAAAAACACTCGTGCTGTGAAGAATAATGATGGAGGTGAATTAAAAATGAAAATCAAATTTTACAAAGCAGCATCACTGGTTTTAGGCGTGTCACTGCTTACTATGCCGCTTTCAGGCTGTAATATGGCTGCAAGAAATAATCGGCCCGGTGGCTTGGACAGGGGGGAAAATGTCCGGTTTGTAAATCCTGTAAGAACTCCCGGCGGTCAACTTAATAACATGGACATGAATATAAGAGACAACAATGATACAGCTCTTGGTGACAGGACTCAAATTACACCAATTGCACCTTCGCCGGCACCACAACAGATGCTTAACGATATGAGGCAGAGGTCCATGAATATATCGAGTCAGCTGACAAATATGGCAGAGATTGATCAGGCAAACGCAATAATAACTGGCAATACTTGCCTTGTTGCCTATAGTCCGTCTAGAACAGCAAAAGACGTTAATGCAAGAAAAAATATGGTTATAAACAAGGTTAAACAAATTGACCCTGCTATACAAAATGTTGTAGTCAGCGAATCACAGGATGTTATGAATGGAATAACCCGGATTATGAACGATATGGCCAACAACAGGCCTATGAATGAAGTAAATCAGGATATAGTACGGTTAGTCAAAAAGGTGGCACCCGTCGTATCATAGTTTAGCTTTTATCACTGCTAAAGATATCGAACTGTATACGCTTGACTTTACAGTTCGATATCCCTTTACTTTAATATTCATCAAAGCACTGCTAACACTTATTCTTTAAACTTAAGGGATATGGATACAATCTCCGGTCTGTTTCCCGTCCTTATTGGAGGTCCCCAGGTACCATATCCGGAGGAAACTATGACATTTAAATTATCCTTTTTTATATATCCCCAGTCACATTCAAACAAGTATCCGGTTATAAGGTTTATTGGAAACAACTGTCCCCTGTGGGTGTGACCCGATAGCTGCAAGTCAACCCCCTGCTCTTTTGCCTCATCCAGATTCTCAGGGCGGTGGTTCATCAGGATAACAGGCAAACTTTTATCTACTCCTTCCATAAGCTCTGCTAATGCTTTTCGCGGTCTTTTCTCCGATGCCTCAACCTGTATATCGTCCCGTCCTGCTATATATATGCTTTCTGCTACCTTTAAATAATCATCTCTTAGAATCTTAATACCTGAAGCTTCCAGCCTTTTAATAATATCCTCGGTATCTCCCCCATAGTATTCATGATTGCCTAAAATGCCGTAAACTCCAAACCTGGACTTTAACTTCAGAAATGCTTCGGACATATTCTGACTTATAAAAGGTTCAATATCTTCATCAATTATATCACCTGCTAGCAAAACAACATCAGGCTCAAGACGGTTTACGCTGTTTACCAGTTCTACAAGTCTGGCTTTATCAATAATCCTTCCTAAATGTATGTCTGATACCAGAACTGCTCTAATTTCCTCTAATGCTCCTGCTTTCTTGGGTATGTCCAGGGTATAGCTCGTCAGTACAGGATTTCTTGCATTAAAGTGACCGTATATAATAGTACCTGCCGCAAGTACAATAATGCCAAGGCCTGCTATCAAGGCTGCCTTTTCATTCTTTCTGACATTACCCGGTAAAAATCTTAGCCATCTGTCAAAGTATTTTACTAAATCAATAATAATAAAAAGAACAAAAAAATAAAGCATAACTGCAAACCAATACGAGCCTATTATCAAAAGGACATAATTTAGTCCTTCCGGAAATATCCTCTCACCAAGCCTTGCAAAAAGGTATGACAGAGCAAAAAACCAGAATATAGGCCAATACAGCTTGTTATTTAAAATTTGGAATTGCCTGCTTAATATTTCCCATATCTTTAAGCCTATATAATAGTTTACCGACCCGTAAATGAATATTATCAAAGCTATAGCAACAAAAAGCTTTATTGTTGGTTCCATGTTCCCTCCTATTTCACACCCCATTATTATCTATGCCAATTTAGGCTGTCTTTATACATAGGAAACAGTATCTTTGGATTGCTTGGCCTTTCCTTTTAACTTCATATATATATCATCAAACAATGTATATATTACAGGAATAACTAAAAGAGTGAGCATTGTTGATAGCGTAAGGCCAAATATTACTACTGTAGCAAGCGGAGCCTGCATTTCTGCCCCTTCCCCTATGCCCAAGGCCAGAGGAATCATACCAAGCACCGTTGTCAGTGTAGTCATAAGAATAGGTCTTAGCCTTGTGGGGCCCGCTTTGATAACTGCTTCATCCCTGTCTACTCCGCTGCTCCTTAGCTGATTTATATAGTCTATCAATAGTATAGCGTTATTTACAACGATACCGGAGAGCATAATTACTCCAATAAAGGAGGCTACATTAAGGGTCCTTCCCGTAACTGCAAGCCCCAGCGCAGCTCCTGAAAAAGCAAGAGGAACAGAGAACATAACGATAAATGGCTGCGACAAAGACTCAAACTGTGCTGCCATAACCATGTATATCAATAGTATTGATAAAAGCAAAGCCTTCAGCAGACTGGAAAAAGAATCTCTAATCTGTGCGTTTTGGCCTCCGTATTCTATATTGTAGCCGTCAGGCAGAGGCATCCTTGCAAGTTTCTCCTGTATTTCGCTGTTTGCACTGCCCACGTCCCTTTTAAAAAGATCGGCAGTAACAGTAACATATCTTGTCTGGTTTCTTCTTTCAATACTTGCCGGGCCTTCCTCAACATCTATCTTTACAATATCCCCAAGGGGTACGTTGATCCCCAGGGGACTTAGGACCTTTACATCCTTAAGCTTTTCATAGGTATTCTTTGTTTCGTCAGGAAGCTTGATCCTTACATCCACTTCATCACCACTGATCCTGTAGCGCGTAGCTACCTGTCCCTGGAGTGAAGTTCTAATAGTAGATGCAACCTGCATGGTAGAAAGCCCGTATATAGAAGCTTTATCCCTGTCAACATACACTTTTGCTTCAGGTCTACCCTTTGCAATACTTGTCTCAATCTGCCTGGTTCCCTCTACTTCCTTAACAACTTTTTCAACCTCAAGAGCAATTGCTTTAAGTTGTTCAAGGTCGTCACCCGAGATTTCGATTGAGACCGGGTCTCCTCCTGCCAGGCCGGAGCCGCCTCCTCCTCCGCCCAGACTCATGCTTAAATTTCTGACATTTATATCTGCACCAGGTATCTTTTCTACTTCTTTTCTAACAATTTCCACAATCTCACCGGTACTCCTTTTACGCTCCGAACGGGAAACCAGGGTCACGTTGACAGTAGCTGTATGTGATTCAGTCCCTGTGGTAATCATACGATTTCCATTACCGCCAACCGTCACAAACATTTTATCAACTTCGGGAATCTTGGAAATAAACTCTTCCACCCTTGAAGTGATCTTGTTTGTTTCTTCCAGCAGTATACCGTCAGCCAGCTTGATGTCTACAATAAACTGTCCCTGGTCAGTTGCAGATATAAACTCTACTCCAATTAATCCCATAAGTACCGATGTCCCGCTTAATACAAAAATTACACCTGCAATAAGCAGAGTAACCAGCCTCTTATTTAATACTACTCTCAAAATCCTTCTATATAATTCGTCTATTGATTTAAAGAACCTTTCCCATAAATCCAACAAACTGTCCAATACATTCTTCCTTGACTTCTCACCTTTTGATACCTTGAGCATTTTTGAGCTTAACATAGGCACAATGGTCAGTGCTACAGCAAGGGATGCCAGTAGAGAAAATGTAACGGTAATGGCCATTTCCTTAAAAATCTCCGCTGCTATTCCCTCTGTAAATATTATAGGGACAAAAACTACAACAGTTGTAATGGTAGATGCAATTATTGCACCCCCAACTTCTTTAGCTCCGATTAAAGCTGATTCAAGCCTGCTTTTCCCTTCCTGCCTGTGCCTGAAAATATTCTCCAGAACAACGATAGCATTGTCAACCATCATACCGACTCCCAATGCCAAACCTCCCATAGAGATCAGGTTCAGAGTTGTCTTTGACAAATACATTAAGACAAAAGTGGAAATAACTGAAACAGGAATTGCTATAGCAATAACCAAAGTAGTTCTTATATTTCTTAAGAAAACAAAGAGTATAAGTACAGCCAGAAATCCTCCTATAATCCCGTTTGTAGTAACATCGTTAATAGACTTTTCAATATACTGTCCCTGATCAAATGAAAGATTGATTTCTACATCAGGATTATCTTTTTTGATCTTATTTATCTCTGACTTTATAATGTTTACCACTTCTACAGTATTGGCAGTTGTCTGCTTTTGAATGGACAATCCTATACTGTCTTGAAGATCCATCCTGGTATAAGATGTTTTGTCTTTATACCCGTCTTTTACTTCTGATATGTCCCTTATATATATAATATTGCCCTGTGGCAGTACTATAGGTATTCTGCTTATGGAATCTACAGAGCTAAATTCCCCTTTGCTCTTTACTATAAGGTTCTTGTTCCCGTATTCGACACTTCCACCCGGAAGGTTCACATTCTCCATTTGGAGGGTACTTGCTACCTGGTTGAAGTTTACCCCGTAATTTGACATCTTTGACCCGTCAAGTTCAACGGTTATTTCCCTTGTAACCCCTCCGGTTACACTAACTGATGCTACACCATCAAGTCTTTCCAATCGGGATTTTATATGGTTTTCTACAAACCCCTTAAGCTCCACTTCACCCCGTACTTTAGATGTAACCCCTATCTGGGCTACAGGAAGCATATTTGGATCAATCTTTACAACCGTTGGATTTTCTACACCTTCAGGAAAATAACCCTTGACCAGATCTATCTTTTCACGCATCTGCAGAGAAGCAAAGTTCATATCCGTTCCTTCATTGAACTCTACAATTACTATCGAACTGCCCTCTGAAGTCTCCGACCTTATACTTTTCATGTTGTTAACCGTTGCTACAGCACTCTCTACGGTTTTTGTCACAAAGTTTTCTACTTCCTGTGGACCTACACCCTCATAGTTTGTTATAACCACAGCCATAGGAAAATCCATGCTGGGCATAAGATCTATAGGCACACTGACAAAAGATACTGCTCCAAGCACTACAATTATCAATATGCACATTATAATGGTGACAGGTCTTTTAATAGATAGCTCTGAAATGTTCATAATGTCCACCTCATCCCTTAGTCAACTACAATTACTTTCGAATTATCCTTCACAAAATTCTGCCCTTTTACTATAACCTTGTCGCCCTCTTTAACATCGCCAATTATTTCAACAAACTTTTCATCCGATACTCCGGTTGATATCTCTCTTTTTAAAGCCTTGTCCCCCTCAACAATGTATATGACTTTCTTTCCGTTTTCGTCAACAACACATTCCAAAGGAACTGCAATAATATTATCCTTCTCTTCGGTGACTACTCTTACTTCAGCAACCATACCTCCCTTAACAATATTCTGCGAATTTGCAACTCTGACTCTGGTAAGATATGCCTGTGTCCTGGGGTCGGCATTGGGACTTATGCTGATAACTTCACCTAAGAAAGGCTCTTCCTTTACAGACTTTATCAGAACATCGTATCTTTGTCCCATACTTAGCTTATTGACTATGTTCTCCATCACATTAACATCTACTATTATTGATGAAATGTCCACTATGCTTACTGCTGCCACAGCACTTGAGACAAGCTCACCTTCATCAATATTAAGCGCTGAAACTATACCGTCTTCCGGCGAAACCACTGTAGTATTCTCAAGCTGTGATTTGGCAAGCTCATATGCAGCCTCCGCCTGTTTAACCTGTGCCCTGGAAGATGCAAGATTTTCATTATTTATTTTGGTTTCCGTAAGCTCTTTTGCTTTTTTAGCGGTATAATACTGTTCCACTGCTATCTTATATCTTGTCTCCGCACTGTCCAGATTCTGCTTTGAAGCCATACCATTTTCATACAATGCTTTAGTATCCTCATACATTTTCTTAGCATCGTTTAAGTTTATCTGTGCTGTATTAAGAGATGATTCCAGCTGTGCCATCTGTAATTCCATGGCCCCGCCTCTTGATCTATCAAGATTTGCTTTAGCCATGTTTAATGAAGCTTCCGCCTGGGCTACCTGTAATCTTATCTCCTTATCGTCAATAGTAAACAGGGTCTGACCTTTTTTTACCTCATCACCCAGATTTACATACACTTTGGCCACCTTGCCAGGAACCTTTGGTACGATAGTAATATCCTTTACAGGCTTGGCTTTACCGGTAACAGTCTGAACCTTTTCGATCTTAGTCCTTTGGACTATAGAGGTACTTACCGTAACAGGCTTTCCAGCTTCATTTATACCGTCTTTGGATGCTCTTGCACTACAGCCGCTTACAATTAATAACACAGCCATTAACAACACCAGAATCTTTTGTTTCATATCAGCTACCCTCCATAATTATCCATTATCTTCTAGTTTTAAAATAATCGCTCTACTCTCTTCCATCAGCTCATTAAGACGCTTAATATCCTCATCACCAAATGCAGACATCTTTTCCAAGAGGTGCTTCTTTATTCTGTTCATTTGCTCCTGTAAAAACTTTTCCCCTTTGCCGGTAATCTTTAATATTATAACTCTCCTGTCGTCTGGAAGATAACCTCTTTCTACAAATCCTTCTTCAATAAGTTTATCTGCCAGCACAGAGAGATTCGGCTTTGAAATCAGCATTTTGCTGCCATAGTAATTCATGGGCTTCCCGCCCTCATGCTTAAGATAGTATAAAAGCTCCATTTGCTGCCTTGTAATGTCACACTCTGCCATACCTTTAAATATCCTTTTATAAAGTATGGGCAAAAAAGTCAACAAATTTTCAATAATCGCTTCCTTATCCACCATGTTATCCCTCTTTTCAAATACATATGTATAAATAGTTATAAATAATAATAGTTATAAAATTTAACTATTATTATATAAATTTATCACTTGCTTCATAATCCGTCAACAGGATTGATCAAGTATTTATGCGACATTTTTTACAGAATCAAGGTTTTGATATGACTTTAGTAATACTTTAAACGTGAGAGCATATGACTTCCAGATTCTAATCTATGACTTTTATCATCTATATTTTATTTTGTGACAGGTTGTATAATTATAATAATTATAGATTTAACAATTTTCCCTATGAAGTGAGGTTATAACATGAAATTAAAGTTAAGTTTATTTGCTATAATATGTTTAGCGCTCCAAATACTATGTTCATTAGCTATTGTGTATTTAAGTTCCAAGTTATACATGCATAATTATAATGATATTGTGCATTTTGGTTTAATTACATTTTTTGCAGGCTTTATATTGGTCTTATTAGCAATTATTCCTCTGCTTGTTCTGTTTTTTATATGTACTATTCTATCAATTATAGTTATATGTAAAGAAGATAAACAAGAGCAAAATAAAGGTATAGTAGTGCTGGCTACGTCTTGTTTAGATTTAGTGATACTAATCATCTTATATGCATTTTGAGATACTTAAGTGATGAACCGGAAAGAGTATATTGAAAACGTCCCT
>JBMOLK010000188.1:0-66757 GCA_049325575.1 Bacillota bacterium | reverse complement strand
AAGAAAATACCTTTTAGCCTATTAAATCCTATAAAATACGTTTATATATCTATTTTTATCACTATCGGTATTCCTCACAGCATATATATATTGTTTTATAGGCATTAAAAAACGCCATGATACACTAATGCGGCTGCTAAAACCCGTCAATAACCAGTAGTTTTAACATAAGAGCCAGCATATCAGGTATACACACCCAGTTAAATTATTCTGTGTTTTTTCAAACTAATAGCATTCTTTTTACATAGAAACAAGACGAATAGCAAATTGGTATGAAGATTGATAGTATGCAAGCTTTGATTGATGTATATGCTTTTATGGAAAGTACGTATTATGAAGAATTGTATATTGTTATGTATATACTTTGTTCAGGTAGTTACTTATATTGTTAAAACGGACATAATTCACTTTTATAACTAATTCCCTCTTACTTTATACAGTATGCCACATCCTGCCGAATAATTAAAGGAAATTCCAAGTAAATGCTATAAAACAGACGCGATCTATACTGAAATGCATGAGCTTCAATAAATATCACAAATTAATACAACAGCTTTATTTTCATGCTCATTAATTCAGTAATATTTTTCGTACTTGGTTTTATTATATATTACTTTTTTTTGTGTTTCAACAATTTTTCAATTTTTCCTTAATAAAATACGCTCTAAACTCTATAGGAATACTAAAATTTGTTACTATTTACATATATAGTTACAGCACTAACTAAATCAGGACAATAAAAAAACCTGTTTTGAGTATAAACTATTATCCCAAAACAAGGTCCTTTATTTAAATCCATTACTTAAAGCCGTTTATAAAAACTTTTTCTCCATTTATTATTATGTATTTTAGGGAATCAGATCCGCAAATAATATAATTCTTCTCCTTTCCCCAATAAGAACTATTTCCTTCCTTGACCTGAACCAATGCTTCCTGCCACCCATTCTGCAAACTTCTTATTTCATTGAGCTTGACTTCACTTCCGTCCTTTAACTTCAATACTCTCATTGTAAACCCTCCAGTCACTAGATTTACACTAATTATCTATTCGACATGGAGAGATCAAATTCCTTCTTGGTTCTTCTTAAATATTGAAATCACGAAGTTACGTACCGTAAAAACTCAACACAAATATCATCAAATTCTTTTACCAATACACTTTTAGGAAACTTTGCCACTTGAGAACACACCGAAAGCTTATAATCTCTATCAATGCTATATTGCTTAAAGTAACAGTCTTTTAGTTCATTGTCAGTTTCAAAAAATATTTCATCGTTCTCTACTCTAAAGGAGAATGAATTCAGCGGCATTGATAGACCCTTTCCATCTGCTTTTATGTAGCTTTCCTTCAGAGTCCAAAGATCAAAAAAGTATCCCAGTCTCTCATTTTCATTTTTGTGAAACAAATCCTTTGCTTCAATTTGTGAAAAAAACCTGTTTGCTATGTTTAATTCTATTTCCTTTATTTGCTCAACATCAATACCTACAGGCAGGTCACTTACCGCACATACTACCCATTTACCTGAATGTGAAAGATTAAAGTGAAAATTATCAAAACCTGTAAGGTATGGCTTCCCGTGCTGACCAGTCTCAAACACTATCTCATCATTCTTTATACCGAGCTTTGTAGTAATAATAACCCTTATAAGTATTTCAGCAGAAAGTGCCCTTAAACCATCTTCAAATCTTCTGAACTTTTTAATTTTTTCTTTTTTGTCTTCGGGTAAATTATGTAAAACTTTTTCAAACTTGTCTCTTTCAACTTCATCATTTATTTTCACTGCATAAACTTCAAGCACACCAGTCACCTCAATAGTCAGTTAGTAAATATATTCTAACATATTCCAGCGCTTTTTTATACAGTAAACTAGTGCTTTTTAACATAACAAATTCCCAATAAACTTAACCCCCATTACGGTCTATCCAATATAGCAGCGGAAACTCCAGTCCCTTGAGAAAACTCCGCTGTTATAAAAAGAAGAATAGTATAATGGGGGTTTATGTTCGTTAGGATTCCTGATATAGAACTGTGGATAGATATCTTTCGCCTGTATCGGGAAGCAGTACAACTATTGTCTTACCCTTATTTTCAGGTCTTTTTGCTATTTCGGTTGCAGCAAAGGCTGCTGCTCCGGAAGATATACCGACAAGCAACCCTTCAGCTTTTGCAAGTTTTCTGGATGTCTCGAAGGCATCTTCATTCTTTACCTTAAAAATCTCATCTGCCACATCTGTATTATATATGTCGGGTACAAAGCCTGCCCCTATTCCCTGTATCTTGTGCGGGCCTGCCTTGCCTCCGGAAAGTACCGGTGAATCAAAAGGTTCTACTGCTATGATTTTAACAGAAGGCTTCTTTTGTTTTAGTACTTCACCTACTCCAGTAATTGTACCACCTGTCCCGACACCGCCAACAAATATATCAATCTCTCCATCGGTATCTCTAAAGATTTCTTCAGCTGTTGTTACCCTGTGGATCTGTGGATTTGCCGGGTTCTTAAACTGCTGTGGGACAAATGAATTAGGTGTCTCTTCTGCAAGCTCTTCAGCTTTTTTAATAGCACCTTTCATACCTTCACTCCCAGGTGTAAGCACAAGTTCAGCTCCAAGAGCTTTTAAAAGATTTCTTCTTTCAATACTCATCGTATCCGGCATGGTCAGTATTAGTCTGTATCCTTTTGCTGCCGAAACAAATGCCAGTGCTATACCTGTATTGCCGCTGGTAGGCTCAATAATCACTGAATCTTTATTTAAAAGTCCTTTTTCTTCTGCATCCTTAATCATTGCATATCCTATCCTGTCCTTTACACTTCCCGCAGGATTAAAATACTCAAGCTTTGCAATAAGTCTGGACTCAATGCCATTACTTTTGTTATAGTTTGTCAGTTCCAAAAGAGGCGTATTCCCGATAAGATCGGTCAGATTTTTTGCAATCTTACTCATATAATCACTCCGTTCATTTAATATCTGTTGTTATATTATACCCAATAATTGCGTCTGTAAATTATTTTTTTAATACCCAGTATTCTTATATGTTTTATGGGTTATTATAATTTTAATATGTTATGCATTTTTTGTCAATAGGTTTTTAAAAATATTTTATTAAATTCCTATAGGTTTAGTAGGATTTATGCTAAAAAAATTAATCAGCATTAAGTGCTTTATCAAAGTCATAGATCAGATCATCTACTTCCTCTAGTCCAACTGAAACCCTTATAAGGTTTTCCGTAATCCCATGTTTTTCTCTTTCATCCTTAGGCATGGCAGCATGGGACATCTTAACAGGGTATGAAACAATAGTCTCTACTCCTCCAAGACTTACAGCAACAGCAGCTGTTTTTACACTTCTCATAAAGCCTTTTGCTGTAGCGGTATCCTTTGTCAGAAACGATAAAACAGCACCCGCCCCATCAGCCTGGGAAAGGTGAACTTCTTTGCCCTCATGGCTGTTAAGCCCTGGATAGAACACCTTTAAAACCTTCCTGTTTTCTGAAAGCCAGCTTGCAAGCTTCATAGCATTTTGCTGCTGAAAATCCATCCTTACCTTTAGTGTTTTAATTCCCCTAAGCAGGAGCCAACTGTCCTGCGGCCCCAATATTGCACCAAATCCGTTTTGAATTGAATATACTTTTTTAGAAAGTTCTTCTCCCTTTACAACCACAAGTCCGCCCACAACATCACTGTGCCCGCCTATAAATTTCGTTGCACTGTGTATAACTATATCTGCCCCGAGTTCTATAGGTCTTTGCAAATATGGAGACATAAAGGTGTTATCAACTATAACGGTTAAACCATGTTCTTTTGCAGCTTTGATAATACCTTTAAGGTCAGTTATTTTCATTAATGGATTTGAAGGGGTCTCCAAAAACACTGCCCGGGTATTGCTTTTTATCTTCCCTTTAAATTCATCAGTGTCAGCAGCATTAAAGAACTCTATTTCAAGACCAAACCTTGGAAAAAAGTTTGTGCTTACCCTGTAAGTTCCACCATATACATCTTCACAGACCAATATATGATCCCCTTTGGAAAATATTGACAATACTGAAGAAGTTGCAGCCATTCCCGATGAAAATGCATAGCCTTTATCTCCGCCTTCCAATAGTGCTATTGTCTCCTCCAATGCTTTCCTGGTAGGATTCCCGGACCTTGAATAGTCAAATTCATTTCCTTTTTCAATATCAAACTGATGATAGGTTGAAACCTGGTAAATAGGTATGCTTAACGCTCCTGTATGCTTATCGATTGAGTTATTGCTGTGGATAAGTTTAGTTCCGAATTTCATTTATTCCACCTCCTCTATACTATCCCCATGGCCTGCTCCAGATCATAAATCAAGTCTTCGGCAGCTTCAATACCTACAGATAACCTTAAAAGCCTTTCATTAACACCTATAGCCTCCCTCATACTTTCCGGTATTGCCGAATGAGTCTGTACTATAGGATAGGTTATAAGACTCTCTACTCCGCCAAGGCTCTCTGCAAAAGCTATTACTTTTACACTGTCTAAAATCCTATGAACCATTCCCTTGTCCTTAACAGTAAAGGAAATCATAGCTCCAAAGCCTGATGCCTGTCTTTTGGATATTTCATAGCCCTCATGGTCACAAAGACCAATGTAGTAAACCTTCTCTATATTTTTATTTTCCTTAAGCCATTTAGATATTATCATAGCATTTTCTTGCTGCTTTTCAAGTCTTACTCCCAAAGTCTTTATCCCTCTTAGAATTAGCCAGCTGTCAAAAGGTGGTAATACAGCACCTGCAGATTTTTGAACAAGCTTTATACTCTCTGACAAACCTTCGTCGTTTACAACCAAAAAGCCTGCAAGAGTATCGTTATGGCCTCCCAGGTACTTGGTTCCGCTGTGTACAACAATGTCAGCCCCAAGCTCAAGGGGTCTTTGAAAATATGGAGTCAGAAAGGTATTATCTACAATAGTCAGTATTCCTTTTGATTTTGCAGCCTCTGAAGTTGCCTTAATATCACATACCTTCATCATGGGATTTGAAGGAGTTTCTATAAAAACAGCCTTGGTATTGCTCCTTATATTTTCTACAGTTTTTTCGATGCAGCATGTATCAATATACGAAAATTCCAATCCGTACTTTTTGTATATTTCCTCAAAAAGCCTGTAAGTTCCTCCGTACAGGTCGTTTGATACAATTATATGGTCACCCGGTGAGAAAAGTGAAAGAATTGTTGAAACTGCAGCCATTCCACTTGTAAAAGCAAAACCAAAGCACCCACTTTCAAGAGCTGCTACAGTATTTTCCAACTCTTCTCTCGTAGGGTTCTGAAGCCTGGAATAATCATATCCGGTTGTTTGATTGAGACCCGGATGCCTGAAAGTAGCACTCTGATAAATAGGAAAACTTACTGCGCCGGTTACAGTATCAAATCCTTTACTACCATGAACCAGTTTTGTATCAATGTGTTTTGAATTGTTCGGCATAAAAGGCTCCACCCCCATAATCAACATTATTCCTATAGTTTTATAGATCTTCTCAAAAAAGTTAAATGTAATACATAATAGCTTTATTGTTATTCATCTTTTTGTACTCCTGCATCAAATCTTCCAATGTTATGGAGTCAACAATACCGTTAATACTTTCATTTATCAAATTCCAAACTTTTTCAGTCAGACAACGTTCAACATCGTTATTTCTGGCTGCCTCTTCATTGTTTTCATCAACTACCGACAAGGTTCCTTCTAAAACTCTTAAAATATCGCCTATTGTTATATTTGAAGGATTGACTGCCAGGATATATCCCCCCTGTGGGCCCTTAACACTTTTAACCAATCCAGCTTTTCTAAGTGCGGAAAAAACCTGTTCCATATAACTCTCTGAAACATCCTGCCTTTCAGCTATGCTTTTTAGCGGTACATGGTCACCATGGGAATTGATTGCGAGGTCCAACATCGCCCTTAAACCATATCTTCCCTTTGTTGAAATACGCATAATTTCCACCTCTCTCAATTCCTAGTATTCCTATATGTTTTATACCATTATATTACTACATCATATTAATATATGTCAATCTTTATAAGTTTGAAATTTTTCCATTTGAGTAACACATTTTTTACCTTGTTAATATTATGTTATTAGATTAAGCGCTTCATAAAAATATTTTAATAAGGAGGTTTTAAATACAATGGCTAAAAGGGGGTTTATTAGGAGGTATATTTGATAAACACACAATTCTTGGTTCATTCAAGTCAAATTATCAAACTTGAGGTATATTTAATGTCTGAAAGGGGTTTTGGTTTCAGTTCGGTAATGAATTTGTCCTGCTTCTGCAGCGGATTTGACAGCTACAGATATTATAAGG
Source organism: Bacillota bacterium (assembly GCA_049325575.1). Lineage (GTDB taxonomy): Bacteria > Bacillota > Clostridia > Acetivibrionales > Acetivibrionaceae > JBMOLK01. Next base: position 60,428 of record JBMOLK010000188.1, on the reverse strand, counting down.
ACTTACAAATGTACTTATCAAAAGATAAAAGGAGGTCTATTGCCTCCTTTTATCTCTCCTGGTTACTTCAGAACTTATGCTTTTAGTTTTATATTAAATTTCACCTTTATTACGACTTTTTCCAATTACTGAAAAGAGTTTTATACTCATCCTGTTCAAGGAATTCTTTTTTAATTATTATGTTCTCACCGTCATCAACCTTGTTTTCCTTAAATATTGGTACAGGGTTGCATCCGCCTTTAACCACTTCAATCTTGTCATTCTTAAACCTGTTTCCACAGTTCTGGCACACTACTTCGTTTCCATCCTGTACATAATAACCCCTTCCAGAGTCATAGCATACCTGGCATGTATTAAATGCTGTTCTTATAGTACCATCACTGGCTTTTATAGCTAATACTTCCATATTTGTTTTTCCAGCCTTATAAGAATAGAACTTGGCTGTTTCGGTTATTTCACTCTTTGGTATAACCAAATCCCCACCTGATGATGCGCCGGAGCCATTATCATCGGATCCCCCTCTTGCAAAATAGACTACTGCAGAAAATACAACAGTAAGTATAACTGCTGAAAGAACCACATAAATTTTTTTGTCTGACTTTGGTTTAGTCTGAGTCTTTTTCCCGTTAACCCTCTTTTTATTACCCATTAATAATCCACCTTTCATAAATTTACGTTAATATTAAAATAGCAAATATTTATGAAGAAAATATGTAGACGGACAAAAATAGCTGTTATATTTTTAGAAACAAGTGAATTTTTCATAAGTGGCCAAAGCAGATGGCCTATTCCATCTGCTTTGGTAAGGATACTACAAATTCTGTACCTTTATCTACTTCACTTCTAACCTTGATCTTTCCATTATGTGCTTCCACTATTGCCTTTGCTATGGTAAGACCTATTCCAAATCCTCCCGTCAGTCTGTTCCGTGATTTATCTGCACGATAAAACCTTTCGAAAATATAAGGCAGATCCTCTACCTGGATACCGCTTCCCGTATCCTTTATACATATCTCTGTTATGTCCTGGTTGCCCTTTATAGTAACTTCAACCCTTCCGCCTTCGGGCGTATACTTTAATGCATTTGACAGTAAATTAACCACTACCTGACTGATTTTATCCTTATCTGCAAATATGTTTTCCTTATCACCGTTATAGCTTAAATCTACTCCTTTATTAATAAAGTCGCTTTGGAAGTTTCTTATTATTCTCCCTATCTGCTCATTTAAGTCAAACTTTGTCTTATCCAGTATAAGGTTTTCGCCCTCAAACTTTGCAAGTCTTTCCAGGTCACCAACCAGCTTGCTGATCCTTAATATCTCTTCATGGCAGCTTTTGAGTCTCTCGGAGTCAGCCTCCCATATCCCGTCAATCATAGCCTCCATATGACTCTGGAGTGTTGACAGCGGGGTTCTAAGTTCATGAGCTACATCAGCAGTCAATCTCTTCCTTAGCTTCTCCTGCTTTTCCAGCGTATCTGCCAGATTGTTGACAGATGCGGTGAGCTGGATTATCTCACGAGTGTTTGAACTAAAATCTATTCTCTCTTCCAGGTGACCTTTGGAAATCATTTCTGCAGTATTCGTTACCCTTGTTATAGGTTTACTAAGCCTTTTAGCCATTACATTTCCTATTACAAGAGCAAGCATCAGAGAAAATATACCTGCCCCGATTATAAACTTGTTAAGGGTATTTATAAAGGCCAGGTCGTTCTCTGTGAGATAAAAGGGGCCATAATAACCTATATCTACATACCCCACTTTGTTCAATCCACGAACAACATTAAAGGGTTCTTCCTTGTACCCTCCGTTCAGGAAAGGATACTTACTGTTCATATTCTGCGCCATTTGCTCAATTATTCTTTGGCACATACCGTTATTGTGAACCGTTGCATCCCAAATAACATTGCCTGATATATCCCTGATTTTTATAATTAGACCGCTCTCCAGTGCGTTAACACCTATATCCTCAATTGATTCCTCGTCCCATTTTCCGTCCCCCAGGTACAGCTGACCCAATCTCTCTACAATCTTTTTATTCTGCATATCCTGATTTTTCTTTATATACTCCCCAAACTGCCTTTCAAACAGGAAGTTAATAAGAATTATGATTAAAATAACAGAAATCAGTGATACCAAAACATATGAGAGAGATAGTTTTGTTTTTAGTCCGTATTTCACTCTAATCACCACCGAATCTATAACCAACCCCATGTACAGTAACAATATACTGTGGACTTTTAGGGTTGGTTTCTATCTTATACCTCAAATTCTTTATATGTGTATCTATTGTCCTGTCAAACCCATCAAAATCATCTCCTAATGCCAGTGATACAAGTTCATCCCTGGTAAAAACCTTGGAGGGGTATTTCACTAGTGTTGTTAAAATTTTATACTCATTAGGGGTAAGATTCAGAATTTCCCCCTTTTTCTTAACTTCAAATTTTAAAGAATCTATGACAAGATCATTATCATTAAAAGCAATGATATTTGAAAGAAGCCCGGCATTGTCAGCCGACCTTCTTAAAAGTGCTATTACTCTTGCCACCAGCTGTTTTGGACTAAATGGTTTTGTTATATAATCATCAGCACCTATATCAAGGCCTTTTAGAATATCCTCTTCTTCAACCTTTGCCGTTAACATTATTATAGGTACCCTGGACTTTTTTCTAAGAAGTTTACATATTTCTTCACCTGTAATATCGGGAAGCATAAGGTCCAGTATTAACAATGACGGATTCAATCTTTCAAATTCTTCCAGAGCCTGCCTCCCGTCATAGGCTACAAAAACAGTAAAACCGGCATGTTGAAGATATGATTTGACAACATCAACAATTTTCTCTTCATCATCCACTACGAGAATTTTTTTACTGTTATTAACCATGTTTTCGCCTCCTTATTATTAAAGTCAAGTATACCTGTTTATTATTTCATTATATATATAAAAAATTTAACATAAAATCAATTTATATCCTTTATACTATAAAGAAACAAGCAAATACCCCATAACTTTATATTACCTGCAAGTTATGGGGAAATATATCAACTAAACAAGGGAGAAGCATAGTGTCAATATATAGACTACTTATCACTGTCCGGCTTATTTAAGCTGCAGCAGTCCAGCTTACCGTTTCCAAAGGCTTTTTCATTTTCCTTTGCCATTTTCTCAAGATAATTTTGAACTGCAGCCTTAAGTCTTGCCCAAAACTTAACCAAATTATCACCTCATACATGATACATAAAGTGAAATATCTTTCATTATTATTCTAGAACACTTTTATGAAGATTTTATGAAGATAAAAAAACCAACTGTAATAATTGACTCTCTTACCGGTAGGTAGTGTGGTAAATATAATCTATGTCATATTCTTTAGAATGTTTTTTACAACCTTATGGAAATAGTCCATTTCTTCATCTGTACCAATACTGACCCTTAGGTAGTTGTCAATCCTTGGTTTATGGAAGTGGCGAACCAGGATATTGTTTTCTCTAAGCAGCCAAAAAAGCTTTTCAGCACTTACATTTGGGTGACTTATGAATATGAAATTTGCTTTTGAATCCAGCACATAAAATCCTAAACACCTTAGTTTTTCAGTTATTGTTTCTCTTGTATTTATAATTTTCGATACGTTCTCCTTGAAGTAGGCTTCATCCAAGAATGCCTGTTCTGCTCCCGCAAGAGCAATGCGGTCTAAAGTATATGAGTTTATGGAGTTCTTTATACGCAAAAGACCTTCGATCAAATCTTCATGTCCTATGGCAAAGCCTAACCTAAGTCCTGCCAGGGAGCGGGATTTTGACAAGGTCTGGATGACCAGTACATTTGGATACTCATTGACAAGCTTAACTGAAGACTCTCCTCCAAAATCAATATAAGCCTCGTCAACTATAACAACCTTATCCATATTCCCTATGGCAATGCTTTTTATATCATTAGCTGATACAGCCTTTCCGGTAGGTGCATTAGGATTTGCAACAACTACACCGTCACTTTCACCAAAGAACTTCGATACGGGAAGTTCAAAATCTTCGTTCAGCGGTATATTTCTATAGTTTAACCTGAACAAGGATGCATATACTTCATAAAAGCTGTAAGTAATATCGGGAAAGACTATGGTATCCCCCGGATTAAAAAAGGCCATAAACGAAAAAGCCAGCACCTCATCAGAGCCGTTACCAACAAAGACCTGCTCTTTTTTCAGGTTGTTATACCTGGCTATTACAGACCTAAGGCTGTCACATGCAGGGTCCGGATACAGCCTTAGGCTTTCATTTGCAGCCCTCTCAATAGCCTTAATCACATATGGTGACGGCGGATATGGGTTTTCGTTTGTATTTAATTTAATATAAACTTTATCCTTTGGCTGTTCACCTGGAACATAGGGCTTGATTTCTTTAACAACATCGCTCCAATATTTACTCATACTTATATAACCCCCTGTATCATTAGGCAGTTTGGAAATTATTTATAGAATCAGTGATAATTCCGTTAATATATACAGAGGGTTATTATATCATAGTTTTATATAAAAATTAATAAATTTCAGGATAAGTCTCTTCCAAGCTTTTCATCCAGTCCACCAAAGACTTTGCAAATGGGCAAGTATTGTATTCTACCCAATCACCATCCACAAAAAGAACAACCTCTTTCTCCTCACCAACTGCTGCCCCTGGCACATACCCCTTGTAGGTCAAAGCTCCCATATCAAACCCCCTATGATATGACTCATATTTTTCATTATTAGAAGCTTTTAAAAGATATAAAAACTTTTCCACAAGCTCTTTTTTTGAAATACTGCCTATAAGCTTTTCCTCTTTTGGTTCCTTTGCATAGTCGTAATAGTAGATATTCCCGCTGTTGTCTATGTACCATCCCCTATTATAATAAGCCCAGGCATGGTTTGTATAGTTAAACTCAAAAACCTTCTGGGGCATATTTTGAACTACGGCTTCAGCCGGAAACTTACTAATAATATCTAAAACATACCTTTTAATAAGTGAAGAGTCTGTTGAATTTACAAATCCGTCTGCATTTGTGTCTGCTGTAATAATGCCCTTATCATATGGAAAGCTGCTGATAGTGCCAAGAATATATCTTGATACCAGTATATAGTCCGTAGAGTTTACTATGCCGTCTCCATTTGTATCCCCAAACATAATGGTATCCGGCTCGGAAAGTTCGTTAAACAAGGTACCACTCTCCTGCACAGGTTGTGCAAATCCATAAAGTCCTCCATTAACCAGAACCAACACAGCCGTCAAAATGCAGCATAATACCATTTTATTCTTTTTCATAAAAAAACAACCTCCCCTAAAAAATATTCTCTAGGAAGATTATAACACTAAAGCATTTATTGGTAAATATATATATATTTATGCACAATAAAAGTGACTTTTGTCACTTTTTTATATGATATGGTTTGCATCACTCCTGATTAGTACTGTTGTCCAATTCTTCTATAGACTTTATATACTGTTCCTTTAACGCATTTATATACCATTTAACCGCATTTTGTTTGTTATCAAGACTTGTATGCATAATTTTTAAGTCATAATCAAAATATCCCGGTCTATTATTCTTTTGGATAATCGCTGCTTTTATGTTAGCCAGATTTTCAAATAGGGGCATTAAAAACTCGAGACTGTATTTAGTATCCAATTCAGTGCCTGAACTAATGGTCATGTTATTAATATCAAGATCCTTTACTACAGCAGTAAGTTTCTTGCTTTGACTATTTGCTTTAATGTCAACACATAGTGAAACGGGAAGTCTGCCCGAAGCTGCCCTGCTGGAAAGATCAAAGCATGAATTATACCGGATATCTATAGTTCTGTCCTTAGTATTCATGGATAGTATCCTGTATCCACAAACAAAGAATTTGTCTTTACTTTTATATCCTATAACTATAGAATCATGTTCGAAGAAATTATTAACGCTTATTCCATGTTCTGTCTTTAGAGTCAAGGTATTTCTTCCGATCGCTTCAATAGTTCCTTTAAAGCACTTAAGTCTTGAATAATGACTGATTATTACAGCTTGACCTTTTTTAATCTCTTTATCCTGCTCTCCTTCAGCACCCCAATCACTTTCCTGTATTCTCTCCTCTAAAGAATCATTTTTTTGGCTTACAGCATCCTCTAGAGCTGTGTCATTCTTCACTTCCTGACTTTTGGCATCTTCCATGCTATTTTTATTATGGGTTTTATCATTTAGTATTTTTTCAAATACAGCTAAAACATTAGCTTCGGTAACGGGTTTATTTATAATATATTTGAACCTGCTTTGTCCGGCAATCTCCAATAAGTCATTGCAATCGTGGGCTGTTACAAAAACAATCTTTGCATCAGGGTCAATAGCAATAATACCCTTTGCAGCCTCAATGCCTCCTATACCGGGCATATCCCAATCCATAGTCACTATATCAGGGCGGCATTTACCATATTCAATGATTGCCTTCTCACCGCTGTCTGCTTCTGAGACAACCTGATGACTGGAATTCTTTAACGCACGTTTCAACAGGTTTCTGGCTGTTGTCGAGTCGTCCGCAATAAGGATTCTTGCTATAGCAATACACCCCTTTCTATACTATCCTTATCACTATATCGTAATAAAGCCAGATTTCTTTTACACTTTTTATAATGACATTTCATATTTGCCTTTATCTAAAAGAAATAAAGTACTTTAGGTGTCCACCACCTTATTTGCACTTACAACCCTGTAATACTCCCGGAAGGCCTTGTAATATTCATAAACCTGTTCACCGTAAGTAATCTTGTCTTTATAAAAGTTGTATATGTCCGGCAAATTAAATATAGCTTTTCCGTCAGCCTGATTATACTCTGCCAAAATCATTTTAATACTGTTTTCATCATATATGTCAATTTCCTCTTCATATGCAAACCCCGCATATTCCATTGCCCTTGCCTTAAGCTGACTAGATGTAAAGTATACACAATCACCAGGGTCCAGTAACATCTTGTTTAATTGATAGTCCTTTATATTTTTGAATTTTGCAGGCCTTCTGCCTTGCGAAAGCTCTTCTATCTTGTTTTCATTAATTCTAACGCCTGCGACGCTTAGCTGCCCAATGCCCTTTGTATTCTTATCAGAATTGATACCATCAAAAACATCATCAATTCCAATACACATCATTTCCCTGAATAATATTGAGCTTACCATCTCCCGCGGAATTCCGGTGGTTTTACTGTAGTAGTCTATATCCTTCTGTAAACTCATAATGGTATGTAATGTTGTCTTAATATTATATTTGTTTCCGGGTCCTCTGATTTTATGTTTTTTCACAGCCTTATCAAGTGTTCTTACAAGCTCCGCTTCTGCTCTTGGAACAACATTACCAGTAAGGTTGCCATACTGATTTTCAATATCTACAATGATACTTTTGGCCAAATCGGACAATCTTTCGTCACCGGCTCTAAAAAAGTCATTCTTTGTATAAGTCCCTTTATTAAGTTTATCAAAACACCTGTTAAAGGAGCTTCTATTTATATACAAACCAGCATTTAGCCTCCCGTCTTGAAACTCCATGACATATCTTGCGTCCTCGGTATCAAACTTTCCGTAGTTGACACCTTCTTTTAAGAGGTCTACTGTATGATCAGTATTTATTTTGAACCCATATGTAACTTCTTCTAAAGATACCTTTGCTATTATATTTTCCAAATCCCATTCAATATTTCCCCCACTATCACTTACAAGTTCTATTATCGGAATACAATCAGTTTTTAAATCCTCTAATCTATAGGTTTTATTGTATAACCCAAAAGCATTCAGTGGCAGAATCTGCATAGTTAATATTAAAGCCAGTACGACAAAGCTTTTAAATTTCATTTAACTTCTCTTTCCTCCTAAAAAACTCACACCCTTATAAAATTCATTTAAATATTTTACCAGTATATAACTCTCAAATCAAGGTTATTGCAAAATAATGTTAAAGTATTCTTTCTATCTTTAGTATATAAAACTAAAACAGCTAAAGTTACCTTTATAAAAATTAAAACGCCCTGATTTTTATCGAATTTAGTCAGACAAATAATCGGACTTAGCCGTATATATTTATAAAATCACATGGATTGGAGTGTTTATAATGGAGAAAAAACTATACCTTTCGGATACAGACAAAAAAATAGGAGGCGTTTGCGGCGGCCTCGGTGAGTATTTTGGTATTGATACCACAATAGTAAGAATTATTTGGGTATTATTTGCCTTTTTCGCTGGAAGTTCAATTCTGGCTTACTTTATATGCTGGTTTATCATTCCGAGAAAACAGTACTCTGGATCATGGTAGTTTATAAAATATACGTAAAAAAGATGCATCGAGCACTTATCATGACTTGTGTGTTCAATGCATCTTTTTTTTAAACAGCAAATTTTCGGTATAAAACTATTTTTCACTTTTTTTATTAACCTGTGACAAGCGTTCAACAAATTTGTCAACTCCAAGACTGTGGGTTTCTTTTATCTTGGTCATTACATCAACCAGGTCTTTTAGGGATGAACCAAAGTCGCTTAACATTAAAACTGCCTGACCTATTTTATCGTCACCTTTTACAAGTTTATTCTTGTTAAACAGGACCTTTATTTCTTCCCAGCGTAAGCTCTCCTTCTCACTAAGACAGCCCGCGATCTCTTTCCACTTGAGCATATTTGCCTCTGTACCTGTTGTCAAGGTCTGGGCATCATTTTCATAAACACCCAGGACAAGCTCTGAAAGCTCCTGGTCGTTCATAACAGGCACTATTCTTTCAGCAATTTTATTCATATTCCTATAAGAGCCTTGAAGCTTAAAGGGAGGTTCTTTCCTGTACTCATCGGCTTGAGCGGCAGAATGAATGTATTCCATGTTTATTTTTAATACAATATCCCGAATCCTTATAAGCTTTTTTATTACCTCAACAAATTCATTTATCTCTTCGATAGAGTAATTGCCTTCAAAGTTTAGTCCATCCCTTTCCCCTCTCTCCGCAATTTCAATAAAGGTATAGATATCTTTCTGGCTCTTGTTTGAAAGCTTACTTAAAACTGGATTGGACGTTATACAGTTTTCAATATAACTTAGCATAAAGGCTTCCTTATTTTCTTTTAGCATATCTCCCAGGTTGTAAACATCCGCCCTGTTGGAAAGCATGTCAGGGATCTTAAACTTCTCACCGCTTTCGGTATAAGGGTTTCCTGCCATTACAACCGCAACCTTCTTTCCCCTTAGGTCATAGGTCTGACCAACCCCTTTATATACGCCTTCTATCTTTCTCTGCCCGTCACATAGAGGAATAAACTTCTGTAAGAACTCTGGGTTGCAGTGTTGAATATCATCAACATAAATCATAACGTTGTTTCCCATTTTAAAAGCCAGGTTCAGCTTCCTTAGCTCCTCCTTTGCACTTGCATTCTTAGCCATGGTAGGGTCTAATGAAGTGACTTCGTGGCCTAGGGCAGGTCCGTTTATTTTTATCATGGTAATGCCAAGACGGCTTGCAATATACTCCATAAGAGTCGTTTTTCCATACCCCGGAGGAGAAATCAGCAAAAGCATTCCCATCAGGTCGGTCCTCTTGTTCTCACCTGCCACTCCTATCTGCTTGGCAAGATTGTCTCCAATAAGCGGAAGATAAACCTTATCTATAAGCTTGTTTCTTACAAAGGACGACAGCACACCCGGTTTGAATTCATCAAGCCTAAGCTCTTCCCGTAAGTTTTGTGTAAGCTCTTTCTTTAAGGCCTGAAACTCTATAAAGTCTCTAACTATAGTACTGTCATAATTTTTAAGCCTTTCTATGAACTCTGTATAAGAGGCGGTAAATTCCCCGTTTTTAATATTAGGATGATTTCCGCCAAGGCCTGTAACATTAAGCTTTGTCCTTGTCTCTACTACCTGCTTGCTGTTATAGCTGTTTAGCATAATCATTATAATTACTTCATCAATTACATCAAACCGGTTCTTTAACCCTAGTTCATCAAAAAGTGCAAATAACCACTCGCGGATAAGGTAGAATGAGCCCTCCAGGTCCTTAGAGACAGCCTTAAGTGATTCGTTAAAGAACTCAAGGGCTTTCTTCTCTTTAAGATGACTAATAAACTTAAGATAAATCTCCTGGGCCTCAAGACTTATTACAAAGGTATCTCCCCTCATTAATTCGCTGCATAGGTATTCTGCAGCTTCAGGAACAAATTTTCTATCAAAAAACGGGATACCCGGTATGGCTTCCTCTATGGAAGCCTTTACTGCAGGTATATAATCCTTTAAGTCCGGTTTGGTTTTAAAATACATTGAGATTTTTGAAAGTTCTCTTAATCTAGTGCCCAGGGTTTCCTTCATTTCCTCTCTTGCAAAGCGGCACCAGTAAAGCTGTGCCAGGGCCCTTGCGGAAGAACTGTAAATCAAAAGATCAATACTTTTATACAAATTCATAAGAGCTTTTAGTATCTTATGACAGTCAACATCATGTACTCCCTTGGTATAGCCCTCCTGGTAGCGGGATTCCATAAACTTTTGTATAAATAAAAGCAGCTGTTCATCCGGGTACGTTAAGAGTACTTCAACACTATCTGCTTCTTTATTCTGTGAAGCTTCAAATATCTTATAAGCAAGATACTGGGCCCGGTAAACCTCCCTGTTCTCCGATGGAATCTCCTGATCCCATACATGACGGAACCGGTTTAATTTATCTGATTCTGCCTTTTCCCAAAAATCCGTTCCTGAAATATGAAAGTATAGCTCATCATCCTTTTGTACCATTGAAAGGTCAAGCTGCTTGGTATTTACAGAAAAATAATGGTTTCCAAACTTTATAACATTTTTTCCGCCTACAAAAAGGTCTTGTTTATCCTTTAGCTGACGTACCGCATCCTCTTTTATGGTTTTAAGCCTGCCCTCAAGCTCATCAGCCTTTACACTGTCACCTAAAGCAGTAAGCTGGTCTACAATATCTCTGACCTTTTCTATCATAATATCAGTGGCAAAATAGCCATTGATCTCATCTATAGTGTTAAAGCCCTGCAGCCTGTTTACAATCCCCTTTAAAATACGGTCGGATGCACCTGCCAGAGCTGTCAGCTTTTTATTTTGTTTTTCCAGAAGTGCCTGCTTTTTGGTCTCAAAAGCGTTGTAAAGCTCTTCTCGCTTTTCCGAAAGTTTTAAGACATACTCCTCAAAATCTGCGAACTTTCCTTCCAATTCCTCAATTTGAACCATTACCTTACTTAGGTATTGTTCACACTTTTCTATAGAATCCGATATATCGAGATAATTGACTACCGCCTGGTCCAAAAGCTTCACCTGGGAGTTAAACTGGGCTGCTCCCTCCTTTTGTGAAAGCTCATCCATACGGGTTTTGAGCTTTGCTTTGGCTCCATTTAATTGTGAATATATAAGAGAAATATTTTCAATAATCTCCGTTGTTTTAGTAGCATCCTCTATCTTGAAATTACTTACAATATCAATCAACAGCTCAAGATCTGAAGAAGTTTTGGACATGCCATCTGAAAGCTCTTTACCTATTGATGCCTTACTTACCTGGGCAATTGCCTGCTCATGCTCCTTTACCCTTTCCATATAGGGCTTCAAACCATCGGGATGCAGTAAAAACTCCACACATCTTTGGGAGAACAGCTCGTTTTTTTCCTTAACCTTAGCTTCCAGTGATTCAACCATAGGAAGATTTGTATACCTCAAGTCTTTTAACGAGGCAACCTCTCCCCTTAGAATTCTCAAGTTTGCCAAAACTCCAACATATTCACTGATGCTGTTGAAATTTCCATATTCAATATCCTTTAACAGCTTTTGAGCTTTCTCATCCACGTCATTAATTTGTTTTAAAGTTGCAGTTTTGATTCTTGTAACTTTTTCAAACTCTGCTACAGCAGAAGCTGAAGCTTCTCTTATATTCACAAGAACGCTTTTTAAATCAAAGGCCTCTTCCTTGCTTAGCCAGAAATAGGAATCAATAATTTGGTCCGCTTCTTTTACAATATCCACATAGATGTCTGCATAGCTCTCTCCCTTTTGTATCAGGTTGTACACCACTTTGCAGTCTGCCATGGAGCGGACAATATCCTTGTTTCCTATCTTAAAAAGGATAGAGTCGTTTTTTGTTTCGGTTACATGATTTTTCCCTACATAAGGAGTCTGCCATATCTGGATCATATGGTTCTTCCTGGGCTCATTCTCCTGCCTGAAAACAATCATTTCACCGTTTTTAAAATGGGAATAACCGTTACAAACAATGGGTGTTTCCAGTGTCTGTTCAATCACATTGTATGAATAAATAAGATAAATTCCGCTCTCTATATTATAGAAAAAGTACTGATAATCTTCACCGTTTGGAGACTCGATCCTTTGCTCAAAAATGCATGTCTCAACCGGAACATCGAACAATTTATATTCTCCGCTTTTTAAATAATAGCCTTTGGGAAAAATAAGGCCGTGATCATCCGGCAGCAGCACACATGCATCTTCTATGGCATCAATACGGACAACATTCTTAAGCTTCTCATTAAAAATAAAGTGGCGATATCTTTTTTCCTTGTAGGGACGGATCTTAAGCAGGATTATATGCCCTACCACCGCATACAACATCTCCGCATCATCCAGGGTTTGATCCTTATCCTCTACTTCTTCAGAGTAGATTCCCTTCCCGGTATCGGTGTTATCCTCAACCTTTATGGTAAGGTCTCCGCCTATAGTCTCAACAAAGACCTTATCCAGGATAGAGACATGAGGATGCAGTCCATCTCTGTGGTCTTCCCTTCTGACCCTGACCCAGCCAAATTCCTGCCGGGCTGTAAACCTTACCTCATGGTCACTTCTGTTATCGATGTATCTAAGCTTTCCATCTTCAATAATCCACTTGAAGGCTTTGATATCGGATGCATTTTTTCCGATTTGGAATATCATGTAAAGATACGGCCCGATTACAGAGAATTTTGCGAAAAAAGTGTTTTTATAATAGGTATACAGCTCATTGAAATCAGTCTTAAACTGACCATCTTCTATGAGTGATAAAGAGAGCTTCTGGAAAGCATGATCCTTAAACTCATATATGGAAAAAACATCCTCAAGATCTATTTTAGACTTAAGCCCCATATATACATTATACCCAAAAATAAAGGAAGTTCCCACGGGAGCCATATCTCGTGGGATACAGTTGTTTTCTGTAATAATCCGTTCGCTTCCTAAAAGGGTTGTTTCTATTGAACCAAAAACATTCTTTCTGGCAGTGTTTAATTTATCAAGGCGCTCTTTAAGGTCATTACCATGCTTGATTAACCTGTTTTTTATAACCTCATATGCGCCACTGTCCAAATGTGCAGATTTTTGTTCGGTCTGTTCCGTCTTTATTTCATCCACAGCTATTTACACCTCATCTTTTCCTTTAAGGGATAGCGCAAACATTATTGACCCTTTTTATTTTACCTGGTGCATTTTTCATATATGCCCCAGATTGTTCCAAGAACTTAAGTTTCAAAGCTCTCTACACAACTTGGGGCAAAAAAGGATGTGCACCCTGTTTCATCATTTACTATTTTTCTGTTACAGAAGCTGCAGGTGCATCGGCAAAGCCTGCTTTTTCTACTGCATCCAAAAGCTTTGAAAGCATAGGTATTTCCGATGAATTTGCACTGCGCATCATTTTATGAATTGCTCCGGAAATTGTAAGGTTCTTTATGTCTTCCGAAGTCATATTAAACCTTGATACAAATTTCTCAAGCTGACCTTTAAAATAATCAGGATCACCAACAATAAATGTCTCTTTTATGTCCTTTAACACATCACTGCTTCCTATCATACGGTCAAACGACTTACCTTGTGATATTGATCCTATGATCTTGTCGAAGAACATTGTTTCCCCGCCCACAATATCGATTTTTGCAGACTTCAGTGCTTCCCTTATGACTGAAGCCTGTGCCTCTGCAACTTCCTTCATTATATTAATATTGGCAAGCTCAATTTCCTTCTCTTTATCAAGCTTAAGCTTAAACTCTTCATGAATTCTTCCTGCTTCATCAAGAGCTTTCATGCTGTTTGCCTTTTGAGCAATACCTTCAGCCTCGGCATGGTATTTTTTAGCTAGAATTTCAGCCTCGACTGTTCCGGCTTTTTCCTTAACACTAACCTTTGCTTCCTCACCCTTAGCTTCAGCAAGAGCCTTCGCCTCAATTGCCTTGGCTTCAGCTTCAGCGGTTGACTGCAGTATTCTAGCCTTTGAAGCCCCTTCTTTTTCAAGAGCACTTGCTTTTGCTTCGATGACGCGAGCCTCTGCAAGTCCTTTAGTAGCTTCTTGTAGCACCTCGGCGTCAACAATGGTCTTAATTGCTTCAGCCTCTTTTTCAGAAGACTTTAGTTTGGCATCCGCTTCAATTATTCTTTGTTCGGCAAGCTTTTCCGAAGCCTGCTTTGCTGCTTCTGCGGTCTTAACATCCAAAATAAGCTTCATTTCAGCCTGCTCTTCAGCCTTCTTTAAAGCGATTGCCTTTAGACGTTCTGCTTCGGCAATTGCCCTGGTATCCTTGATTCTCTCTTCTTCAATTACAACGTCTTTTTCAACTGCTACTCTTTCACGGATAACAGTCTGAATATTCTTCTTTTCTTCTTCAACAGATTTAAGCTTATCAATTTCAGCCAGCTCAACCAGCTTTTCCTTTTCAGTCTTCTCAAGCAGTCGTTTTCTATCAACACGTTCTGCTTCTACTACTTCAGTACTCTCTTTTGATTTTTGTGCGACTATTACCTGTCTTTGTCTGTTTTCCTCTGCAATGGCTATTTCTTCATCTGCTTTAATACGTGCCATTTCAGCCTTCAGGCGTTCTTCCTGTGCTACCTTATCCGCTTCAGCCTTCTCTCTTGCCCTAATAATTGCGATCTCCCTTTCTTGACGGGCTTCCGCTTCCTGGTTTTGCTTTTCAAGTTCCAAAATTGCCTCTCTGGAGGTAATATTCTGCTGCTTTATGGTTTTTTCCTTATCGCGCTCGATTTGATTGGCAAGAACCAGCTGCTTTGAAGTCAGCTCGGTAATCTTTTTGATACCTTCCGCATCAAGTATATTATTGCTGTTTAGCTTTCCTATATCAGTCTGCTCAAGATAATCAATGGCAGCATCATCAAGAACATAGCCGTTAAGATCAGTGCCTATGATCTGAAGAATCTCATACTTAAATTTTTCTCTTTCAGTATAGAGCTGTACAAAGTCGAATTGTTTACCAACGGTTTTCAATGCCTCAGAAAACTTGGCATCAAAGAATTCCATAAGTGTTCCGGGATCTGAAGCTTTTTGACAGCCTAGGAGCTGTGCAACCTTCAGTACATCTTCCCTTGTCTGGTTGACGCGTACAAAGAATGCAACCCTAATATCCGCCCTCAAATTGTCCTTACAAATAAGTCCATCCTTACCTTCTCTTGCAATTTCAACTCTCTTTACAGATATATCCATAATTTCTGCATGGTGCAGTATGGGAATTACAATAATACCACCAAAAGAAACAACGGGGCCTCCCACACCGTTTCTAAGAATTACTTTACCCTGCTCTACCTTGCGGTAAAATTTTGAGAACATAGCAAACAAGCCTAAAATAAAAATAAAGGCAACTACTATTGCAGCAACTGTGATTTGTAATGGAAAATTCATCTTTCTACCCCCACTCCTTCAAATTTTTTTACAATATAAAAACTCTTCTCAACATCTTTGCTTATTACCAGTGCTTTATCTCCCTTTTTGAGGTTTTCGCCTTCCTCTACCTTCACATTAATAACATAAGAGGCTCCATCTCTCTTTACTTCAGCCTGCCCAAGGCGTCCAAAGGTCAGGTCGCACAAAAGGGTGCACAGCTTGCCCTCAATCCTATCCTCTTTGTTACCGGCCTTATACGCATCTTTAAACAAGCCTTTTAGAGGATATGTGACAGCTCCTGTAATAACTACACTTAGCACCAGGTTTGGAATAAACAAAATGCCACTAATAAGACCACCGGTTTCGATTGGTAACAGGTGCATCAACATTGATAAAACCCAAAAAATAAGAGTGATAATACTGAACACAAGCATGAATGGAAGATAGGACACATTCAGAAATGCCAAAATTCCATGAAAAGGACCCGTTACAGGATCACCTTCAACGTCCAGATCAAAATCGAGAAAATCAATATCAATTGCCCCTAGAATAACAATCAACCAGTATAAAACAGCCAACCCCAACAGTGTAGTAGGAATAATATTTACTCCTGTTATGGCTGTTTTTAATAATTCAAACATCACTTATCTCCTTTGTTTTGTGGAAAATTGTAAACCCTTCTAAATCTCATAACTATTAAGCAGAAATTGAAAGAACAAGTTTACTCACATTGGCTAAGTAATTTGAATTTTCTATGTAATATATCTATATTATTTAATTTTAAATACAATATACTGTATTTGTCAATATTGTTTTAATTGTTTTATCTTATGATTGCCGAGACAAAAACCAACAAATAAAACAAAAGCACTATCAGTACAACAGCAACAGCCCTCGCAAAACCTATTTTCTCATGAATAACTCTGCACCCGCATTGCCTGTCCCACGATGTAATATCCCTGGTACTTAAATTTAAGTAAGCGATAATCATTGTAACAAGAGAAAACAAGCCCATTCCCATACCTATAAGCCACACCAGAAAGCTTCTCTTTAGGGCAGCTACGAAAGTGAGTATATTTGAATCAGAACCCCTGACTTTTGTTTTAAGGAGCCATTTACCCGGGGTTGTTCCCCATGTTGATAACAGCTTTGCTTCTATAAAGATCCAGAAAATTAGAAGTCCTGCTCCCAGCATTGGATCATCAAAAACTTTCCTCGGAAAGAATACAACCTGAATTATGCCAACAATTATGCCAAATAAAAGTATATCCATAACTCTGGCCCAATACCTTATCCAGGGTCGAACCTTAGGTATATCATCAAACTCTTCTGTACTTCTGCCATCATGTAAGCTCACTTGCCAAACCACCTCTTAATTTCTAAGCCTTCATTGTGCCGCATTGTTATATTATACAATATGTTGTTTAAGAATGGTACTATAAACTTACATAGTTTAAAATAATACAATAACATTAAACCTCTTTTTTTATATTATTAAGATTCGCTGACTCTGAGCATTTCCACATTGTTTATGTAGTACTAAACTCTTATTTCAAGTGTTCTCAAGTCTAAAAATGTTTACAGCTTCCTTGCTGTTTCTAACACCTAGCTTCTTTATTATTTTATTGACTTGACTCCTAAGAGTACCTTTTGTTTTAAACTGCAGCCGCGCTATCTGTGATTGGGTATATCCACTTTCAATCAGTTTAAAGATCTCCTTTTCTGTACGAGTTAACACTTCAAGTTGTTTTTCTTTTTGCTGGTTAAAGTACTTTCTTGCAAGTATTTCGATTGGCGAAACATTGTTATACATGTCTCTTATTATATAAGGAACTTGTCTATAGTTTGTTTTGTAGATATAGTTTGATACCCCCATCAAAAAAGAGTTTAGAATAATTTCCTCCTGGTCCATACAAGTTAGCATTATAATCTTTGTTTGGTTCTTTAATCTGTGTATATCCGATGCTATACACATTCCTTCATTTTTGCCTTTAAAGTTTACATCCAATAGAACTATGTCAATATCAAGAGTTTTTACAAGTTCAACAGCATCCGTTCTATTGTTTGCAGTTGCAATAATTGAAATCTCATCATAATTATCTAGGAAACCCCTCATTGTCTCAATCCAATCTAAATCATCGTCAATAATCATAACTTTAATTTTATGCATAGTTCGCCCCCTGAATATATCTTCATTATTACAATTATTGTTTTCAATATTATCAATGCATATAGAAACCTAAGCTATCTCATTATTTATTGCATGACTTATTATGGCTGTCTCATTGGATATATTCTTCACTTGGCGATACAATTCCAGTTTTTCGTTTTTATAGAAAGAATAGCGATTTTTATTGATGAGAGTAACAGTAAAATTATTTTTATATATTCAGATATTAAGCTATAACTGAAAGTAATGTTGCTTTTAACCTGAGTTATATAGATTACTGTTATTATTAAAGTAACAGCTGCTAAATACATATTCAAATTACACCCTCCTAGAATTAACTTCATTGTTTGCAGATTTATAGTCTAAATACAAGTAATAGCTTTCATAGGTTCTCTATTTTGATTATTATAATATACTCATTTTGCCTTTTGTGGTAGGGCCATTTTTCTTAGTCCATTAAAACTTAGTTTAAAACAGCATATATTTGAAAAGATCGAACCCGTCCGGAACTCGAACTTTCCATCTCTTGGTTATAAAACTGATACCGCTTAGATCTGGAGGAAGAAGATCTGGAGGAAGAAGATCTGGAGTGAATTGAATCCTTCTAAATGAAGTGTTAAGTGATTTGGCCATTGCTTTGGAGAGCAGTGTTTTACCCGTTCCGGGCACATCCTCCAAAAGTACACGTCCCGATGAAATCAGTACAACCTGCAGTAAGTCGGCTACTTCATCTTTACCGACAATGAACCGGCTGATATTCTCCTTCACCTTTTGTGCCAAATTTCTTATCTGCATTAATTCCATTTTGACACCACCTTTTAAATTTTTAGACTATAGGTCTCATCTAAAGTAATTATATATCGTACATGGCTAAAAATGGTTACAGAAAAATTAAAACTTGTATTTTTTTTTAAACAAGTTCAACCATGGGCTAACTGGCAACCAGTAGAAACATCATAAGCCTTTTTCTTCTCATGCCTTTTATATTACTGTCTATCATATATCCGCCATACTTTCCTTATAGTTTTAGTCATATGATGTTCTTACCCTTTCTTGGCTTTAGGTTATAATTTGAGAAAATCAGTTTTTAACATATTTCTGCCTAAGCCTCACTTCAAGCAGCTCAAATCATTCATTTTTACTTGCAATATAAGCTGACAGCTCTTTAACCGTTTGAAATTTATAAATGTCTGAAGATTTCATAACAATCCCTTTCTTTGAAGTTTCGATTTCCAGCTTAATTGCCAGCATGGAGTTTCCTCCAAGTTCAAAAAATGAATTATTTTCTATTTCGTCTCTTTCTACTCCCAATAAATCCTGCCATATTTCTATTAACTTTTCCTCAATCTCTTCTATGTTCATGAAACTTAGTTTATTCTTTGAATCACATATTCTCTCAATACGTTCCTTAATCAATTGTCTCTCTTCATTTGGAATTATTTCAATATCTATTAACCTTTTCTCCGGCACCTTAAGTACAGCATCAAAAAATTCAAATAAATATTTTACAAACTGGCTTATAGTTTCTTGGCCATAAGCATTGGAATTATATTCAACTTCAACCCTTAAGTCCCCATTGTCCTTGTAAAAATAAAAGAGGGTATCCGCCTTATAGCTTCCAATATATTCCTTATCGTGAACAGAATCTAACGAAACTACCGTACCAAGTATTGGGAGTCCATTTTCATCAAATTCTACGTTCAGGAGGTCAATAAGACTCATTATGGGAAAATTCTGGTTGGCGTTGGCATCAACTACGGTATTTTTTACTTCATTCAAATATTCCTTGAAAGTTCTGTTCCTATCTAGTTTGGTTAAGAGCGGAAGAATGCTGTTTATAAGCAAAGCATTCTTAGAGTTTTGTTTAAATACCGGCATTATGGTTAATACATCGCTGTTTTGGGTGTATTCATGCAGAATATATTTAACCCCCGAAAGTAATATAATAAATAGCGCAAAATCAGATTTATTGCTGATTGCTGTCATCCTTTCATAAACTTCCTTGTCAAAGGAAAAACTCATAACAGCACTTTTATAGCCGTTTTCTCCTTTATCCGGGAAATCATTTGGTATACATGCCATGGAGTTTATTGAGCCAATATGATCTCTCCTTATCGAACTTTACGTCTTCCTTAGTGTAATCCTTAATTTCCATTCTATTACCTCCCTCTATGGTCATCAAAAATTAAAATTAATATCTTCATCAAGAACATTATCCAGAGCCTTACGTAGTCCTTCCAATTCAAAATCACACAGTTTAATATCCGGATTCACAATTAACAATTCCAATGTCTTTAGATAGTTTAAAACCATGGTCTCTATTGTTTCCTTCTTAAACAACCTGGTCTTGTAAGTCATAGTTAGCTTTATTCCCTCTTGGTTTTCTCTAGCCTCCAGGATAAGATCACATGCCGAGATCCTTAAATTAATGTCATGCTGTCTAAATAAAAGGCCATCCGTTTTAAACTTTGGGCTATCCATATTCTGCATTATAAACATAACTTTATATAATGGATGATTGGATAGATTTCTTGGTAATTTGAGTACATCCAAAAGTTGATTTAACGGATACTCCTGATTATCAAATGCGGCTAAGGAGTTATCCCTTACTTCTCTTAAAAATTCAGCAGCAGTTTTGTATGGCTTGGGATGGTTTTTCATTGCAAGGGTCCTAACAAACATGCCGATTATATTTTCCAGATCAGCATGCTGTCTGCCTGCTGTTAATGTACCTACCACAATTTCTTCCTGATCTGAATATTTAAACAGCAAGATATTATATGCAGCTAACAACACCATGTAAATGGATGAGCCTGCTTTTGAGGCAAACTTTCTTAAATGGGCAGTAAGATCAACTCCTAGAGATAATACTACCCTGTCACCCTCATTGCCGATTTCCTGTTTTCCTGGAAAATCCGTATGTAAATCAAGCTCCGGAATCTTGCCATTAAAAACTTTCAACCAGTAATCTTCCTGTTTTTTAAACCCTCCTGACATGTAATGCTCATTTTCCCAGTAAGCAAAGTCCTTGTAATGAATCTTTAATTCAGGCAGCTGTCCGCCATCATACAGAGTTTCCAATTCCCGCAACAGGATATTTACTGACAAGCCATCAAATATGATATGGTGAATATCAAATAAGAATGCATGTTTGCCTTCAGATATTCTTGCAAGGCCCGCTCTTAATAAAGGTACGGTGTTTAAATCAAAGGGTTTTATAAATTCCTTTAATAATCCTTCTATTTGATCTTCATCCGACTCTATGTATGATATATCCAATTTTACATTATCATAAATTCTCTGCATCGGCCCCCGTTCAGTCATCTCAAAAGATGTCCTAAAGGCTTCATGTCTTTTCACTAACATGTTCAGGGCATTTTCAAAACGCTTTATATCAAGTTTACCATCAATCATCATCAAGCACGGCATATTCCATAAAATATCTCCCCTGTTTACTCTGCTAGAGACAAAAATCCATTTCTGTGATAGGGAAAGAGGATACAAATCCATATGCTCTACAGGTTGTATACTTTTATAATCTCTACTTGCCGCTCCTTCCATAAACCTTATCATATCATTGACCGTAGGATTTGCAAAAATTTCGGCTATAGGTATTTCAATATTAAACTCCTTATGTATTTTGAATGCAAGTATATTGGCTTTCAGGGAATGTCCTCCCAAATCAAAGAAGTTATCTTCCATACTAATCCGACCAATACCTAATACTTCTTTCCATATATGTGCCATTCTTTCTTCAGTGTCGTTTTTAGGGGCTGTATAAATCTTAACCTTGTTAGCCCATATATCCGGTTCGGGCAGTGCATTCCTGTCAACCTTGCCGTTGTGCGTAAGCGGTAAGCTCACCATCCTTATAAAGTATGCCGGAATCATATAATAAGGCAAGCTTTTTGCTAAAAACTCCTTAAGTTCCTGTGATTGGATTTCCCTGTCGGATATGTAGTAGGCACATAAATATTTATCACCACTATATTCTTCTCTTACTATAACTACTGCTTCTTTTACGGCTTCATAATCCATAATTTCCGATTCAATTTCTGCAGGTTCAATTCTAAAGCCCCTAACTTTTACTTGATGGTCATTCCTTCCCAGGTATTCAATATTCCCGTCCGGAAGTATTCTTGCCTTATCACCGGTCTTATACATGGTTCTCCCTTTAATAAACGGATCAGGTATAAACCTTTCGCTTGTCAGCTGGGGTTTATTTAAATATCCCCTACCTACTCCTTCTCCAGATATATATAATTCTCCCACAGTCCCTTCCTTTACCGCTTTTTCATTTTCATCCAGTATATAAACGGTTACATTTTCTATGGGAGACCCAATAGGTATAATATTATTACTATAAGCTTCTTTTGGATAAATGGTGTAGAGTGTTGAAACATCACAGCACTCTGTAGGGCCATATACATTTGTAACAAGAGGCTTTCTTTCTTCAATAGAGTCTAAAAATTCCTTTACCAGTTTTGCTGGTAAGGCTTCTCCCCCTATAACAAAGTGCTTTACCGCAAGTTCGTCTTTAAGAAGCGGCGTATAACTTGCAAGCATTCCGATATGCGCCGGAGTTCCGTCCGCTATGTCAATTGAATTCCTGTTAAAATAGTTCAAAAGTTCCTTTCCGTCTAGCCGGATGCTCTCGGGTACAATAAATAGTGTATGCCCTAGAAGAAGGGATGGAAAGATCTGTTTAATTGATGCATCAAAGGTATAAGGCGCCAAAAGGGCAATATTTAAACTGAAATCATACCTTTTATAAATATGACTGAAAAGCCCATTTACAAGATTTACAACGCTTTTATTCTCAATCATAACTCCTTTTGGCTTTCCTGTAGTTCCCGATGTATATATAACGTATGCAAGATCCTTGGGGCTGTTTCCTTCCTGGAGGTTTGACGTATCTCCACCATAGATTTTATCATCGTCAATAGCAATTATATCAACTCCTGGCAGCAGCGGAAGGCTTTCTGCAAGGTGTTTTTGAGTCAGCAATATTTTCGCTCCGCTGTCTTCCAATATGTATTTTTTCCTGTTTTCAGGATAATCAACTGCAACAGGCATATATGCACTACCAGCCTTTAGTACAGAAACAATAGCAATTATCATGTCCAAAGACCTTTCAAAGAGAATACCTGTTATACAATCGGGACCTGCGCCTTTTTCACGCAGTTTCCTTGCAAGCTGATTGGCTTTTTCATTTAGGTCTCTAAAGGTAAGCTTATTACCCTCATACCATACTGCAGTACTATCAGGTGTTTTTTCTACCTGCTCTTCAAACAACTGTTGAATCGTTTTTGTCAAATTATATCCCCCCAGCACTAAAACTTAAAATCAATATTTTCATCAAGTACATTCTCTAAACGGGCTTTATCTGTTTTGGTACCTGGTTTTATATATTCTTCAGGCTTTTTCTTTACATTAATCCAGCACCTTTTTCTTTCAAAGGGATATACGGGTAAACTTATCCTGTAGTATTTATCACCCTCGTATAGTCGCTCCCAATCTAAATCAGCTCCTTTTACATATAACCCGCACAGTTCTGCTAATATACTTTTTTCCCCATAAATATCTTTTTTGTATTTGTCTATCAGCAAGTTTGCTGCTTTCCCGTATTCTCTTATTTCAGACTCGGTCAATTCCCCGTCCTGTCTAAACTCCTTATTAGCCGGTACAGCTTTATGCCACCCAAAATAAACATTATCTTCCCTATTATTAATGACTTCCGCTGCGTCAAGTTTTTCCAGCTTCTCTGTAAATTCTGCTTCACTCTCTGCTATCAATGCCAGCCTGTAATTGTAATGCCCCCTTCCGGTACTGGAAGTATAGCATATATCATGAAGTCTTACCTCTTTCTCATTTCTTACATAATCTTTATATGCTTTTATAAGCTCCTCCAGGGATTCCTTACTTTTTGCAGACAGAACAAATATAAAGAAGTGTTTTTTTGTTAAATTCCTTTCTACATTAATCTCTGCTGCCTCTTCAAGTACAACATGGGCGTTTGTACCGCTAAAACCAAAGGAGCTTATACCGCACCTTTTTTTAGCAATATCAGAGTCCCATTTTTTTAATCTATCATTTATGTAAACTGGTGACTGTTCAAAATTTATCGATTTATTAGGGTTTCTAAAGTTCAAAGTAGGAGGTATCTCCCTATGCTTTAGGGAAAGAACCGACTTTATCAGTCCGGCCAGTCCTGAACAGCTATCAAGATGGCCAATATTTGATTTTACTGATCCTATCCCACAGAATTGTTTTCTATGGGTATATCTTCCAAACGCCCTTTGAATGCCTTCTATTTCCAAGGTATCACCCAGCTTGGTACAAGCCCCGAAACCTTCGATATATGAAATTGTTTCCGGATTTATGCCTGAATCCTCCCAGGCCTTAACAATTACATTTTCCTGGGCAGCAGCGCTTTGAGCAGTAAGTCCGACTGAACCTCCATCCTGGTTGCAGGCAGTTCCTTTTATAACAGCATAGACATTATCTCTATCCTTGATTGCTTTCCTTAAAGGTTTAATCAAAATAGCAGCCACGCCTTCGCTAAGGGTTGTACCATCTGCACTATCGTCAAAAGGTTTGGAGTTATAGTCCTTTGATTCAATGCCATATGAAATCATCCCTTCAATTGGCATCAGCAAAAGTCTTATTGCTCCCACCAATGCCTGGTCACAATCACCATTTCTTATGCCCTGGCATGCTAGATGGAGTGCTACAAGGGATGATGAGCATGCAGTATCTATAAGCATGCTGGGACTGCTCATATCCATCAGGTAAGGTATTCTTCTTGAAATAATGGCTGAAATATTTCCTGTAACCGAGACATCAAAAGCTGCTGGCTCAACATGGGATACAAACTGTCCATACATGGGCCACCCGGAATATCCAATATACAAGCCCGTCCTGCTTCCCATAAGTTTTTTGCCTCCGTACCCTCCATCTTCAATGGCATTCCATGCTGTTTCAAGGAAGATTCTTTGACTTGGATCCATAAGACTTGCTTCTTTGGGTGAAATTCCAAAAAACCTATGGTCGAACTTGTCTACTTCCTTAAGATATCCACCTTTGCAGTATTTTACATCTTCATTCTTCATATATGTGAATGGTACAAAAGCATCCGAGTCCTGGCGTCTGTTTTCCGGAAAATCTGTAATACTGTTTACTCCGCTTCTTAGGTTTGTCCAGAATTCACTTATATTCTCCGCACCAGGGAACTTTGCAGATATTCCAATAATGGCCATATCATCTCTGGTATTGTGATTTTCTTCTTCCTTTAAAGCTTTTAGAATATCCACCCCTGCTTTCCTGTCAACTTTTCCTGAAGTAATATTCTCAAATAACATTTTATAGACTTTGTCCATCAAACTATACCCCCATAGACTTATAGCTTTCAACAGCCTTGTCAATATCAATATCACCCTTATGTATTGCATCTAGAAGTTCGTTTATGCCTTTGTCCATATCAGAGCTGGATGACATAGGCTTTATATCTATATAATGCTGCTCTTTAAGCTTATCCTGTTCTTTTGATAAATGCTTAGCCAAATCTGAAATAGTCCTGTAAGAAAAAAGATCTGAAACTGAAATTCTTCCGGGAAATCGTTCCTCTGCCAAAGCCTGTACCTTTGTTATCAGTATAGAGTCTCCTCCTATATCAAAGAAGTCTTCATAAATATCAAACTCTTCAAATCCAAGAACCTCCTTCCATATTCCTGCCATTATTTTTTCTTCCTCCGTAAAGTCTCCAGTTTTTTTACCTTTAAGTGCCACCTTTATATCTTTAACCTTTTCGTTAAGTCCCTTCTTTACAGGGGTACTTTCGTTTTTCCTGTCTATCCTTGATTTTATTTGCTCTGACAAACTAATCTTTGCATCATATATTGTTTTACCGTGTATAGAACCGCCAACATTCAATTCACCGATTATAACCCTGTTCACATTAAGACCTATGGCTAAATCGAAAGCATCTAGAGCCTGCTTTGTAGGCATAGCCTTAAAAATACTGTCAAAGTTGACACCATGGTTAACTGCCATACCTGTTTCCTTCCATGCAGGCCAGTTTATAGCCAGTGTTCTCTCACCTCTTATATTCCTATAGTCGGAAAATGCACACAGGTAGCTGTTTGCCGCTGTATAATCCCCCTGCCCCGGTACACCCATTAAAGTATTATTTGAAGAAAACATAATGAAGAAATCAGGTTTATCCTGCCTGGTTAACATATCCAAAAGCCATGTACCTCTAACCTTTGGGGACAGTACCTTATCAAATTCTTCTTGATTCTTTTTGATTATAAACCCGTCTCCCGCCAGCCCTGCACTATGTATTACACCCCTTATTCTTCCGTAAACTTGGCGCAATCCATTAACGGCAGCTGCAATTTCTTCTTCATTTGATACATCAGCACTAATACATGTTACCCTTGACCCCATGCCTTCAATTTCTTTAATGGCCTTTATTTTGTGACACAACATACTGTCAGTACCGTCTCTTAGAATCTTTTCCCACTCTTCACCTGGTGGAAGCTCTGACCGGCTTATTAATGCGATATTTGCCCTATTCTTGGACGCAATATACTTTCCTGTTTCAAGCCCTATGCCGCCTAATCCTCCGGTAATCAAATAAACACCATTGTCTTTTATGGAAACGTCCTGCCTTAAAATCTGACCGATCTCAAGCCTTCTAAATTCTTCAACATATCGCTTTCCAGCGCGGTAGGCAACCAGGTTGGATGGCAAATAAGCTGATATTTCTTTAAAAATTTCATTTATGGAAGTTTCCAAATCTATATCTATACATCTTAAGCTAAGGTTTGGATACTCCTGCTCAATGACTTTGCCCAGTCCAAATAGTGTTGCATTTTCAGGATTTATCCTTTTTTCCTTTCCAGTTACCCTGTTGGCATATTGGGAAATAAGATACACATTCACTTTGTTTGTTGTGCCAATACCGAGCAGCTCCCTAACAATATGAAAAAGGCTTCTCACTCCCATATCCTGGCTTCTTTCAAGCTCATTAACATCTTTTATTTCTGAATTCCCCAATATACTGGACATGTGAATAATGTGAGCAATATCTTTAAGGTCAATTTCACTAAATAATCGTTTGTAATCCCTTTCCTTAGAAGATATAATATATTTTTCATCACTGATCTTAAAATACTCACAGCCGAAATTCACCATAGCAACTTCGGTTTGTGCAGTTTTAAGCTTTGATGCAAGATTATCGGCCATCCCCTTTTCATCAGCAAAAATCAGAATTTTGCCCTTCTTTATGTCCTTTTCTCTTACAGTTATATCCTGTGGTATCCATGCAACCTCGTAATAGATATCACTTGTACCTGCCTTACTTTGGGGCATCTGGTTCTTTTTAGCTTTTTTTAGCGTGTATTCCTCAATTTCGGCAAATGCTTCGCCAGACTTGTCCAGCAGCACTATATCGAAGGTTACGGATTCAGATCCATCAGATATATCTCCTTTTAGCTTAACATAGCTGTAGAACTCTGCCGGTAAAGATCTTAATATTCTAAGTCTTTTATAGGAAAATGGAAGGAAAATTCCATTTTCACCGCTAAAGGGACTATTTTTTAACAACTTATCCAAAAGAGGCATTGTGGCTATAGCATTATCCATTAATGATGGGTAAAGCACATAATCCATAAGTTCACCGGTAAACATATCCGGCATTTTAATATGCGATAATAATTCACCATCTCCTATGTACATTTCTCTAATATTTTTCCATCTAGGACCGAATTCAAATACTGAGTCGGCATTGTAACTATCAATATCAGGAATGAAATAACCCTCTCTATTCCTATCTCTGATTTCACTGACATCTACTGCCTTAATATCTCTTTCACGACAGCCAAGTATTTTACCCTCAACATGCCTAACCCATATTACCTGTCCCAAATCGTCAAAACCACCGTTACTTACCACGGTAAACTCGTAAAACCCGTTTCTTGATGTTATTATTGTTTGGACATCTTTATACTCACCTTCCCTGACAACCAAAGGCTTCACAAATACTATGTCCCTAAATTCCACAAAGACTCCCTGAAAATGCTTATGACAAGCCTGGATAGCCATTTCAAGGTATGCCGTGCCGACAAGAACACAGTCTCCCATGATTCTATGTTCATTAAGCACCCAGTGACTATCAACACTAAAACTTGTTGAATAAATATCTACACCCATAGACTCTGCTACCTGGTTATCCAGTAAAGACCATTGTACATCCCTTGCATAGTCAACTTTCCTTTTAGAACTTCCTTTAGCCTCAACCCAGCATCTTTTTTTCTCAAAGGCATAAGAAGGAAGGCTTATACGTTTATACTTCCGGCCCTTGTAAAACTCTTCCCAGTTTATTTCAGCACCTTTTACATACGCTTTACAAATCTCAACTATAAGGTCTTCCGATTCCTTTGCCGAACTTAAAAAATCTCTTATTTTTGACTCTGCAGCTATGCTTGTTTCCTTTACTACAGCCTCTGTTACCTCTCCTTCACCTAAAACTTCCTTATTTACAGGCGCCAGCTTGTGCTCACCGTAAAAAATCCTGCGATTACTTATATAATCAAACTCTGAAACACTTAACTCTCTAAGTCTTTCCAGGAGTTCATAATTGTCCTTTGCTAATACGGCAAGTCTAAAGCCATAATGGCCTCTTCCCGTATTAGCGGTGTAACAAATATCTTTAATATTCAAACCCTTATTTTTTTCCAAAAACTTAGTATAATTATCTGCCATTTCTCTTAAAACTGCCTTGCTTTTTGCTGACAGGGTAAATACATTTAGTGCTGCCTCTGTGACATATTCCTCCTTCGACCTTAAAGGCGCTTCTTCCAGGATAATGTGTACATTGGTTCCACTCAAGCCAAAAGCACTTACACCGCACCTTCTCGGAAATCCCTCCGTATTCCAGTCAGACAGCTTGTTATTTACGTATACCGGTGACTCTTCAAAGTTTATTTTTCTATTGGGGTATTTAAAATGCAGTGTAGGCGGAATCTGTTTATTTTCAAGGGCCAGTACAGCCTTTAGCAAGCCGGCTATACCAGCAGTATTATCAAGATGTCCTATATTGGATTTAACAGAGCCGACTGCACAAAAACTCTTTCTACCGGTAAACCTCCTGAATGCTCTTTGAATACCGTCAATCTCAATAGGATCACCGAGCTTCGTGCCTGTACCATGAGCTTCAATGTATGAAATTGTCGAAGGATCTATACCCGATTCCTTCCATGCTCTAACAATTACATCCTCCTGTGCTTCTGCGTTAGGAGCGGTTAGACCTATGGATGCACCGTCATGGTTTGCAGCACTGCCTTTGATAACTGCATAAATATTATCACCGTCTTCCAAAGCTTTGCTAAGAGACTTTAGAACAATGGCTATGACGCCTTCACCTGTTCCGGTGCCATCAGAACCATCATCAAAGGTTTTAGCCCTTCCATCTGATGACTCAATTCCTATCTTTGTTTGTCTTACAGGTAAAATGTGAACCTGTACCCCCCCTGCTATAGCCAGTTCACATTCTCCGTTTCTAATGCCTCTTAACGCCAGATGTACAGCCATAAGAGAAGATGAGCATGTAGTGTCTACCAGGAGGCTTGGGCCTCTAAAGTCCATAAGATATGATAATCTGCTAGCAATTATAGGTCGAACATTACCTGTCAATGCAAAGGAAGCAGCCTCCGGTTCTGCTGACGAAATCAGCCTTTTATAGTCAGGGTCAGACCCATAACCTACATACACCCCTGTCCTGCTGCCAACAAGTTTTGTTCCTCCATATCCCGAATCCTCTACCGCATTCCAAGCTGTCTCCAGAAATAATCTCTGGTTAGGGTCCATTAGACAGGCTTCCTTGGGAGCTAGCTTAAAAAATGAATAATCAAATCTGTCTATCTCGTCAAGATAAGCAGCTTCAGCATATTTTACCGTACTAACATCAATATCCATTTGAGACAGTATATCGTCTGCATCTCTTTTTCTTGAATCAGGAATACTCCTTACACAATCAATACCGTTTCTAAGATTGTTCCAATATTCCTCCAGAGTGTTTGCCATTGGAAGCTTTATAGCTGCTCCTATTATTGCAATATCCTTTTTAGATATTTCCTCCAGTTCAACCGGAGCTGGCTTCTTATTAATATTTAATCTGATGTTTTCAAAGTTTAACATTATTGTTTACCCCCGAATGAACACTATGAATGACTATAAACTTGTAATACCAAAAAGCACTAGCCACCCATACCCATTATAAAATCCGGAAACAGTTCCCTGGTTCCTGTTTCATCAAAAATCTCATTAAACCTTTCCATACTCTCCTCTACGGGTACCTTCTTGGTTATAAAAACAGAACGGAGCATTTCAAGTGCATCCCTCATTTGATCAATTGTAGGTTCCTTTCCTGACCGTTCCAACTCGTCATAAATCTTCTGAATCCTTCTATAGGGCTCTACAACACCTTTTTGGTATTCATCATCATTCCAGTTACGGTTCTTTGTACATACTGCTGTGGCTATACATTTTGAAAGGAATAGAGCAGCCTTCTCACCAACCCAAGCTGTTGGTACCGGCTTTATTGTGATAGCCTCCTTAAAAGCCTCAAAATCAGTTTTATCATCAAATGAATAGGCTTTTATCCCGGGAGTATTTTTCTTCATAAGATTTTTAAGTACATTCTTTGGTCCCATTTCAACGGCCAGTGTAATTCCTTCACTCTTTATAAATTCCATTGAAGCTATCCATTGTACAGGTGATACTATTTGTGAAACTAATTTTTCTACAACATCCTCTTTGCCTCTATAAGGCAATGCTGTTACATTAGAAACAACCGGGCAAATAAAGTCACTGTAATTATACTTTTCAAGTTCCTCTTTAAGTCTGTCTGCTGCAGTTATCATCAGCGGGCTGTGAAAGGGTGCACTTACCTTTAAAGGAATTACCTTAGCTCCCAAAGCAGATAGTTTTTCCCCAGCTTTTAGAACAGCGCTTTTGTGTCCTGATATGACCAACTGCTCACTTGAGTTATAATTTGATACTACAACCAGTTCACCCTGTGTCGTACAAGAACTGCACACCTCTTCAACAGTACCGGCTTCAAGTCCTGCTACTGCGGACATAGCTCCTACACCCACAGGAACTGCTCCCTGCATAAACAATCCTCTTTTCCGCACAATTCCAAGGGCGTCGGAAAACCTTATGACTTCTGCACAAGTCAACGCTGAAAACTCTCCCAGGCTATGGCCTGCCATTAAATCCGGCATAACCCCTATCTCATGCATGTATACCCTGAAAGCCGCAACACTGGCAGTCAATATTGCAGGCTGGGTATTTTCTGTTCTTGTAAGCTCTTCAAGATTTCCTTCAAAACACAGCTCTTTTAAATTAAATTTTAGTACATCATTGGCCTCTTCAAAGGTTTCCCTTGCTATTGAATAATTATCATAAAATGTTTTTCCCATTCCGGTATACTGTGACCCCTGGCCTGGAAATAAAAATGCAATTTTACCCACAATAGCTCCTCCTTATTAAAATTCATAATTTTCTATCAGCAGCCTGGATAATTCAATATAGTTGTTAATAAATTCTTTCATTCTTTCTTTTGAAAGCCTTTTATCGTTATACTCGCAGATAAGGTTAATCCCTTCATCACGCTCCTCCACTTCCAAAACAATGTCATAGAAATCCACTAGTTTTACTTCTTTAGTTTGAAAGCCCTTATCTACAAAAAGTGGAATTACAGTATGAGCATCATTGCTGATCCTTAGATCCTTAATACACTCAATATCATATCTGTTTTCTACATTTTCCGGTTGAAGTACACCATTTATCATCTTAAATAGTGTATAAAAATCAGATATTTCATTTAAATCGGCATTTATAGAAAATACAGTATCATTTGGGATAACCGCCGCCTGTACGTCTAATACCTTTTGCCCTGAAATTTCCGACAATAAGTAAATATATATGGAAAGCAGCACATCTTTAATTCTTACTTTTTCCTTTTTTGCCATCCTGCTAAAGTTATCAAGGAACTGTCTTTCAAACATAAGCTTTAATAAAGCCCCATCCTGTTCATAGAGCCCATCTGTAAAAAACATCTTTGGGAAAGTAACAGGCTTGATATCCACAATGCATGATGTATTTTTATTTGCCCTGTCAATATACTTTGCAAGTTTAGATATTGTTGGATGTGAAAAAAGATCTGTAATCAGAACTTTTCCCGGGAACACCCTCTCTACGTTCACGTGCATCTGCATCAGGAGGATTGAATTTCCCCCAATATCAAAGAAGTTTTCATTTATACCCACTCTTTCAATGCCAAGTACTTTCTGCCATATTTCTACAAGTCGTTTTTCTGTTTCACTTACAGGCTCACTATACTCTGCCTTATTTAAAGAACCTGATAAAGGCTCCGGCATTTCCTTTCTATTGATCTTGCCGTTTGGTGTTAGCGGAAGCTTATCCATTTTAATAAAATGCGATGGTATCATATAAGATGGAAGCTCATTTTCCAAAAAGCTTTTAAGCTCATTTTCAGATAGTTTTTCATCTGAAACAAAATATGCACAAAGATACTTGTCCCCACCAGGGTTCTCTCTGTCAATAACAACCGCTTCTTTTACCAGTCGGTGCTGAAGCATTCTTGATTCGATTTCTCCCAGTTCTATACGAACCCCTCTAACTTTAACCTGGTGGTCAAGTCTTCCAAGGAATTCCATATTTCCATCAGGGAGCCATTTTACAAGGTCTCCAGTCTTATAAATCTTCTCTTTCGTCATGTAGGTAAAATCAACAAACTTCTTTTTGTTTAATTCAGGGTCGTTATAATAACCCTCTGCAAGCCCTATACCTCCAATGCACAGCTCACCGGGTATACCTACAGGCTGAATCCCCATATCCTTTCCAAGCACATAAAGCCTTGTATTATGTACGGGTTTTCCTATTGGAACCGATACATATCTCCCTATATTCTTGTTATCGAGCCTGAAATATGAAGAAATATCGGTACACTCTGTAGGACCGTATGTATTTACTATTTCTCCGTTATAATTGGATGACTTCGTCCACTCCGAAAGCTTTATGGTATTAATAGGCTCTCCTCCTAGAAAAACTTTACTAAGGCTTTTTAGTTTAATGAAATCAGAATCCATATTGCAATCAAGCAGGGGATAAAATGCACTTGGGCTGCAGTTTATAGTATCAATCTGCTCTCTTTCTATTGTATTTGACATCTCAATATAATCGTACAAGCCCGGGGAAAACAGGCATAATCTCCCACCTTTTATAAGACTGCTGTAAAGATTTTTCTGTGCCAGGTCAAAGCTGGTAGGTGCAATCAGAAGTATACTGCTGCTGTTATCAATATCAAATTCGGATGTAAACCAGTTAAGCAGGTTTACAAAAGCATGGGATTTAATCATAACACCTTTTGGATTTCCTGTTGAACCTGATGTGTAAAGTACATACATCAACTGCTCCGGGTCATAATCCTCATTTAAATTATATGATGGCAAATTAAAATTACTTAGAACCTGATCTACTGCCAGAACCTCCGACCTTATAGCGTATCCTCTCTCAACAAATTTGCCCTGGGTAATCAATAATGGAATTTTAGAATTGCTTAAAAGGTAGTTAATCCTTTGTTCAGGATAGTCGGGGTCTATGGGCACATATGCTCCCCCAGCCTTCAAGACAGCAAGGATTCCAATAATCATCTCAAAAGATCTTTCAACCATTATCCCTACAAGGGAATTTTTCTTTATACCCTTTTCCTTAAGGAGCCAGGCTAGTTGATTTGCTTTTGAATTCAACTGGCCATAAGTCATGCTGTTTCCCATAAAGGTCAGAGCTATATTATCAGCATTATTATAAGCCTGTTCTTCAAACATCCGGCATATGGATATATCCCTTGGATATGAAGTTGGTCCTGGGTTAAAATCGTATAGAATGTGCTTTTTTTCTTCCTCACTTAGCATTTGTATTTCTGATAGCTTTATATATGGGTTTTCAATTATTTCATTTAATATATTTATAAAGTGGTTTGAAAGTCTTTTTATAGTCTCGTCCAGGAAAATCTCTGAATTATAGCTGAACTTAAAATCAATTTTCCCCTCAAAGCTTGTAACGGTGAGCGTAAGATCAAAGCTGGTAACCTCAAACATAGAATATGATTTTATCTTGATACAACCATCCTTATTTAGCTGAGCGTCAAGAGGGTAGTTTTCCAACACCACTATAGAATCAAAAAGAGTGCTGTTTCCTTTTAGTTCACTGTTTGATTTAATATCTATCAGGGGAGTTCCCTCATATTCCTCTCTATCCATTATAGAATTGTTCACCTTGCTGATTATGGATAATACATAATCCTCCTCCTTTGATTCCACTCTAAGAGGAAGGGTATTTATAAATAAACCTACAATACTATCAACTTCTTTTATCCTGGGAGGTCTTCCTGAAATAACAGTTCCAAATACGACATCATTGGAGTTTCCATACTTCTGAAGAAGTATACCCCATGCTGAATATAATACTACTGCCAGGGTTGTGTTGTATTCTTTCGTAAAGTCACTGATTCTAGAAGCTATACCCTGTTCATTAACGATATGCTCCTTTGCCTTTACTATATCCCCCTGTTTTAGCCTGTCTGCAGGAAGGCCGGTCTTTGTATCAAAACCCGCCAAATACTCCTGCCAGTATTTTTTCTGACTAACCCTATCCTGCAGCTGACTTAATTTCACAAATTCCTTGTATCCGCTTTTAAGGTACTTTACCGGTTCCCTGCCTTCATAGAAGTCTTTATATGCATTTATAAACTCCTTTAGTATTATTCCATTGCTCCATCCATCATACAATATGTGATGGTTGCTTATAATAACTTCGTATTCTAATTTGCCAAGCCCTACCAGAGTCACTCTAAAGGGCTCATGGCTAATATCAATCTTCTCATTTCTATCTTCTATTCTTATTTTTTCCAATCTCTCCATCTTGTTTTCATAATCAAAACCTGACAAATCATATTCCCTTACAGGAATATCATAGTTCTTTAAAACAATTTGTACAGGCTTTTCAAGCTTGTCCCATCTAAAAACCGTCCTTAGCATTTGGTTCATGCCTGCAACAAAGTTCCAGGCTTTTTTAAATAGTGCCATATCAATAGATCCATCAACCCTTAGACTAAGCTGTTCAAAATACTGATCACTATCCATGTTGGTTATGTATTGAAAGAGCAGCCCTTCCTGCATCGGCGTTAAGGCCAATATATCTTCTATGTTTTCCCTGTCGAGTTTTTTATTCTTCATGTCTCTCCCCCTTTAAAGCCATACCTTTAGCACTAAGAATTTCAACTTTAACAAAGACTGCTTAGAGATAACGAACTGTAAAGATAAACATATAATTCGCTCCGCTAATTTGATACAAATGGCGGGCCTATCTTGTTTATCTTCTTTTACAGTTCGATCTATATAAGTTACGAGGCACTGGTATTGTCAAAGGTATTATCAAGTTTTTCATCTACGATTTTTCCTGCTTCCATCTTTACCATCTTATCTGCAATATAAAAATATCTGTCATCATGGGTTATGGCGATTATGCACTTCCCTCTTCTCTTCATATCCGGAAGAAGCACCTGGTAAAAGAACTTCCTAAACTCCGGGTCCTGGTCAGCTGCCCATTCATCCAGAAGATATATTGGTCTGTCTTCTAAAAAGCTGATCATTAATGCCAGTCTTTTTTTCTGACCGGTAGAAAGATTTATGGTGCTTAAATTACCATCCCTGACATCAACTTTTTCTTCCAACTGCATAATTTTCAAATAATTTTCTATATCCTTTTGTTTTTCTTCATAATTTAATCCATATAGTTTTTCAAAAAGGTGAAAATCACTAAAAACTGCAGAATACTTCTGACCCAGCTTTTCAGGATTTATCCTGCTTTTATTTACAGTAATACAGCCCTTATCGGGAACATATAAACCCGTGATCAATTTTGCCAAAGTTGATTTACCGCTCCCGTTCCCTCCTGTAATAAATGTTATTTCCCCGGAATGAAATACTATGTTTATGGGGCCGACTTTAAAAATATCACCATTATTACTTTTATAGCTGTATTCAACATCTTTTAGTTCCAGTCTCTTAAAGTTTTGGATATCATCTTTATTTTTTGTGCTGTCTGATTCAAGTAGAGTGATATCTTTTATAAGCTCATTGATACGGTTCCAGCTTATCCTAACCTGCATAATTTCGGGTAATGAGCTCAAAAGGCCGTTAACTGGCCCTGTCATATAAAGAAAAACAAAGACAAAATTGCCTAACGTATCACCATTGATCTCTTCAAAAAGCAAGGGGAATGCAAATATGACCGCCCCGATAACAGTTGTGAATATTACCTCTCCAACAACAAACGCATTTGCAAATTTGACATCTCCCATAATACGTTTTTCCCTGTAATCAGCACAGCTTTTTGTCATATCATCCTTAAAATCCAGCCTTTTTGCTTCATTCATATTTAATTCCTTAAAACCGTTAATCAAATCCCCTATAAATTTAAAAAATACGTTTTGTATGTCCCTTGTCTGCTCCCAGAATTTATTGGCACTTCTTCCTATAAAGAAGTATATTGAAGCAGCAATAACGATTACCACAAACGCAGTCAAAAAACCTGAAAAGTTCATAAAGCCAAGATAAATAAAGCAGCATACAAGGGTCACAAAGCTTGTTGTTGCTCCCACAACAATTCTGGCAAACCTGCTTATGCTTTCTGTATCATTGTTTAAACATGCATGTATTCTTCCCTTTTCAATGCTGTCCATTTTGTAGAAGGTTGTGCTTAAAATTCTGTTGATTAAATCCGTCCTGGTCGTATAAACATACCCGTTTATTAAATTAATCAGCCTGGTACGTACAAGTTTCTGCCCGTACACATACATAGTCATGCCAATGATGAAATAAAGCAGCATTTCAACCGGGAACTGGTACTCCTCCTTTAGAAAAATAGTTCTTCTATAATCCCCTAAAACGCTGTTTGCTATAAATATGATAAAAGCATTGGCAAAACCGCTAATCAAGCTTACCGTTATTAAAGAAAAGAATGGCTTTTCTTCAGGTCTAGGGAACATGCTCTCTGTTATGAGGTAAATATATAACATAACACAAGCAGTAAATGTTAAAACAATTCCGGGTATTATACTTACAGGTCCCCAAACCCTGACATAATCCCATGAAAAATCCATGAATTCTCTAAATGCCTGGGGAATTAAATAGAAAGCATATGCAGCAACAGACATAAAAGCCATCGAAAAAATTAGCTTTACAACCCGTTCTGCATTAAAGCCAACAAACTTCCTCATACCTTTAAACAGCTGGACAAGGATAATAAAAATGAATATTAAAGTTATAGCTATAAGCGGCACTGCGATGCATATAATAACCAGAAATGTCTTATCAAGATTCTGCATCGAGTCTGCATTTTCTTTCTTTGGCTCTTCATCCATCAGTATACTCTTAATGCCTTCATATGTAACCGATGTCTGGGATGTATACAGATTTGACAAAACTGCAATACCCATTTTTTCTCCAGGTCTAAAACCTATATATGTATAGAAATTGGGGTTGGCGCCTGCATGGCCGATTTCACCTTCTCCGCTTTGAAATATATGCCACCCGGCGGCATAGGAAGACAGGGATGAAGAAGGCTCAACCTTACGGTTTGGTATGTGAGACTCTTTGATGAGGTGGGTATCAAAGTTTAAGTCATGTTCTATCCCCATTTGAATTTTCAGCCACCTGGTTAAATCCTTTGCATTGGTTATCACGTATCCTGCAGGAGTGTTTCCCCTGTATACAGGTGCATCATAAGTTACTACTCTTGAAAACGCATATTTGTGTCCTTTAGACATGTCATGCCTTAATGCTTCTTCTCTATAAACATACGTATTATCAAGGCCCATAGGAGCCAAAATCTCATCCTTTAAGTAATCTTCAAATGTTTTACCGGAAATCTTTTGTATTATAAGTCCCAAAACATCATAGTTAACAGTCGAGTAAGAATACCTTTTACCAGGCAGGAATTCCAGCTCGATATCAACTATTTTTCTTACCGTGTCTTCAAGAGCATTGTCTTCAACCGATGGAGTTATCCTTCCCAGCATGCTGGCAGGTATTCCGCTGTTCTGGTACAAAAGATCTCCTATGGTAATACCTGTATATTCTCCTTTATATTTGACCCTAAACCATGGCAGGTACTTGTCAACCCTGTCGTCAAGGCTTATGTGTCCTTCTTTTTTAAGCTTTAAGATGCCAAGTGCAGTAAAGGCTTTGCTGGTAGACCCCAGCTCAAATAATGTATCTGCCGTAACCGGTCTCTTTGTATTGATATCTGCAAATCCGTACCCCTTTTGAAGCAATATTTTGCCGTCCTTCATCACAACAACAGACATACCGGGAATCTTAGCCTTTTTCATCTGACTTTTAATAAATTTCTCTATCTTTAATATTTTAGCTTCATTATCTTCTTTTATACTGCTGTCCGATGGCTCGACACCTGCCCCTGCCTGACAAACTATTGTCAAAATAATATATACTGCTGCCACAATGCTCACAATTATTTTCCTAGTTTTAAATACCATAGTTAAGCCCTCACAATTTAATATTAAAGTACCTGAATTCTGCTATATAAAAAGTTGGTCAAGTTCATCCTGTGAGATATTTAATGTTTCAAAATCTGATGGTGTAAAATCAACAGAGTGTCTTTTGCCTAAGCAATGTTTTATTACACTTGCCAGTGAATTTTTGTATTCCTTCATAAGTTTTTCAACCGTTTCGTCCAGGTATTTGTTTCTG
Organism: Bacillota bacterium; assembly: GCA_049325575.1. GTDB lineage: Bacteria > Bacillota > Clostridia > Acetivibrionales > Acetivibrionaceae > JBMOLK01. The sequence continues at coordinate 21,774 of JBMOLK010000188.1, read as the reverse complement.
CTGTAAGTTATTGATATATTTAAATTTTTGTCTAAAACCAATGCATTTATATCTAATAAACATGTCAAGTGGTTGGATTTAGCCGAGTCAGGACCCGAGTCTTCAAGTGATATTTTATAAATATTTTCATCCTGACTATTGTCAAACTCCCCAAGGTAATTAAATCTTGCATACCTTTTATCGCAGACTGGAACTAATTTTGACATGTACTTCAAAACACCAAACCCAATCCCTTTATTGGGAACTCTCCTTAGCTGCTCTTTGATAGACTTGATTTGTGATCCTAAATCCGAACCAACAGCTTTAAGCTTTACAGGAAAGATACTTGTAAACCAGCCAACAGTCCTTGTAACATCCAACCTGTCAAACAGGTCTTCTCTTCCATGTCCCTCCAGCTCTATTACAACCTCATCAGCAGCATACATCTTCCTAATAGCTGCAACCAAAGCAGTAAGGAGCAGATCGTTAGGATTTGTACCATAAGGAGCATTTGCTGTGGTTAACAGATTTTCAGTATCATCAGCATCAATTACAAACCTTTTCACGTTACAGTTTTCTATATTGTCATGGCCGAGATCAAAATCAACCGGAAAACTGAAACTACTGCTTATAACGTTATTCCAATATTCTCTTTCTTGTTTAAGGCTGCCCTGACCAAGCTTTAAAAGCTGTGAAGCCCATTCCTTGAGTGAGCTTGACTTTTGAGGCAGAGACAACTCAATATTCTTCTCCAGAGAACCTAAAACCCTGGCAAGGTCCTCAAGCAGAATTCTCCAGGATACACCATCCACAATCAGGTGATGCCCTGTTAAAAGAAGCCTCCTGCCGTAATGACCAAGCTCTAACGCACAAGCCTTGAATAAAATCCCCTTTTCAATATCCAGGGATGATTTTATCTCTTCACAGATTTGTCTCATTTTTACCTTCTGTTCATCTAAGGGAACGAAAGATAGGTCAAATATCTGCAGTTTCTGATGTTCATTTAGATAGTCATTGTTATAATATAAAATACCCTTCTGGCTGCTGTAATTTATTCTTAGGGCATCATGATGTCTGATTAATATATTTATTGCCTGCTCCATATTGTCAAGTCCAACATTTGTATTTAGGGAAAGTAATACCGATTGATTATAATAATTGGGGTTTTTAAAATGCTGCTCAAAAAACCATGATACAATTGGCGTTATTCCGATTTCTCCTTCTAAGGCTTTGTTTTCCAAAGCTTCAAATGCAGTGTCAGTCTCAACACATGCCATGATTTTTTCAATTACATTTTTAGATAGAATATCCTTTACTCTTATCTTAAGGCCAAGTTCGTTTAGCCTTGCTGCAATTTGAATTGCCTTAATTGAATCGCCGCCAAGCCGGTAGAAATTATCTCTCCTGTTTATCCTGGCAACATTAAGCACTTCCTTGATAGTTTTTATAATCTTTTCTTCTGTTTTATTATTAAAGCAAACACAGTCAGATTCATCAATATTTTCCTCCAAAGGTTCGGGTAAAAGCTGTCTGTTTACTTTCCCGTTGGTTGTAAGGGGAATTCTATCTAAGGATACAAACCTTGATGGGATCATATAATCAGGTAAAACACCTGACAAATACTGCCTTATCTCTGTTAACGGCATTTGTACCTTTGAAACAATATATGAACACAGGTATTTGCTGCCTAAAGAGTCTTCCCTGTCTATAACTACAACATCATCAACACCTTTTATTTTTAATATCTGATTCTCTATCTCACCCAATTCGATACGGTAACCTCTTATCTTAACCTGAAAGTCTGCCCTGCCTGAATACTCAATTATACCGTTAGGCAGGTGTCTGGCAATATCACCTGTCTTATACATTCTCTTATCTTTAATAAATGGATTGTCAATGAACTTTTGAGCTGTTAACTCCGGTCTATTCAGATAACCTCTTGCTACACCATCTCCCGAAATGTAAATTTCTCCGCTTACTCCTAAAGGTACAGGCTCAAGATTTTTATCAAGAATATAGATCTGCACATTATCAGCAGGTATACCAACAGGCACTGATTGTTCAGTATCTTTTTCAACATCATACTTGTGGATCATACAGCCAACCACTGTCTCTGTAGGGCCATACTCATTAAATATTTCTATGTCTCCTCCGAAGCTGTCATAGATACTCTTCGCAAGAACAACCTTTAGGTCTTCTCCTCCAACGATAAGCCTTTTAACTGATGAATTACTATTATCCAAATCCTTAATCAATGATAAATGTGCCGGTGTTAGCTTTAGAACAGTAGTTTGATTATCTCCAAGTATCCTGTAAAGAACAAACTCTTCGCCGTCATCTGCATAAACCATGATTTTATTCCCGCTTATAAGTGGTGTAAAAACCGAGGTTACTGTAAGATCGAAGGATAAAGAAGAATAAAGCGCAAAAACATCATCCTCATGTCTTACATACATCTTTTTTGCCCACCATATATAGTTAACAAGCCCCCTGTGCTCTATCATTGTGCCTTTAGGCTTTCCTGTAGAACCTGAAGTATAAATAATATAAACCAGGTCATTCATTTCATTTATTAAATCAGGATTACTTGCTTCACCTTTATATATGGTTTCATCCCTAAGATCAATAATATCCACCTTATAATCCAAACCGCCATCCAGACTACAATTGGCAAGCAGAACTGATACCTTGGAATCTTCAAGGATATAGTTTATTCTTTCCATAGGATAGCAGGGATCGATAGGCACATAAGCACCCCCTGCTTTTATAACACCCAGGATTCCTATAACAGTTTCTATTGAGTGGGTTGTCATAAATCCTACAGCAGTATTTCTTCCAATACCTTTGTATCTTAACAGTCTGGCAAGTTGGTTTGCTTTTTTGTTAAGCTTTCTATAAGTAATGCTTTTCCCATTAAAGCTTACCGCAGTCTTATCAGGTGTCCTGCAAACCTGCTCCTCAAACAGCTGGAATATTGTATTGTTTTTCGGGTAATCTACACATGTTGAATTAAACTCATAAATGAGTCTGTTCCTGGAAGAGTCGGGAAGCAGCCTTAACGATCCGATAACAGCCATTGAATCTGCTGTAATCTGATCAATCAGGTTACTTAAATACATGTACATATTTTCGATCTGTTCTTCACTAAAATCACCTGACTTATAATCAAAGTCCAGGTTTATTTCTCCTAAGTCTTCCCATTCTTTAATAACAATCTGCATCGAATAAAGCTGATTCCCATTATAAAACTCCGTATTTTCTGTTAAAGCACCGTTAAATTCGGTATTAAGCCTGGTATTATAATAATTAATGCATACATTAAACAACTCATTATAGCCCTTTTTCTTAAGCTCAATATCCTGCACCAAAAGATCATAGGGATATTTCTGATTGAAATAGCATTCCATCAATTCGCTGTTTACATGGTTTATAAATTCTGCTGCCGTCATTGAGCCTTTTATATACATTCTAAAAGGCATTGTACTTGTAAACATCCCAAATATGCTTTTTTCTCTTTTTCCTGATCTATTTAGTACAGGGACTCCAATAATCAAATCTTGATGTTGTGTTGTCTTATACAAATAGATTAAATATAAGGAAACAAACAGTGTGTTCAAGGAGCATTTATTTTCTTTTGAGAAGTTTTTTATCTTCAGGGATTTATCCTTATCCATCCTGAAAGTCTTTCTATTCCCTTTGATGCTTTCAGAAGATTTACCAAAATACACCTCATCCAATGTTTGAAATTTTTGTTTCCAAAAATTCCTGTTTTTAATGAACTTATCGGATAATAAGTACTTCTGCTCCCTATCAATATATTCTAAATACGAATATTCAACCTCTTCATCTATCCTGGAGCCATGTAAAAGTTTCATGTAAATATCACAAATCTGGCTTGTCAAAATCTGCATTGACCAGCCATCGGCTATCAAGTGATGAAATTTAACAAAGTATCCGGAATCGTACTCGCCATTTTTAAACATTGCAAAATAATATAAATAATCTTCTTTTAAGTCAAATCTCTTACCGGCTTCGTATTCTATCCACTTGTTAAACTCATCTTCAGGATTTTTGCATGTACTGAAATCAAAAAAATCTATTTTAGTCTCTTTGAATTCACTAATATACTGCTTTATTTCACCGTTTTGTTCATTAAACCGCATCCTTAAGCTATCATTCTTTTTTATAAAAATGTTTATGGATTGCTGCAGAGTACCAAAATCTACATATCCCCTTATTCTTACAGGTCCTCCGATATTGTAAAGGGAAGTATCTTTATTAAGCACTTCCCCATACCATATTCTCTTTTGAGGATGGGTTAGTGGATAAAGCTTAACCTTATTTTCCATACCAACATTACTCATATTCTCCCCCCTAAACACCATGCAAATCCGCTAAGACTTAAGCATTGATATTGCAAACAAATGCAAATTGGGACACTCCGGTAGTTTAATTTTGTTTATCTTCTCGTTATAGCTTAGTACAAACTCTTTTGCATAGATCTTGTGTTCCTGATCAATGATCAATACTTCGTTTTCTTTTTTGTGAGCAATTCTTCCCTTCCATGCCAGGATATCCTTGTTTGAATTATCACACCACTCATAAAACGTTATGGGAATGCTATATACATTTCCACCTGTTGTGTATATACCAACTTTATCCGTGTAGCTTCCATATTCCGAACACCCCATAATCCGAATCCTTCCATAATAACCCTCTGGAACTGATATCTCCTGCCCCATGCATGATACATTGTCATATGTTTCGTTAGGGTCTATGTGTACTTTAAACAACATATCTCCAACATTCCATGTATCTCTTATAAAATCTTCCTCTCTAATGAAATAGTGTCCATAACTTGTAAAGTCGGACATAGGGCTTTTAGGAGGATATGTATCAAAGCCTTTATTGTTTAAATAGCCGGACAGGTCAATAAAAACATAATCGTTACATGAATAATTTATTATATCTTGCCTGCTTACTTTATTATCCTTTATAGATGCTTTGATATTCAGTTGGTCAATATTTGCTTTAGTTATATCCAAAGCAAGCCCTTCCTCTTCTTTGGCCAGCTCAATTATTGTATCGCTAAGCTTCCTCACTACTTCGGTATGCGTGTTATTTAGGCTAAAGGATTTAATAAGCATTCCCTTAGCCACATTCCATTTTTCAATAACCAGAAGGAAAGACTCCAAAATTTCAGCCACATATTTGATATTGGATTTATCAGCAATGTATTTTAAAGCGTTTGCATATAAAACCCGGGTAGAAATTATATAATTGAATACCTGGAATATAGGGCATAACCAAAACTCACCGCTGTCTTCAAGCTGCCTTTTTATGTCTATATTCATTAATTCACTGCCAAAACTACGCATCAACTCAAAATGATTTTCCCCACTGCATCCTGAAAGTAAACTTTTCGCATGATCTCTTATTACTTCCTCATAATTTATAACGACAGGTTCAGGTAATGCTTCAAAGGAGTATATGCCTTTATAGCCATTAATAAAGCACTCCATCGGCAGGACTGAATTGCACTTTAGGAAATAGCTGTCTACACAAATAAAACTATTATTTGTTTCGTCAAAGCCGACTATCAGGAAAGCGTGAATATTATGGTATTTCTGAAACACAGGGTCCCAGGGACACCAGAAAGCATCTGTTATAAATACCGTAGGCCTTCCGGCTTCCAACTCCTCTAATATATAGCTTTTTGCTTTACTACTCTCTAAAAGCTTCTCTCTCTTCAATTTAATACCATGAAGCTTTTCAAGTAATCTATAGCTTTCATTTCTATCAGTATTCATTATTTCTACCAAAGAAGTTGTATCATTCATCCGTCCTGGAATTAGACTAAAGCTCCAGCAGTTGCCATACATCATTTCATAGCTTCGTCCAATGTATCCCGCGTATGTTGCAATACAATCGTCAAAACAAAATGCTCCGTTGTTGCTTGTACCTATTCTATCTATCTGCTTTGGTACTATATCCATATACACTTGGTTTTACTCCCTCCTGTTTATAAAATCACCAGTTAATATTGATTTTGTATTGCTAAAGAATAGTGTGATTTAACAGTATAGTTATAACAACACTGGACAGCTCCAGTAGAAGCAATACATTTGTAAGGGGATTTCTAATAAGAAACTTTCGTTGCTTCTGATACTCAAATCTTAAAAACAAAGTCTTAATGTTTCTTGTTATAATAGAAGAAAATGTTGCACCAAGTTCAAAGGCCCGATCATAAAAAACAAGTCCGACTGCATAGTGAAACGGTATCTTATTCTTAAATTTATAATAAAAGATAGAGACAATAGAAGTAGCAAACAAGTAAATCAGAATTTTAATCAATAGTGCAGCAATACCTGAATAGAAAAGCACTAGATCTATCAAAACCGGTATGATCAGAAAAATTAAGGAATTAAGCTTTAGAAAGGTATGCCTTGGGTGATTCTCCACTATACCGGTTTCAGCCATCCCGTATCTAAAGAACCTTTTTAGGTTGCCGGTATAGGAGTTCCAGGTTTCATATCCGTGATAAGAAAGAACCTTGGGTATACCCTTTAAAATCCACCCTTTTTCATTTAGTTTAACCCCAAAATCCAAATCCTCTCCTCCAACCGGCGATGTAAACTGCTCGGAAAATCCGTTGACCTCAAGAAGAGCTTTCTTTCTAAATAGTGGAGCTACTGCAGCACCCCATGCCATTTCGTCCTGATACTCAGGAGCCTTGAATATGTTTGTAAAATTTGAATTCTCACAGCACTTTGATGCATAAGTCATATCTCCAAAAAACTGTGTAACTCCATAAAAGCCTCCAACCTTATTACCTGCCTTAGCAATATTGCCATTTAGAATGTTTAGTATATCCTTATCAACTATACAATCATCGTCAAGATATAATAACCATTCGAACTTACTCTCTTTTGCTCCTATATTTCTCTTTTTATATGGTTTTGGTATCTCCGGTACATATATTTCTTTTATAAAATCTCCTTTAATACCTAAAGGCTCGGTAGAACTATTAACAATAATAAGTTCAACTTGTCCCCTATAAGAACCCACTGCAGTCATTACCGATTCAATACACCTTTTCACCAGCTCCTGCCGGTTATGCGTAATTATAATAATTGAAATGCTTTCATAGCTTTGCAAATTATTCATTTTAACCCTCCTCGCAGTGATTTGTTGCATAGTTACTTTTAAACTTAGATTCACTACTTCCACTAAAAGTTAATAGTTTTGTTGTATGGTTTTATTGCTCTCCTATTGCTAGAACTGTCTTTGAAAATCAACGTAAAAAGTTGCATGGAATTTTCTACAACCTTGTCCATATTATAATATTGGTAGCTCCCAAGCCTCCCGCAAAAATAAACTCCCTCCAGTTTTCTTGTCTCTGTGATATATTTTTTGTATAATTCATTATTCTCTTTTTTAGGTATGGGATAATACGGTTCCCCGTCAGCACATGGATACTCTCTCATGATAGTGGTTTTGCAAGACTTTTGACCTGTGAGGTGTTTGAACTCCGTAATTCTTGTAAAATCATAGTCATTAGGAAAATTTACTGTTCCTACTTCCTGAAACTCTTTCTGCTCTAAGGTTTCAAATTCAAAATCAAGTGAACGGTATGGTAGTTTGCCAAATTTAAACCCAAAGAACTCATCAATACATCCGGTATATATTATCTTCTCACAATTAAAGTGATCCTTGGTTTTTTGGAAATCGGTGTTTAGTAATACATGTATTCCAGGGTGGTCCAGAATGTTTTCAAACATCCTTGTATATCCATGCTTTGGTATACCCTGATACATATCTGAAAAATATCTGTTATCTCTATTTGGCCTAACAGGTATTCGGGCAGTTACTTCCGGATCCAACTCATTTGGATATAAATCCCACTGTTTCTTTGTATAGTGCTTGTAAAACTTTGTATATAGCTCCGTTCCAATCTTACTTATTACCATATCTTCAGAGTTCTCAATACTATCCCGGGATACCCGTATTGAGTTATAAAAAGCCTCAATATTATCAGCGTTATAACATGTACCATACAGCTTATTGATGGTGTCTATGTTTATGGGAATTGGCACTTTCTGTCCATCAATAAACGCTTGAACCTTATGCTGATATAATCTCCACTTGGTAAACCGGGACAGATAATCCCAAACTGACTTGCTGTTGGTATGAAATATGTGCGGGCCATACTTATGTACCAGGATTCCATCTTCATTGTAAAAATCAAATGCATTACCACCGATGTGATTTCTTTTTTCAACAACTAATACTTCTTCACCCTTTTCTTCTGCAATAAGCCGGGCCATAATACTTCCGGCAAAGCCGGCACCAACAACAATATTTTTGATAACCACTGGAATTCCCCCCTTGTAACTTAATTAAGTATCTCTTCATACTTGTCCAGGCTGTTTAAACCCTTTACTCTATATCTAACTGCTGATGCCTGTCAGTATTCTCTTCAACCATTGAATGCCTGCTGTTTTTAATCCCAGAGCCACTTGCCACTTGAAAGGTTAACTTCTATAGATTTTTTCTTAATAATGAACTTTTAATGATATTATTATTTAAATACCTGGGTAAAAAAAGGTATATTTTTTATATACTCTACGCAGGTATATAAACCACTTATGGAAATTTATTTGTAGACATAAGAAAAATAGGCATCATTATTCAGTAAAGACTATGTGCCTACTTTACAAAATCCGAATATAAATACTGATTAATTGACGGCTGGAAACTACAAGACCTGTTTCACATGAAATAGGAATGAATTAAGAAGAAGAAAGCACCCCAAAGGCAGGGTGCTGCCAGCGCACAATGATAAGCTTTATTTGCTCCTGTGCTCTTTTTAATTGCTATCATCTCTTGCTTGTCTTTTAAATTACAGTATCAGATGCAGCGCCCTTTTTTAAATTCCTTACAAATTCAATTATATGCCTTGCTGCAAGGGCCCCCTGGCCAACTGCTGTAGCTATCTGCTTAAAGCCTCCTGTACAGTCGCCGGCGGCATACAGCCCTTCCACATTGGTTTTTTGTTCTTTGTCAACAATGATTGATGCACCTTCTGTAATTACTCCCAGCTTTCTTGCGAAGTCAATACTGGAAGCGCTTTCATTTGCAATAAACAGCCCGTCTATTCTATCTTTTGAGCCATCACTAAAGCATATGTATTGAAGGTATTCATCCCCTTCAAGCTTTAAGATACTTTTACTTTCGATATTAAAACTTTTCATAATGTCATTATAATCGCCCTTATACTGAAGATCACGTCCATTTGTATATATTGTGATATTATTGGTAAAAGCCTTGAGTTCCTCTGCTTCATGCACTGCATAATCACTGTTGCCAAGAACACCAACCTTCAATCCCCTGTAGAAAAAACCATCGCAGGTCGTACAGTAGCTTACGCCTCTACCCTCTAATTCCTGCAACCCTTCAATCTTAAGTTTCTTTTGGGGCTGACCTGCTGCCAGTAGCACTGCTATGCCTGCGTACTTGTTTTTAGAGGTGATTACTTCAAAGCCTTCGCTTTGGTTTATACCAAGAACCTCTTCGTCCACAATATCGGCTCCCAGCTTCAGAGCTTGATGTTCTCCTGCATTAAGCAGTTCACTGCCGCTTACAGTATCCTTAAACCCGAAATAATTCTCTATTTTTTCAGCCTTTAAAAGAACACTGTCACTTTTACCTATGACCAGTGTCCTAAGATTTGCCCTTAATGTATAAAGTGCTGCCGACAAGCCCGCCGGGCCCTTTCCTACTATTATTACATCATACATCGTCAAAGCTACCTCCGCATCAAGTTATACCATATTCAACGCTTGAGTGAAGTCTTCCACAATATCTTCAATGTCCTCAAGCCCGACACTTATCCTTATCAAATCCTCATGGGCCCCCATTATTTCTTTCTCTTCGATATTATTAGTTGCGTAGATGGTTGAAGCCGGATGGATAACCAATGTTCTTACATCACCAATATTGGCAAGGTTTGCAGCATATTTAAGTGAATTTATTAACTTAAAGGCATTTTCTTTTGAGCCAACCCTTATTGTAAGAATAGCACCAAATTTACCATTAAACTGCTCATCTGCCAAAGTATAATATTCACTTTCATTAAGCCCGGGATAATTTACAGAAACAACCTTTGGATTATCCTGTAAGCTTTTGGCAAGACCCAGTGCATTGCTGCAAAGCCGGTCCATCCTTAAAGCCAGGGTTTCAAGCCCCAGACTGCTAAGATATGCATTAAAAGGGGACATACATGCTCCAAAATCTTTGAACAAGCTTTTTCTAAGCTTTGCAAGATATACAAACTCTCCAAATTTCTTATAAGCCTTTAATGAGGGGTATTTATTAATATCCCATTTGAATTTTCCGCTGTCAACTATAATTCCTCCAATGGAATTACCGCTTCCGTTTATATATTTTGAGGTTGAGTGAACTACAATATCCGCACCAAGACTTATAGGCTTTACAAGGTATGGAGTTGTAACAGTGCTGTCTACTACAAGCGGAATTCCAAACCTGTGCGCCAGCTCCGACAAAGCTTTGATATCGGGTACATCAAGCCTGGGATTACCTATGGTTTCTACAAAAATAACTCTTGTTTTCTCATTGATGCATTCTTCAAAGCTGCCTACGCTATTATCTTTGGCAAATCTTGCAGTTATGCCGAAGTCTTCAAAGCACTTAAAAAGAGAATGGGTGCCCCCGAAAATACCGCTTCCCGATACAATCTCATCCCCGCTCTTTAAAATATTCAGCAGAGCAAGTGTTACAGCCGCCATTCCGGAAGCACATGCAACGGCACCAACTCCGCCTTCAAGATAGGCAATGCGCATCTCGAAGGCTTCAATAGAGGGATTATTTATTCTTGTGTAGATGTAGCCCGGTTCACGTCCATTGAAAACATTCTCCAATTCTTCAGCTGTCCCGTGTTTAAAGGAGGAAGACTGGTATATGGGAGTTGTTGTAGCACCGGTTTTACCATCAGATGTAAAATTACCGTGTAAAAGAGCTGTATTAAATCTCATTTATATTCCACCCTTTTCAACAAACACTGTAAATGTTCCGTCATTATTGTTTGTTACGTTTATAACCTTGTGGCCTTCCTCTTTAAAGCTTTTAGGCACGTTCATTATTGGCTCTCCCTCGTTCATCCTCACTTCTAGAACCTGCCCGTCCTCCAGTTCCTCAATGGCAACCTTGGCTTTCACAAAAGTCATGGGACAAACCACATCGGTAATATCTACAAAGGAATCCGCTTTAATTTCACTCATTTTATAACCTCCTCCAGCTCTTTTTGAAAAAGCTCCCAACCAACACGGTCAAGGGTGTTCCCAAAACGCTCACTTTGTTTTCCATGCTTTTTAAAGAATTCAAGTGTGGTTTCTATTACCCTGTGGAGTACTTCTTTGGAAAAAATAATAGGAAAAAGCTGCTTTCCAATGGCAATCCTGTTGCCAAACAACCCACCGAAATAGATAATAAACCCGCTTTTACCTTCCCAGGCTTCCACAGGACAAGATTTTACGCAGCGTCCGCAGTAATTGCAGGCGCTTTCATCAAAATCAAGCTTTCGATTTTTCTTATCTACCATAATGGCCTTCTCACGGCAAACCACTTCACAGAGCCCACAGAAAGTACAGTTGCCCTCAATCCATTCCGGTTTCATCCCGCCCTTCACTCCAAGGTCATTTTCCTCGGCCTTAAGACAGTTGTTGCGGCAGCCTGTAATACCAAGCTTAAACTTATGAGGTAATTCCCTGGCATAGTATTTTTCGTCAAATTCCTTTGCCAGGGAATTTGTATCTATCAATCCGCTGGTACAAATTGTACTGCCCTGGCATGCAGTAATTGTCCTTACCCTCGGGCCGCATGCCCCAGGCTGCAGCCCAGCATCAAGCAGCTCTTTTTTTACAGCCTCAATATCCTGAAGCTTAATATGGGGAATTTCAATACTTTGACGTGCAGTCATATGAATATAACCCTGTCCGTACTTCTTTGCGATTTCATAAACCTTGAGCAATTGATCTGCCTCAATTTGGCCGCCTACAATTCTTAGCCTTAGAGCAAAATTGTCTTTTTGTACCTGACGCATGAAACCGCCTTTTTTAAGTTCCTTGTAATCTACACCTGCCATAGTCATTCTCCTTCTATAACTAATTCTTCCTCTAAAGCCTCACTCTTAATTATACTAAAGCTCTTTAAAACAATATTCTCTTGATCCATCAGCGATATGATCAAGTAGCTGACCCCGGGATCGAATGCCAGCCTTTTGTCTTCTTCAGAAGGACGTGAAGGTGAGGCAGGATGGCTGTGAAAATTCCCCAGCATCACCCACCCGTTGCTCCTCATATCCTTTACCGCCGAAAACTGCTCCTTAGGGTCCATTGAAAAGTGCTCGGGGCTATTATCAATATTGGTAAGCAGGTATACCCTTTTCACATATTTTATATCGTTTACAGCTATGCCGCCCAAAAGCCCGCAGGCTTCATTTGGTAAAGCCCCAAGGGAATGATCCAATATGTCTTTATATTGTTGCTTTGTTATTACAACCAATATTAGTCACCTTCCTAAATAAACACTTATATTATTTTGATCCGCCGTTTATCACAGTTTCAAGTCGCAGGCTGCCTGTTCATAGTCTATAAGCTCCTTTATTGTTGCATTTTCTCCACAAACCTGGCAGTTCTTATTATCCGGCAGCTTAATCTTTCTAAAATCCATATCCAGCGCATCATAAGTCAGAAGATATCCTGTCAGTAAATCGCCTACGCCAAGAACATATTTAATGGCTTCAGTTGCCTGGATAGTACCAATGATGCCCCCCATAACACCCAGCACCCCGGCCTGTTTACAGGTAGGTACGGCATCCGGCGGAGGGGGATTTTGAAATATACACCTGTAGCAGGGGCCTTTTTCCGGTACATAGGTCATTGTCTGACCCTGGAATCTTATGATACCGGCATGCGAAAACGGCTTTTTTGTAAGAACACAAGCATCGTTAATCAGGAACTTTGCCGGAAAATTATCCGTCCCGTCTATAATAAAATCATAATCCCTGTCATTTATAATATCCTTTATATTTGCCGCGCTTACCCATTCCTTATATGTGACAACCTCCACATCAGGGTTCATTTCATTTATTGTTTCCTTTCCCGATAGAACCTTGGGCTTACCTACGTCCTTTGTAAGGTGGATAATCTGTCTTTGAAGGTTTGAAAGCTCCACTGCATCAAAATCTACAAGACCTATAGTCCCAATTCCCGCAGCCGCCAGGAACATAGCTGCCGGTGCTCCAAGACCCCCTGTTCCAACGATCAGAACCTTTGACCCAAGAAGCTTTTTTTGTCCCTTTGCTCCCACCTCTTTTAGAATAATGTGTCTGGAATACCTCTCCAGCTGCTCATTGGTGAAGTTCATACAGCACCTCCACCCATGAAGTAAAGGAATTCTACCACATCTCCCTCCTTGACAGTCAAGGTTTCAAAGTCCTCTCTTGCTATCAGTTCATCATTTACCTGTACGGTGACATAATTTTGCATTTCAACCTTCTGAGTCATTAAGAGCTCTTTTATTGTAATCTCCTTTTCGAGTAATACATCCTTTCCATTTACAACGACTTTCATTTTAAAACCTCCTATATATTTAACACATTATAAGTTCCAGGCTTCTCACTACAGGTAATATTCAAGTATTATGTCATGTTTTTTCAATAGATCACAAACTTCATCCACAGCCCCATCTATCTTTATACTTGCATCAGGCTTAAAACTGTCAAAGGGTGTTTCACCGACATTTACAACCAATATGTCATTTGGTTGGTTCAGAAGTTTGAGCTTTCCTGCTTCATAATCATCCAGATTGAATATGGAAGTTATGAAAATCTGTCCCGAATCGGTAAATATCCTTGCCAGTTCTCCAATCTGCCTTATATGTTCGTCCCTTCCCTCATAACTGGAACCCGCGTCTGCGGCTAGGCCATGAAGGAAGCTTGAAACCCCAAGGTAGTATGCCTTGTATTTCATTTTAAAAAGTCTGTCTTCCAATTCTTTTCCTATATCCTGTACAGCTTTTTCATTCCCCTCGCTGCCTGATGTAATTACTATAAATTTAGGCTTATGGCCATAAGCCTCTTCTCTTTGCGCAGATGATACCAGACCTTTTTCCCATAGGAACTCTCTGTCCTTTATGTGTTCTACCAGTGTATTGTCGGTATCGGATACGCCCTCTAATATAATTCCGCCCCCTGATATTTCATAGTTATCCACTATTACAAACCTTCCGGTCAGTTCAATATCGGAAACCGGATCGAAGGCTATAGGCTTTGCAGTTTCTAAAATAATCTCTGCTACATCATGCCTCTCTACCTGGTCCTTAAATGTATCAATATTAAGCTCCGCAGCATCAATAATGTTTAATATTTCAACAAGCTTTACCGGTATTCTCATTGTTCCGATTTTTAGCTTATAGTTTTTATTTTTTATAAGGGGTGCCTTGCCTACCCAGAATATATTTACCCTGAAACGAGAGCTCACCACAGGCAGTTTTTCACTGGCTTTAACCATCAGTTCTCCAGGTTTAATGTAGATTTGGGTTTTAAGCGTCACCCCTATTGCTTCATCTGCATATGCGGTGTCTCTTGGTTTCACATTAAATCCTTCAATACTGTTAACAGTACTTCTCTTTTTGGAAGGTAAGAAAACAACCTCGTCACCGGTGTTGATTGTACCGCTTAAAACCGTACCTGCTACAATTCGTCTGTCATCACCTTCTTCAGTAAACTTGTAGATATCCTGTACAGGCATGCGGAATGGAAGCTCCTGATTTTCTTTCCTGTTGATAAAACCATCCACCTGCTCCAACACCGTAGGTCCATCATACCACAAGGTATTGGGCGATCTATCCGCAATATTGTCCCCATTAAAAGCACTAATGGGTATAAAGCTTATGGGCTTGATATTTATCTTGTTCAAAAACGCCGTAAACTCGGTACTGATGTTGTTAAATACTTCCCTGTCGAAATCTATCAGGTCCATTTTGTTAACAAGCACAACCACCTGCTTGATACCCAGCATGGAAACTATATGTCCATGTCTTTTTGAATTCTCCCTGATCCCTTCCTTGGCATCTATGACCAAAAGTGCAGCCTCCGCCCTTGACGCACCAGTAACCATGTTCTTTAGAAACTCTATATGTCCTGGCGCATCAATAATAATGTAATCCCGTTTTTTCGTCTTAAAAAAGCATCTTGCAGTATCAATGGTAATCCCTTGGGCCTGCTCATCCTTTAAGGCATCCAATAGAAATGCATATTCAAAGGGCCTTGAGTTCTTTTTACAGTAGTTCTTTACAGATTCAAGCTTACCCTCGGGAAGAGAGCCGGTATCTGCAAGGAGCCTCCCTATGACAGTACTTTTACCGTGATCTACATGTCCAACGATTACAATGTTCATCTGTTCTCTGGTTTCCATATTACATATACCCTCCCCTTCTTAAGGTTTCAAGTCCTCCGCCGTCATCCTTATCCTGTGCACGGCCAGACCTTTCTGCGATTTTAGAAAATTTACCACTCTTTAACTCCTCAATTATTTCGCTTACATTTTTCGCTGTTGAATCAACCGGGAGAGTACATGGATAGCACCCAAGTGATCTGTAGCGCTTGCCGTTCCCCTGGTCAAAATAGAGCGAAGTAATGGGTATATTTTCTCTTTCAATGTATTCCCAGATATTAAGCTCAGTCCAATCAAGCAGCGGATGAATCCTTATATGTGTTCCGGGAGCAAAATCCGTCTTAAACTGGTTCCAGAACTCCGGAGGCTGGTCCCCAACATCCCAGTCATTTTCCTTATCCCTGGGGGAGAAGTACCTCTCTTTTGAACGGCTTCCCTCTTCATCAGCCCTTACACCAACAATAACACCTGTAAACTTTTCCCTGTTTGAATCAGTTACATATTTACCGGTACTATGATCCATTATATACCTGTCCCATTCCCCTGACAGGGTGTTTTTCAGGGCTTCGGACTTTAGTGCCTGACAGCAGCTGATACGGTCTATCTTTCCGTCAGGGAACGTGTTTTTCTTCTCTAGAGCCTCTCTATTTTGGCCATAGATCATGGTCAATTTCCATTTAAGTGCAAGTTCATCCCTGTATCTGATCATTTCCGGCATTTTATAGTTTGTATCTATATGCACAAGGGGTATGGGCACATGGCCGAAAAAAGCCTTTCTGGCCAGCCATAAAAGCACTGTACTGTCTTTTCCTATGGACCACAGCATACAGATATTTTTAAATTCCCTGTACGCTTCCCTAAATATATAAACACTCTGTGCTTCCAACTTATCCAAATGATTCATATTTGCTTCCTCCTTAAACTTAAGTAAGCGGAATACCTCCTAGCAAACTGGATGTAATCCTTTTTATCAAGGTCATATTTAACAATGTCTTGCGCCAAGGTGCAGGCCGCATTCCTTTTTATCCGGGTCCTCCCACCACCATCTTCCGCTGCGTACATCCTCACCAGGCTTTACCGCCCGGGTGCACGGCTGGCAGCCAATACTTCTAAAATCATTATTATACAAGCTGCTGTAGGGTACATTCTTCTCTTTTATGTAACCCCATACACGTTCTTCATCCCAAAACGCAATTGGATTTATTTTATAAATGGAATGGGCTTCGTCCCACTCAAAAATTTCTATATCCTGGCGGGTTTGGGACTGCTCCCTCCTTAGTCCGCAAATCCAAGCATCCACTGTACTTAGAACTCTTTTTAAGGGGTTAACCTTTCTTATCTCACAGCACTTCTTTCTAAGCTCAACACTCTCATAAAAGAAATTTGGTCCGTATTCTGAAACAGCCGGCTCCAATTCTTTACGTTCCGGTGCATAGACCTCATAATTAAACTTATACCTACCCATAGTCTCTTCCATAAGGTCATAGGTCTTCTGAAAATGCCTGCCAGTATCAATAAAGAAAATTCTTGCTTTTGGGTCGATTCTAAGAAGCATATCGGTAAGTACCTGGTCCTCTATGGACATACTGGAAGCAAGAATCACTCTACTAGACCCCAGGCTGTCAATTATAAATCTCATTGTTTCTTCGGCAGACTTATCTTTGTACTCATTATTTAACGCTTCCACATTCAATTTGCTCAAGCTTTTTCCCTCCTTTACTAAATATGAAACTCCGGTTCCTTAGTTTTACCAAATTTTATACGATTCCAAATTCTTTCGTGAATAAAGTAAAGTGTTGTTTTCGTAATTAATTCAATAAATCCGATGGATATAGCAAATTTAATTTCGCCTGTGATAAAGAAAGATATTATAATAGTATCAAGTGTTCCGGTTGCTCTCCACGAAACGGCCTTTACTATACTGCGTATAGGTTTTTCTGCCATAATCATTCTCCTTTATTAGTATTCCTATAGGTTTACTCGGGTTTAATGCAAATTTAGGCCTCATTTTTATTAACCCTATTAACAGCTCTTTTTACTTCTTAAGACTTGTGGAAATTGGTTTTGGACAGTATCTTTTATTTCCCCCATAAAATATTTTATTTCCCAGTATTCTTATATGTTTAGTATGTTATTATTTTAAAGCATCATGAAAAATATGTCAATACTTTATAAAAATATTTTTATAAATTCCTATAGGTTTACTAGGTTTTTAGGCGAGGCATGTTAAAATGAACAGGGTTCTTTCTGTTTTAAATGCTTAGATTTGGTGATATGTATTGTTCAGGATTTTTTCCAGACTTTCGCCCGGTAGAGGTCTGCTAAAGTAATATCCTTGTCCTAAGTCACAGTTCTTCTCCTTTAGTATCATTGCCTGGTTTTTATCTTCAATACCTTCTGCAATCACAAAATAATCAAGCTCGTGGGCCAGATCTATAATGAACTTTACCAGAACAACCGAACTGTGATTGACACTAAAGTCCCTTGTGAAAGAAGGGTCTATTTTTAATATATCAAACTTAAGATTCTTAAGAAGGCTTATTGATGAATACCCAGTACCAAAATCATCAATAGCTACTTTAATCCCCAATGACTTTAAGCTTTTTATAATTTCATATGTTTTTTCTATATCCTGCATCACGCTTTCAGTTATCTCTATTATAAGATACTGTGGGTCCAGCCTGGTTTTATCCAGTGTCTGTCTTAAGACCGTTACAAAATCCGAATACAACAACTGATTAACCGAAACATTGACGGCTATTGGAACAGCAGGAAATCCCGCCTCCTGCCACATCTTGTTTTGCCTGCAAGCTGTTTCAAGCACCCATTGACCAATAGGAACTATAAGACCTGTCTCCTCTGAAAGTGGAATAAATTCGGAAGGAGGAATCAGTCCGTGAACAGGGTTTTGCCAGCGGATAAGAGCTTCAATTCCTGATATTTTGCCCGACTCCAGATCTACCTGGGGCTGGTAATGCAGCACAAACTCCCCGTTAGCCAGAGCCTTCCTAAGACCGTTTTCCAGTTCCATTTTTCTTGATACTGTCTTGTTAATATTTTCATTGTAAAATTGATAATTGTTTTTACCAAGCTCCTTTGCCAGATACATTGCTGCATCGGCATTTCTAAGAAGTGTTTCAACATTGTCGCCGTCCTTTGGAAAAAAGCTTATTCCTATGCTTGGAGTAGAGAATACATCATGGCTGTTTACGCAAAAAGGCTGACTGAAGGCATCAATTACCCTACGGGCTATTTGTGAGCAGCTATCCTTATCAATTCCGTTTAATACTATTACAAATTCATCGCCGCCATAGCGTGAAACAATATCATCCCTGCGCACACACTTACTAAGTCTCTCTGATACTTGCTTTAGGATACTGTCTCCAAAGCTGTGCCCCATTGTGTCATTTATAATCTTGAATCTATCCAGGTCAATAAACATTACTCCCAGTTGGGATTTATTAATTCTGCACTGCAAGAGAGTCTGAGTCAGGTAATCATTTAACAGATAGCGGTTTGGGAGTCCGGTCAGCGCATCATGATAAGCTATAAGCTTAATTTGCTCCTCTGCGCTTTTTATGTGGGATATGTCAAGCAAAGTGCCTATAACCGTTGATATTCCGTTGTAAGTTATTACTGATGCATGAATTTCCACATAGATAATACTTCCGTCTTTTCTTTTGACTCTAAATTGTTGTATGTTATCAACACTTGAATTTGGTGTATCCTTTGTCATAAACCTGGGCCTGTCCTCATGATGTACCAGGTCCATATAACTGATATGACTTAGCTCTTCTACAGTATAGCCCAGGATCCTTTCAAGATAGGGGTTTGCATAAATTATCCTTTCATTCTGATAAAGATATACACCCACCAGTGCACTTTCCACCAAACTCCGATATCTTGATTCTGCTTCAATAAGCTTCCTTTCTGTGGTTTTCCTCTCTGTAATGTCTTTAAATATGCTCATAACTGCAGGTTTACCCTGGTGGACAACCCCTATGTAGTTGGCTTCAACTTCAATAATTCTTCCGTCCGGCAAAACCAGTTTTTCCTCAATAAAATCATTGTTATTACTTTCAGAAATTTTATCATTGCCAAACTTTCTATTATCCCTAAAGTCCGGGTGGATTAAGTCAATAATTGGTTTTCCAATGATCTCTTCTATAGAAGATGCACCTGTCAGCTTTAAAGACTCCGCATTGGCATAAACAATTATACCCTGCTGGTAAACTACAATTGCAAGGGGAGATATTTCAACCAGATTTCTATAATGTTCTTCACTTTCCTTTAGAGCTTCTAAAGTACCCTGTTTTGTTTTTATGTATACATAAGAGACAAAGCTGTACATAATAATAAATGCAATGGTGTCTTCCCTGCTTACATGAGGGTCTTTCACCGAATATATAGTAATCATTGCTGCAATAAACATTATACCTATAAAAACTACAAGATGGGATGTCTTTCTAATTATCAGTATAACAGCAAAAAATACAAACAATACCATATTTGTATTCTGTTCTGAAAAGTTTGACTGACGGGCAAAATATAGTGTTGATAAAGTCAGAATAAAGCATAATCCGTATAAAAAATAATATGCATTATTCATAATAAATCTGCTTTTATAGGATAATATGTATATACTGAAAAACACTAAGGAAAACAGTAGAGAATAAAGAATATGATGAAGTTTATAGGCCGATATGTCAGAATAAATATGCATCCAAACAATTGTTATGGCAGGAGATAAAATACCGCCTAGGACGCAGCTGATTCTTAATGGTACAATTTCCTTCATTCTTTGGTACTCTTCTGAATTATACTTATTTATATCCATATTGGCAAACCGTCCAATATCACATTTTTAATTTACTAGAATAATTCTCACAATATATATTTCGACACAAATCACCAATATCCTTCACTAATACATAAACCATAATTAAGAACCGGGTAAATATTTAAAAAACTCTAGCAATTACATTCTAAAAAAACTTGATTAATCTCTTTCCATATCATATAAAATATATTATATAATATGATGGTAAGAATAGTTTACAAGGGGGAATGAATTGTGATTAAGGGCATTGCTCACGCTGCGTTTATTGTATCTGACATGGAAAAGTCCCTGGACTTTTACTGTAATGTGTTAGGCTTTACACATGTCTTCGAAATTAAGGATGATCAGCAAAATCCCTGGATTCATTATATCAAGCTGGCAGAAGGACAGTTTATAGAGCTTTTCTACGGAAGCCCGCAAAACACTGATAATCATACATACTCTCATTTGTGTTTTGAAGTGGATGATATCGATGAAATTGCAAACAGGATTAAATCAAGGGGTATAACCCTTGATGTTGAACCGTGCCAGGGTAAGGATCTGAATTATCAATGCTGGGTAAGGGACCCTGACGGCAATAGAATAGAGTTTATGCAGATTCATCTTGATTCACCGCAGAATAAATGCAGGGCTTAAGCATAGAAGGGCCGATTCAAAAAATCCCGCTGAATTCATATATTCAGCGGGATTTTCACATTACTACGATAATTTTACAACTTGTCCTTCAGGTTATCCGGGAAAGAATCACGTATAACCAATATTTCGTTTATATTCTCAAAAAATATATCCACCAGTTTCGGGTCAAAATGCTTCCCTCTCTCCTCTTTTAAATACTGAAGCACCTTATCAATCTCCCATGCTGGCTTGTATACTCTTACAGTGGCCAGAGCATCAAAAACGTCTGCAATAGCTGTTATCCTCCCATAAATGTGTATTTCATCTGCCTTAAGCCCTTTGGGATAACCTGTACCATTATATTTTTCATGGTGCAAAAGGGCAATGATACTTGCTGTTTTTATAATATCCTTGTTAGAGCCTTCTAACATCTCATATCCTATGGTGGTATGGGATTTCATTATTTCAAATTCTTCCTCTGTCAACTTCCCCGGTTTGTTGAGTATACTGTTTGGTATACCCAGTTTACCGATATCATGCATAGCAGATGCAAGGTAAATAACTTCTGCTTCTTCCTCGGACAGACCATACTTAATTGCTATCAATTTGGAAAACTCGGCAACTCTTTTTACATGGTTCCCCGTTTCTTTTGACCGGGCTTCTGCAATTTCTCCCAGGGTAAATATTATTTCTTTCTGGGTATCTTGAAGCTTAAGGTTTAATGAAGCATTTTCAAAAGCCGAGGAAATGTTGTTACTGAATATCTCTATCAGGTTGTTATCAATATCGCTGTACTCTTTAATACCTTCAATATATAAGATGTATTCCAAATCCGAATTTCTGCTAAAATGAATTATCATGTTA
>JBMOLK010000187.1:0-9782 GCA_049325575.1 Bacillota bacterium | reverse complement strand
TATGGCTTATTCTGATTTGAACCCGTTGTGTAATTAGTTCCCTTCGATGTAACGATATTGCCAATAAAACCCCTCTTATCTCCGGTTTCCTTTGTAGCACATATGGCAATAACATTTTTTCCTTCTCTAAGTCCAATAGATAAAGTGTTATAATCGCCATTGAGTTCATCGGTTGGATGGTATGTGGATGTATTGACCTTAACACCATTCACATAGATGTCGACGATTCTGTCACGATTTGCGAAGTAGAATGTACCTGTTGCATAATCAGCTGCATATGCCTGAATGCTGAATAAAGCTGTCAGCATTATAACAAGAAATACCATAGTTATTGCTAATTTTCTTACACTTTTTAACATTTAATTACCTCCCCAAAAATAATTAATAAATATTGATTTTACTTAGATTTTGAACAATATGAAGCTATCCTCCTTTCAAATTCAATCTCACTAACACTTAAATTTAATAAAATTATAGAATTTATAAATGTTTTTGAGTAGTGTGATTTTTTTCACCCCAGTTCTTTAAATGAACAAATTCTAAAAGTACAACTTAAAGTGAATATTGTATGAAATGCTTGAAGAAAATGTATATTTAATGTATTATCAATGTATAAAAAATGCAGCAGGAATAATAATGTATAATTTGTACAATAACCATTTCAAGTAAAGGGAACCATGATTAAAGTACTTATAGTTGATGACCAATTGATCTTGAAGGAAGGTCTAAGATATATACTTGAACACGATAATGAAATTTGTGTAGTAGGATTTGCTGAGGATGGAAGGGGTGCATTGGGACAATGTGATAAACACCTTCCCGATGTAGTCCTTATGGATATAGTCATGCCTCATTGTGATGGTGTTGAAGGCACAAGACTAATAAAGGAAAAGTACAGCCAGATCAAGGTAATTATACTTAATACGTCTAATGATGACGAAAACATAGCAAGGGCTTTGAAAAATGGAGCCGATGGATATATGCTAAAGGATTCAAAACCTGAAGAACTGATAATGGCTGTAAAAGCAGCTAAAATGGAAATCAGGATACTTCATAAAAGTACTTTGCCTAACATATAAATTAAAACAAACCTTAAAGTCATGCTTATTAAATATGCACCACTAGCAGACAAATTGGCTTGATAATGGGGCAACAGGGCAACTTGAACTTATTGGTAATCATGGTTATGATTTAGGGTTTGGAGTTAAACCTGCATCAATAACTAAAATAAAGCCTATGGTACGTTCTCAAATGTATTTGGTAAAGGATACAACACAAGTATCAGGATTTAGAATTAAAACAGTATTTCCAGTACCAAATTAATAGAGGAGATGAACTTGTGAATAATTACAAAGACTTAAAGACATACAAAAAATTTATTAGTTGCTATTTTAATATCAGTTATAAATGGAATGAACTTGAAAAGGGTATTAATGAATTCTTCGAATATGAAGGGAAAAAGGCAAGTGAAAATTTACTAGAAGAAATACAGTACATAATTGAATTAAACGATTGGGAGCATATAAAGAAAGTAAATATAGAGACCGCATATATTTACTATGAAGAAGAGAGAAATAAAGAAATGATGTCCATAATTATTGATGTGTTATCAAAAGACTTGAAGGATAAAGTTTCACCTGCAGACGTACCCAGCACATATGAGGATAGCAAAACAGGATGGTAAAACTTTTGAACTACAATATCAATTATCAATTTGCCATATACATATTAATCAACTTAACACGTAATACACAGATTCAGCCTCGGCATAGTGCCGGGGCTATATTTATCCGTAAGCAGGTAATCGCTTGTATCTATAAATTATAATAGATTTATAATAAACTGTTTCCAGAAAACTATATTTACTGGAGGTAAATCTATTTATGGCATCAAGATCAAATGATAAACATAATTTATGGAAGTCACGTGTTGCAAAGTACCGTGCCAGCGGCATGCCTGCTAAAGAACCCCATCCCTCCTCAAAAAAGAAAGGCATAGGAATAGCTTTAAAGAGTCTACGAAGTAATTTTAAAGTGTCCTTTCGGAAACCTTCAGAGTATTATTTTTACAAATTTCTATTTCATAAATATGTTCTGAAGTTTTTATAGAGCCTTCTAAGAAAAACAAGAGAAGCGGAAAGTCCGGTTAAACCTCCCATACAACCAACGGTTAATAAATTGCTTTGTTGAAATCTACATAGGGGCGTTAAGCAGTGTAAAGCCGATTCAGGACCTATGTCTGTGAAGCCACTGCAAAGCTAAAAGGGGTATTACTCCTTGTTTCGGACTTGAAAACACAACCATCAACGGCAGGAACTTTGCACGTTATCTTTTAAGCCTTGGCTATAACGTAAAGTCTGTTGATTCTTCTCCTATTTACACTTATACCGAAAGGCGTAATCAGGCAATATCTCATAAAACAGATAGCCACGATGCTTTTTGTGTTGCAAAAGTTCTTTTAAACCAGTTCGACACTCTTCCAAAGGCAGCAATGCATAATGATAGCTGGACTTTGCAGCTTTTAGTTTTTAGGCGTATTGCAATAGTAAAAGGTAAGGGCCGTTCTTACAGTTAAGGAGTGTTGATAGACTTGGATTCTAAAATTGTTCTATACATGGTATAATTGATTTAGAGGTGAAAAGCTAATGAAAAGACTCAAGGTAAAGAATGATTTTATTTTCCAGCGGATATTTGGATGAAAGGAAAACAAGGACATCTTAATAAGCTTTTTGAACGCTATAATGGAATTAGATGCCAACAATTTACTCGCTGATATAGAAATTATTGAAAATACAACGTTGGATAAAGATAGAATGGAAGATAAACAGTATGAAAATATGTAAGGGGAAGAGTAACCGAAATACAAAAACCTGACGGCAGTAGTGAAAAGTATTCCTATGATTATGCCGGCAACATAACAGCAAGCATTGACGGAAACGGCAGTAAAACTGAATACGGATACAACAGTATGAACCGCCTGGCAAGGATTATTGATCCGGCAAGGGGTAAAATACAGTATAAATATGACTTGCGGGGAAGGCTTGTAAAGAAGACCGATAGGAACCGGAATACAGTTGAGTACATGTACAACAAGGATGACAACCTGACCCTCAAGAGGGATGCGGAAACAGGCAGGAGCGAGGAATTCAGGTACTATGCCGATGGAAGCCTTATGACAGCCTCAGGTACGGGTACGGTATACCATTATACCTATACCCCCAACATGAAACTTAAGAGTAAAAGCATGAATGGTAAGTTCATGCTGGAATACAACTATGACAGAAATGGAAATGTTATAGAGCTTAAGGATTTGACGGGCAGGAGGACAAATTATAAGTATGATGTCCAGGGCAGGATGGAAGAGGTATGGGATAGTGGAACCCTGGCAGCAGCCTATACCTACAAACCTGACAGCCAGCTCGCAGGGATAAGGTATGGAAACGGCATAACGGTGGAATATAGTCATGACCCGGATAAGAACATAGTCGGTATTTTGGCTAAAAACATTGATGGCGTAGAGATATTAAAGCTATGAGTATGACAATAACGGAAATCAGATAAAAAAAGAGGAAAATGGAAGTATAGACTTGAGAATACAGAATCTTTTAACTGACATTGATGAAGATAATATATTTAAGGTATTGGATAAATGGGAAGAGTACTTAAATAAAGAATTAAAATTCCCATCTGAAGCAGTAATTTGTTAATATCAAGAAAGTGGGGTGTTGGAAGAAGGAGATATACTACCTATCTTTATTGTATACCCTTTACTGTCCCTGTAACTAATTCTGAGAGATTTTGCAGAAAACACAGGAGCCAAAAAACTATTTTGTCCAAATTGAGTTTCCAGTTTTTAATCCTTTTCTACTTATGGTTTGGTCCAAGAATATTTTCAGAAATTGCAATAAAAATATTTTTGTCATTCTGTTTCATTTTTATTCAAAAAAATATTCATGCTTCAGCTATGTCAAAATAAATAGAAATTTAGCACAATATATAAAGAGTGCAATCATGTTATAAAAAATAACGTTTTAGGACATTTCAAAGCAGTCATTTTGAATTGTATTACCCTATACTTATGGGCAAACATTCATTTGACTGCTTTTTTGCATGTTTCTTAAAAAGTGTCCTCTTTTAAAAAGTCATTACAAAATGCTGTAGTGTTGTGACAAAATGCTGTGCATTTATAGTATACAATAATATAACAAAAATAGTAGAAAGGATGATTTCCCATGAATGAAAACAGCAAGAAAATTGTTTTCAGGCTAACCAGATTAATGCTGTTGCTTCTTATTGTCGTACCAACTCCAAAGTTGGCCTATGCACAACTATCGCCTATAATTCACCTTAGCGCAATTCCCAATAAAAAGGCTTTGATTGTACTTATCAACTTCAATGACAGAAAGATTATGTCTAGTGATGAGGAATGGAATGACAAAATTTTCGGGAAGTCCGGTGAAACAGTAAGAAATTTTTATGATGAAATTTCCGGTGGAGAAATAATTTACGGACCGATTTATGAAAACAATGGAATAGCCAATGATGGTGTAATCAGAATTGATATAAATGAAAACCATCCAGGTATTGCCGGTAGGACGAAAAATGAAGTTGAAAGAGATTTTTATGCCATGTACGGCAAGGTTCTGGGTGAAATATCCAAAATTGTTAATTTGGAAACATTTGATGCTGATGGAGATAATCTTATTGAAAATAGCGAATTGAATATAATACTTGTTGCTGCTGGATTTGACCGCAGCCGGACTGCTTCAATGCCTGCACTTTGGCCTTCTGCAAGTCAAATTATACCTCAATTTAATGGCAAATATTATGATGACGTGATTATAAATGTAGGAGAACTATTAAGTCATGATGCTCTGACAAATGCATATGTTACGGAGAATGTATTTACTATCTGCCATGAATTGGGACATCTGTTCGATGCAGAGGATCTATATTCCTCAGGAGGATTACCGTTACAAAAATTTAGTATAATGGAGACAGGAGATACACACTTTGACGCCTATTCTATGGAACTAATGGGACTTATAAAACCTGTCATAGCAAACAAATCAGGCGTTTATACTGTGAATTCTTTCAACTCCCCAAAGGGCTATAATGTTCTTAGAATAAATACCATCAATCCTTCCGAATATTTTTTTGTTGAAAACAGGCAATTTATTGGATTTGATCAAGTGTTGTACAATAAAGATACTTGTGCTTATCCCGGTATTGCAATTTATCATGTTGATACTAGCAAGAGTCAAGATGAACCTCCTTATAAAGTTCAATTAGAACAGCCATTGTCTTTGTACAAAAGTCGTCTCTTCTCTAAAGAGTGTAATGTGAGTATATTTAACGAAAGTACAACTCCAAATAGTAATTTGAACTCACCGAGGATGGATGATCCAACCGGAAGCAACAAAAGCAGTAATTTTAAACTGGAAGTATTAAGTAATAATGGAGATTCTATTGAAGTATATATCAATGCAGAAGAAATATATACAGATTATAATAAAAAACCTGTTTTTGAAGCATTTACAGCTACTCGTAGTTTTGCAAAGGATGGAACAATAAACTTAAAGGCAATTGTAACTGACAAGCTATCAAATATTAGAAGTGTTTTATTTAGAGCAACCAATGGTCAAAATGGTGGAGGCTTTGATGTTATTGGAGAAAATGTTGGTGATAATACCTGGGAAGCTACTGTAGACCTTAAAGGTTTATCAGGCACATATTCATTTTATCCAATAGCAGAAAATAATTTGCGAGTAAAAGCTTCATGGGCAGGAAAAAGGCCATCAATAACAATAGATCCAAGTATTTCGGATGGAAATCTGGCTCTAAATAAACCTGCAACGGCAAGTAATCAACTTCTTCATGAACCTTCATCAAAGGCTGTTAATGGTACAACCTACTCAAATACTTCTAATGTAAATGACAAGTGGTGTACAGGCATTGGAAACGGAAACGGTTCATGGCTCAAAGTTGACTTGGGCGAATTAAAGACCATAAATCGCTGGAAGGTTATCAACGAACGTGGTTCAGGCAGTGAATTCAAAGAATATTGTCCAAGTGATTTCAGACTCCAGTATAGTGTCGATGGTGTCGACAATTGGATAGATGTTGATGTTGTTACAGGGAATACATTAGGTATAACAGACAGAATGGTCGATCCTTTCAGTGCCAGATATGTAAGACTATATATAGATATAGCTGACAAAGATAATTGTGCTAGAATTTGCGAGTTTCAGCTTTTTAATGATCAGCTTAATGGATTTGCAGCAGATTTTGATTCAAGACCAATTAAACAAATGAACTCATCAACTAGAATATCTACAAAGCCTCACTCTAAAAATAAAATAGCATATAGTGAATATGTTTTTGGATATACACCAAACACTCAGCCCCAATGTAGTGTTACAACTGAAAAAGCTCACAGTAATAGAGCATCCGTAATGGTAGCTGGTAATGACAGCAATGCATACTATTCTTATTGTTATTTTACTCTATATGATGATCTGAACATAAAAATAACCGACAAAACCCAAATTTCCTATTGGATGTACCCCACAAATCAAAACTCAAGGTTTGTTGGACTAGATGTTTTGTTTACTGACGGTACAACATTAAGGGGGTTAAAGGCGTTTGATCAGAATGGAACCACGATGCATCCTAATGGAGGAAGAGGTATTGTAAATACATGGAACCAAATTAAATGCAATATTGGACAGTATCCGAATATAAACGGAAAGGTGATTAAGCAGATAATGCTTGCATATGATCAATACAGCGGAACAGGTACTTTTAAAACATATGTGGATGATATTATTATTAGGGAAATAGATTCAGATTATTCAGGTATAAAAGCTGATTTTGAAGGTCAGAATCTTGTAAACCCAATGGATAAGCTATTTGCTTTAGGGGCTCTCGATTGTACCAATACCGTTGCTTTCAAAACAGATACTTTTGGGACATTGTATTGCTATACAACTTCTACAAAATTCTATAATGGTTCCAATTCACTTTTTGTTGCTGGAGTTGATAAGGGGGGTAATTCTTATTGTTACTTTGACTTATATAACAATGTTAATAAATATGTCTCCCGAGACACTAAGTTATCCTATTGGATATACCCTGATAACGAATATGGAAGGTTTGTGGGAGTAGATATTGAGTTTACTGACGGTACTTTTTTAAGAACAACAGATGTGGTTGATTTTAATGGCAACAAACTTATTCCGGAATCTGGACATGGCAACGTAGGTAAGTGGAATTATATTACTGCAAAAATCGGTGACTGGTGCAATGGCAAAACAATTAAAAATATACGTGTAGGATATGAGCATGCTAATTCATCGCCCAATTCGTCATTTAGAGCATATATAGATGATGTTGTACTTACAAATTAAGGAGTTAATCAAAAAAACATCCTGTACAATATTTTTGAAAGGGCTATTGACCAGTTGATTTTTAGAAATACGGCTATTTCAAAAAATAACCTATAAAATATTTAAGTCACAAAGCCCATCAAATCAAATTTTTTGAAATGGCAATTGACCAGTTATTTTTTGGAATTACCTAACATAAAAAAAGGGAGGAATATTTTAAATGAGACAGTTATTAATTATTAAGAAAGGCATGCTGATTTTGGTTTTAGGTATTATATTGGTTTTTGCGGGTTCAATTTGTGTACATGCGTCAGGCCCTGTACCCTCACCTGTTATTGATTACAGTTTTAAGACCAATCCCAATGCAGCAGTAAACAGAAAGGCGTTAATAGTACTTGTAAGTTTTAACGACAGGGCGCTTACGTATACTAACGACCAGGAATGGAGCAATTCTTTATTTGGCACTTCCGGTGCTACCTTAAGAAATTTTTTTGATGAAGAATCGGAAGGCAAAACAATTTTTGGACCAGCTGAGGAATCATATGGAACAGCAAATGATGGTGTTATAAAAGTTCATTTGAACACAAATCATCCCGGTACTGCAGATAAAAATAAAGATCAGGTGCATGATGAATTAGCTAAAATATTTAAGAAGCAAATTATTGCTAATATAGATTCCTATGTCAATTTTAAATCTTTTGATAAAAACAATAATGGAAAGCTTTCGCCAGAGGAATTGATTATAACATTTGTTTTTGCCGGGTATGAAACCACAAACAATCCAACCTTTCCAGGTGTTTGGCCTTTTGCAGATGCAACTGGATTAGGAACAGCATTTGATGGAGTAACTATGGATGGGAAAACAGCAGTTTTCTCTGGTGAAATACAAGGAGAAAACAGAGCAAAAATAGGAGTATACTGCCATGAATTTGGTCACTGCTTGGGATTGCCTGATCTGTACCATCATGTTGGAATTCACAGCTTGATGGGTACAGGTTCTAATCATAAAATGGGAGGAGAAATACCTATACATCTTGACCCTTGGAGTAAAATTAAGCTTGGTTATTTAAAACCTGTAATTGCAAACCGTTCGGGAATTTATACGGTAAATTCTTTCAAAGCAGCTACAGGAAAAAACGTACTCCGTATCAATACTAATAATCCTAAAGAGTATTTTCTTATTGAAAACAGACAGTTAAGCGGATTTGATTCCTCGCTGTATCCGGCATGTGGTTATGGAGGTATTGCAATCTGGCATATCGATGAAACAAAAGCAGTAAATGAAGGAGGCGTTGACCTGGAAGGTGCAAAAACAAATATAAAAGGAGAAGAAATAAATCCCTATCATTTCTATGCTCAAGGCTCTGATTATACCTTGCTTGATGATACCGATAAGACAAATACCTATACTACCGCAAAACTTAATAACGGTTCAAACTCCGGAATCAAGGTGGAAGTTTTAAGTACCAGTAGCGACTCAATGAATGTGAGAATAACAGCTCCAGAGATTTATATAGATACAAATGAAAGGGGGCCTAAAATATCTTCTTTTACTGCAAGTACCAATGAAATTGCAGTTGGTGAATCGGTGAATTTGAAGGCTGTTTTAAAAGAAAACATTGCGCCAATTTCTGAAGTGACCTTTAAAATAATAAAAGATGGAATTCCACAATCTGATTATATAACAGCTGATCTCTCTTCGGTATCCTCAAATGGCAATTATACATATGATGCTGTTTGTATTCCAAACAATTACTATAGTGGAGAAGGTAAATTTTTATTTTATCTCGATTCTGCAACAGACATTTACGGAAATAAATCAAAATATACGGGCTACAGTGTTGCCGTAAATGTAAATAATTCTACATCCAATGTGAATATCGCAAAACAAAAGCCTGTTACTGCCAGCAGAGAGCTCCCATATGAGCCAGCAAGCAATGCTGTTAATGGAATAATCTCCAGAGATAATAATGCGGATAAATGGTGTACTGGTGTTGGCTATGGAAACGGTTCGTGGCTTAGAGTCTACCTTGGTGGAACTAAAACATTAAACCGCTGGAAAGTAGTACATGAAAAAGCTTCAGGCAGTGCATACCACTATTTGTTTACAAAAAAATACCGTTTGCAGGCAAGTGATGATGGGGAGAACTGGAGAGATATTGATATAGTGGACAACTCCTTGGGTCTTGGCATTACTGATAGGCCGGTTGCACCGTTTAAATGCAGTTATGTCAGGCTGTATATTGACGAGGCGGATCGCGATAACTGCGCTAGAATTTGTGAGTTCCAGGTATATAACGATACCATAACAGGAATAGATGCAAATTTCGACGGAAAAAATACCGAACAAATAAGCGGTTTCAAAAGATATGCAGGTTCATTGCACTATACCAGT